>JAZRSO010000039.1:0-10959 GCA_045651525.1 Candidatus Enterousia sp. | reverse complement strand
TTTATCACTGTTGGCATTTGAACCTGTCTTGATAGAAGGCAAGGCAATCCGTCTGCATCCATTGGTTTGCGCTGGATTTAACGCTGACTTTGACGGTGACCAGATGTCTGTTCACGTTCCAATTTCATTAGAAGCACAATTAGAAGCACGTACATTGATGTTGTCTTCTAATAACGTATTGTCACCTGCGAACGGTGAACCAATGATTGTTCCAACACAAGACATGGTTTTGGGTGTTTACTATATCTCGTTGATAAATGGCGAACACACCGACAAATCACCACGTTTTGCAAATATGGACGAAGTTCAATTGGCATTGGAAAACAAGGCAATCACATTGCATACACCAATCGTTGCACGTATCAAGGGCAAAACATATAAAACAACAGCTGGCCGTATGATTTTAGGCGAACTGTTGCCAGATTGTGAAAATATGCCATTTGATTTAGTGAACAAGGTTATGCCACGTGGCGAAATTAAATCTTTGTTGGCGACAACATATGAACGTTGTGGCGACAAGGCGATGATTTTGTTGGCTGACGCGTTAAAGAATACAGGTTTTGAACAGGCCGCACGCAGTGGTATTTCAATTGGTTACGACGACGTTGTAATTCCAGAAGAAAAGAAAGATTTGATTGCAGAATCTGAAAAAGCAGCGGCTGAAATCGAAGAACAATATCAAAACGGTTTGTTGTCAGGTGGCGAACGTTATAACAAGTTGATTGACTTGTGGCACAAGACAACGGACAGATTGGGTGATATGGCATATGCTGCGTTGGGTAAAACAACAGGCGACAACTGGAATTCTGTATATATGATGGCGTTATCTGGCGCCCGTGGTTCCAAACGTCAGATTCAACAGTTGGCAGGTATGCGTGGTATGATGCAGAAACCAGACGGTTCTATTATCGAAGTTCCAATTATTTCGAACTTTAAAGAAGGTCTGACAATGGCAGAATACTTTACATCTACCCACGGTGCACGTAAAGGTATGTCTGACACGGCGTTGAAGACAGCTGACGCTGGTTACTTGACACGTCGTTTGGTTGAATTGGCGCAGAATACTGTTATTACAGAACATGACTGTGGCACAACAGACTTTATTACTGCGAAACCTGTATATCAGGGTTCAAAATTGGCTGTTGCGTTGGGTGATGTTGTTTTGGGACGTACTGCGGCACATGACATTGTTCATCCTTTGACCAAAGAAGTTATCGTTCCAGCAGGCGAATTGATTACCAAGGCTGCGTCAAAACAAATCAATGAATCTGGTCTGCCATCTGTTGATGTACGCAGTGTTCTGACATGTTGTTCAGACGGTCTGTGTGCAAAATGTTATGGTATGGACTTGTCCAGAAATGCATTGGTACACGTTGGCGAAGCAGTTGGTGTTGTCGCAGGACAGTCAATTGGTGAACCTGGTACACAGTTGACGTTGCGTACTTTCCACATTGGTGGTGTTGCATCAGGTGGTGCGGAAAGTCACTTTATCGAAGTTCCTGTATCTGGTACAGTTAAACTGTCTGGCGTAAACACAATTAAAAACAGTGCAGGCCGTGTTGTTGTACTGTCACGTAACGGTAAATTGGCAATTGTTGACGCCGAAGGCAAAGAACTGTTCAGCAGTAACCTGCCATATGCATCTATGCTGATTGTCAACGACGGTGACACTGTTGAAAAAGGCGCCAAGGTTGCAGAATGGGATCCATATTCCAACACAATCATCGCTGAAAAAGACGGTATTGTGAACTTTAATGACCTGATTGAAAACGTTTCATACCAAGAAGAAGTTGATTCTATGACTGGTATCGTTTCACGCAAGGTTATAAACTGGAAAACAAATACCAAGAAAGCATTGAAACCAGCCGTTACATTGGTTGATGACAAGGGTAATGTTATATCTTTGGGTGGCAAAAAGATTGCCGAATACCTGTTGCCAATCTATTCTGTATTGAATGTTGCAAATGGTGACAAGGTTGTTGCTGGTGATATTTTGGCACGCATCCCTGTTCAGGCAAAGCGTACGGGCGACATTACAGGTGGTTTGCCACGTGTTAATGAATTGCTGGAAGTACGCCGTCCAACAAATCCTGCCCTGTTGGCAGAAATTGATGGTACGGTTGAACTGGAAGATGCCAAGAACAAGATTGTTATCCGCATTGAACCAACAGACGGTACCGCACCTGTTGAATATGCAGTACCAAAGGGTACAAACCTGTTGGTACGCAGTGGTGACGTTGTTAAAAAGGCTGAAAAACTGGTTGATGGTGACCCAGTTCCACAGGATATCTTGCGTATCTTGGGTCAGAAAGCATTGGCAACCTTTATGGTTGAACAGATTCAGCAAGTTTACCGCTTGCAGGGCGTGGTAATCAATGACAAACACATTGAAATCTTAATTCGTGAAATGACACGTCGTGTTGAAATCACAAATCCTGGTGACACAGGCTTCTTGATGGGCCAGGTCGTTGACCGTGTTGATTTCGAAGAAGAAAACGCACGCGTTGCACGCGATAACGGCAAACTGGCGACCGCATCACAGGTCTTGGTTGGTTTGACACGTGCATCATTGACATCACGTTCATTTATTTCAAACGCATCGTTCCAACAGACAACCAAGGTATTGGTTGACGCTGCAATTAGCGGTTCAACAGATAAATTGGTTGGTATCAACGAAAACTTGATTGTTGGTCGTTTGATTCCAATTGGAACAGGTGCATACGTTCGTCGTGTACGCGAAATTGCCAAAGAAGAAGAAAAGGCAGAACGCTTGGCACGCGAAGGTAATGGTCAACAGCAATTGTTGGATATCTAATATCCTGCGATTATGAAACAGGCGCCCAGTATGGTAAATACCACACTGGGCGTCGGCATCTGAAAATTACAAAGGTTTAATATATGTCAGAAAAACCAGCAATTTATTGTGATATAGACGGTGTTGTGTGTAAAAAATTCGCAACGCCAAACTATGATCGTTTTGGTGAACCAAATCAGAACATGATAAAGGTTCTGGAAGCACTGGGTCGCGACTTTACGATTGTTTTTATCACAGGTCGTTGGGCAATGGGTCAGGAACGTGTTGAAAATCTGATTCAGTCATTATTGCCAAACACGCAAAAGCTTGTTTTCTGTAAACCGCACGATTACCCGGGAACAACAGCCGAATTCAAACTGGCCAAGATAAAAGAATTAGAATCTGACGGATACAGTTTTTATTTAGGCTTGGATGATCACAGTGCTGTTGTCGGATTGATGCATAATCATGGTATGTTTTTCGCCCAAGTAATATCAGATTAAACTTTTGCTTGCAAATTGGCAGAAATTGAATACAATAGTACAGTTATAAAATCAAAAGGATAAGAAATGGCAACGCCAAAAAGTAAAACAAGTAAAGCACGCAGTGCACAACGTCGCTCACATGATGCATTATCTGTAATGCCATGTGGTGTTTGCAAAACATGTGGTGAAAAGAAACGCCCACACCACGTATGCCCTGCATGTGGTGCAAAATAATTTAACCAATCAAATGGGATAAAGGCAGAAATGGCAGGGTACACATACGTGGCCATTTTCTGCTTTTTTTATTTTTATCATGTCCGAAGAAAAAAAGATTATCGCGATTGATGCAATGGGTGGGGACAAAGGTCCAAATGCTGTTTTAGGTGGCATGAACCAGTTCTTGTATCAAAATGGCGAAAACAGTATTTCATTTCGTCTGTTTGGCGATGAAAAAAAATTACGCAAATTATTGGCAAAATATCCACGTGTCGCCCGTAATGTAGAGGTGGTACACGCCCCAGGCGTTATCAAGGGTACGGACAAGGTTATGGATGTTTTACGTCATGCCCAAGATACATCTATGTATATGGCAATCAAAGACGTCCGCGAAGGCAATTCGTCCGCTGTTATCAGTGCTGGAAATACTGGTATGCTGATGTCTTTGTCAAAATTGGCATTAAAAACAATTGATGGTATTGCGCGTCCTGCGATTACAACCATGTTGCCATCGGGTGCCGGTGACAGTCGTGTGGTTGTACTTGATTTGGGTGCAAATGTTCAGTGTGATGAAAATGTTTTGTTCGACTTTGCTGTTCTGGGCAGCGTTTATGCCGAGGTTGTAGGCCGTATGCCAAAACCAAAATTGGGTGTCTTGAACATTGGTTCCGAAGAAACCAAGGGTAATGAAACGTTGGTTCACTTGAACAAGGTTTTAACAGAAAACAAAGACGCTTTGCCATATGAATACATCGGTTTTGTAGAGGCAAACGACATCAGTGCCGGCCGTGTTCAAGTTGTTGTTACAGACGGGTTTACTGGTAATATTGTGTTAAAAACGGTCGAAGGTACCGCAAAACTGATTAAACGTGTTATTGTTGAAAACTTTAAAAAGTCTGTATTGGCGATAATTGGTGCGTTTTTCTTGGTTCATGTATTTAAAAGATTAAAGCACAAGATTGACCCACGCTCATACGCGGGTGCGACTTTCTTGGGGTTGCGTGGTTTTGCGTTCAAAACGCATGGAAACAGTGATGCGCTGGCATTTGCGAATTCTATTAAATACGCTGCGGATTTAACCAAGGCTAATTTAAATGGATTAATAGAGGAACGCGCCAAGGCGTTATCTGATATTCGCGCCAAACTGCAAGAAACCAAAGAATAAAACACCGCCCAACGGGCGGTTTTTTTAAAGTTGTTTTATATGAAACGAGTTGACAATCTGTTTTTATTGTCTATAATCTTGTTCTTAGGAAATAACGAGATAGTTTATGAAAGCAGATATTGAAAAACAAGTCAGGCTATTGCGTCAAGGGTTGCGACAATTATTGATGACTGAAAAGCAAAATGTTATCAATGGTACGCCATGTTTGCGTAATAAACAGTTCGAAGCTTTATATGCGCTGGCAAAAATGTCTGATGCACAGGTTGCGAACAGTTATTATAAATTGCCAACAGGTTTTGGCAAAACTGTTATGTTTTCATATATGGCACAGGCATATCTTAATCGGGCACGTGTAAATAATATAAATAAAAAGTTGGTTATTTTAGTTCCAAGGTTGAACTTGATAAACCAGACAAATGAAAAACTGGATGTATTTGCGGGCTTTAGTGCCAGTGAATTTAGTGGTCGTTGCAAAAACGTTGATGCAGATGTTATTGTGTCAACATATCAATCATTAGAGAATTTGATAAATGTGCTGGGTATTGAAAATATTGGCATGGTCTTTGCAGACGAAGCGCATCATATTCTTGGCGAAAAAATATCACAACTTATGACTATGTTGACTGCAAATGTGCCAACTATTGGATTTACGGCAACTCCGACGTATGATGTGAATAAATCTGTCAGTCAGATTTTAAATAATGAAGTTTATTCGATGAGTTTGGCAGAAGGTGTTCGTCATGGTGTGTTGGCACCTGTAAAAAATGTTCTATATTGTTCCAGTGTTGTATTTGATTTAGAGCAGGCAGAACTGACAAAATCAGGTGAATATGACTATGAATCAATTATCGGACAAATTGATATTGAATCTTTGACGGATGAAATTGCAGATATTTATGTAACAGGATATGACGAAGATACTGGTCACAGATTTTCTGAATCAAAGGCGATAATAAATTGTCCTAATATCAAAATTGCAAAATATCAGGCCGATGCAATAAATAAAAAGATTGGCAAAACAGTTGCATGTGCATTTTCATCAGAAATGCAAGATTTTGAAACAGAAAAACAAAATTTTATTGATGGACATTATACTGTTGCGTGTCAGGTGAACACACTGACCGAGGGGTTTGATGATACGTCTGTTAATTTGTGTATAAACTATCCGACACATTCGTATGTCAAGGCAGAACAAACGGCGGGTCGGGCAATACGTTTAGATGATAATAAACCTAACAAGGTTGCTTTTGTTGTTGATACTGTATTTAAAAAGCACGAAAACGATATGTTTGATAATGCGTTACGAATAGCCCGTTATGCAAAACAAGTGTTGTTCAAGGATGTTGCAGGTAGTATGGTGTTGAAACCAAAAGAAAAACAAATACAAACACAAAATGTCAGAAATCTGGCGGGGGGTAATGATAAAAGTACAGTTGTTAAGCCGTATAAAATCATTACATCATCCGAAGTTTTAATGAATTTGCACGCATTGGATGTTATATGTTTAGAAGAGGAAAAGATTTTAGAAAAAACAGATGAATGGTTGGCAACAGCTGATTTGCGGTCTTATGTTATGGGACGTTCTTATAAATTGTCAGATAGTTTAAAAAATTTACAGTTTGTAATGCCAGACAAAATTCAATTACGTAAACCAAAAGGCAATGCTGCAGTTTTGTGTCTGCATATCAGTGCAATTGACGAGTTTACAAAACGGGCAGGGCTTATAAGGCGTAATATAATTCCGGAAAAAACAGATGAATGGCTGGCAACAACTGATTTGCAATCTTATATTATGGGAGGTTGTTGTAAATTGTTAGATGGTTTAAAAAGTTTACAGTCTGTAATGCCGGACAATATTCAATTGTGTAAATCAAATGCAGGTGCAGCGGCTTTGTGTCTGCATATCAGTGCAATTGATGAATTTGTAAAACGGGCAGGGCTTACAAGGTATAACGCGATTCCGGAAAAAACAAGTGAATGGTTGGCAACACAGAATTTAAAATCTTATATTGTCGGTTGTAACAACAAGGTGTCAGATAAATTAAAAGAATTGCAAGCCGTAATGCCGGAAAATATTCAATTGCGACAACCAAAAGGCAAAGCTGCAACTTTATGCCTGCATATCAGTGCAATTGATGAGTTTACAAAACGGGCAGGGGTTACAAGGCGTAACACGATTCCGGAAAAAACAAGTGAATGGTTGACAGCAATGGATTTAAACTCTTATATTGTCGGTCGTTACGCCAAGGTGTCAGATAAATTAAAAGAATTGCAAGTCGTAATGCCGGGCAAAATTCAATTATGCAAACCGAATACAGGTGCAGCGGCTTTGTGTCTGCATATCAGTGCAATTGATGAATTTACAAAACGGGCAGGACTTACAAGGCGTGGTGATGTAAACGTAAGTAAATCAAGTATTGTTGCAAAAGTTATGAATTCTAATGTTCATATAAGATAAAATACCGCCCAAACGGGCGTTTTTTATTCGGCTATTTTTAAATTTGGGCGGGATTTGCGCAGGTTTTGTAATGATTTTTCTTGGACGTTATGAAATGCGTCTGGGTTCCAGATTTGAAAACTGTTTCCGCGACCAACGAATACTGCGCGGTCTGTAATTCCGGCGTGTTTTAACAGGTCTGTTGGTATAACAATGCGGCCAGTTACATCAAATGCCAATTGTCGTGCGTCTGCGAACAGCATTGCGGTTAAATCGTCCAGTTCACTGTCAAATACGCCCATTTTATCAGTTGCGGCCGCCATTTGTTCCATGCGGGACATTGACATCCCTTCGATACAGTTATTTGTAAAAGAACGGAATAAAACCACGCCTGCAAATTTTTCATTATTGACCGAAGCACGGAAAGACGCCGGAACCGAGATACGACCCTTGGTATCCAAACGATTTTCATAAGATGAGAGAAACAATGACATTTATGAATTTTCCTGTTTTTTTTGGGCCGTTACGTGGCGTTGTTTCTGTGCTTCAACGTGAATGTAGCACGGTATTTTATGGTTGTCAATGACAATTTATAGTTTTTTTATGGTATTTTATGGTTTTCGTAATAAAAATGAAAAAAATTAAAATAAAATGAAAATAATTAAATTTTATGCTTGACCTGCGATTCGTTTTTGTTCTAAGATGTTTGTATAGACAAGGGAAAAAGAAATAAAAACCTTAGAATTCTGCGAAAAAGGCAGATTTTTAAGGAAAAAATAAAAAAACAAAAATTTTATCTGATAATTTTGTAAATACATCGGTATTTACAAAAAAAATAAGATAAAACAACAATAAAACGCCCGAAAGGAGGGGAAACACACATGCAAAAAAACATCAAAGAAATTATGATTGCCTTGAACCAAGTCCTGACAACAACAGTTTGGGTAAATGCGGATCGTCAAATTGTATCATTGGCAGATGAATTAAAAATCGGTCAAAATAACGCGCCACGTTCCATCGAAGATTTATCGCGTACATCATTGGTTGGTGCGTATGTTTCCCTGCAGATTCGTACAGATAATTTTGAAGTCCCAGCAGAAAGTCTGGATACAAAAACATTGGCATTGCGCGTCAAAGAACTGGTCTTTGCCGAAGCGAAAAAGATTATGGACGCTGCCGATACATCAGTTTTGTCTTCATCAAATGTTGCAATGGCTGCTTAAAAAAGTAATTGCCCGCAACCTTGTGCATGTGTGATAAAGGCATAATCAGTTTCCGGATAACCGGAAGGAAGGGAGCAACCGTCGCCAAGTAATTGGCGACGGTCTGTTTTTATTTATACGAATTTTTCAGGAACCAGATTACAAATTGATTTCCAAATGCGTCGGAATATAGTTGTATCTGGTGCGTGTTTATATGTTTTTGGTTTTGGTGTGTCTGGTCTTTGGCCTGTCCAGATTGTATTGTTATTTTTATCAAGTGTTACATGCCAAGATGTTTTTGTGTCTTTGATAATCATTTCGCGCAGTTTTTGTGCAAAGTCGCGGCTTTCAAATATTGCGACGTTTTCAGTATTGTAATATGCGCTGCGTGGGTCCAGGTTAAAGCTGCCAATCCAAGATATGTTATCGTCAAACACGATTGTTTTGCTGTGCAGCACAGAAAAGCTGGATTGTTTTCTTTCGCGGTCGTGTTCTTTACCGCGCAGGTTTTCTGCGGACACCATAAATTCATAAACGTCTGCGCCAGATTCAATCAGTTTTGTTCTGTATTTTTCCCATTTTGCATAAACTGTTGGTGCGTTCGTAGATGCCAGTGAATTTGTAACAATTGTCATGTGCACCCCAGATTTTTCTGCATCCAGCAAGTTTTCCAATCCGTCTTGCCCAGGTACAAAGTATGCAGCGGACATATAAACAGAATCTGTTGTTCTGTTCAGCAAGTGTTTTAGTGCGCGAATGATATTGCCGTGGTATTGTTCTTTTTTATCCATCGGCATTTCTACTTTTTCTGGTGGGTCTGCCAAGAATTTTCCGCGTCCCCAGCTGAAATCCATATTTTTATTTTTATATTCCTGTTGCGCCATATTGATAATATTATTGTATTGTTTTATACCGTCGGCGCTGGTTTGTTCCAGATTTGCGAACGATTTTTCCAGTTTTTTAAGTGCTTTTTTTGATTTTGCCTTTGGAAATACGGATGCAGGGATTGATAAGTGGTGATTCCAGTATTCGTTAAAGCTGTCGGTGGCGTATTTTGTCATATCGCCCAAGAACAGAACGTCCGTATCAGAAAAGTTAGATGCAGTTTCTGGATAGAAATAGTTGCTACCAACGTTTCGTCCGCCTGTGATGTATGCAATATTATCAACGATGAACAGCTTGTTATGCATACGGGAATTCAGGCGATTAAAGTCTGTTAAAATCTGTGGGTAATACAGCAGTTTACTGCGTACTGGCACGGTATTAAAGATTTTTACTTCGATATTTGGGTGTTGGTTCAACAGTGTTACATCGGCGATATCGGATTTTGTTCCGTAATCGTCCAGCAATATTCTGACCTTGACCCCGCGGTCTGCGGCGTGTTTCAGTTCGCCGATTAAAACCTTGGATGAAAAGTCGTTACTGTATATATATGTCTGCAAGTCTATTGTTTTTGTTGCCATGCGTGCGAATGCAGAACGTATCACGAATGCGGACAGGCCGTCTTCAATCAGTGTTGCGCCAGATGTATGTTTACCGGTTGCCAGTTCGTCTGCGTAACATTGTGCGATTGGGGTTTTGTATGGGTCGTATGTAAAATCTGCACTGGTAATTTTTGGATAGTACTTGTCCAGTCTGGTGTCGCGTGTTGTTGTTGGTACACTGGTACATCCAATTAATGGCAGTGTCAGAATCCATACAGCGGCTTTTTTTATAACAGACAACACGACTTCCTTTTTTTTATTGTACAAGGTTAATTATAAATCAAGTGTGTTAAAATAGCAAGAAAAATTCATTATATTTTTTAATGATTTAGGAATAAAAACTGTTTTGCAAATATAGTAAGAAGAATATGTTTTTTTCTCTTGTTTAGATTCTTGTAATATGTTAAAATGTCACGTAAATAGAAGGGAAGGTTTTAACATGAAAAGACTTGTTGCAGTATTAAGTGGATTGTTGGTGTTGCCCGCATTTGCTGAGGTTGCGCCGATTTCATACGAAGACGTTGTTGAAATATCTGACAACGAAATCGTTGTTGACGATGCCGTGGTTGCTGACGAAGAAGTGGCGGAAAAAGTTGTTTCGCCTGTTGTTCAGCCATCAAAAATCAATCCACGTGGCGCGACTGCGTCATCACGTGCGGCGTCACGTGCTGTGCCAAGTGGCGCGTCTGCAAATTCCCGCAGTATCAGCGCGCGTAATACATCATCTTCCCGTAATGCGACCCAGGCGCGTACTGGCACTGTAACAGCGGGTCGTGCAAATGCAACTGCGACGCGTGTTGCGTCACGTGCAACGCGCAGTTCTGCAAATACAAATTCTGGTGTAACTTCACGTAACGCTGTAACGAACAAGGGTGTTGCTGCGCGTGCAGGTTCATTGGTACAAACAGATACAGTAAACAAGCCATTATATACAGGCCGTGTCAGTGTTCGTACATCTGGTGCAACAATGCAGGCGCGTGCGCCATCTGCGGCGGCTGTGTCGGTTATCCAAGAAACCTCCAGTATTTCCAGTGCCCCAGATATTTCTGAAATGGATCAATTGGCGCAAATGACCGATTATTGCAAGGCGCAATATATGTCATGTATGGATAATTTCTGTAATGTGCTGGACGATAATCAGGGTCGTTGTTCTTGTTCCAAGAATTTAAAAAGTTA
>JAZRSO010000038.1:0-9559 GCA_045651525.1 Candidatus Enterousia sp. | reverse complement strand
CCAACATAAAAATGTTCTGGATTTTGAATACTTTGTAACACATACACATAAAACACAGGCGCACCTTTGTCCGTCTTCGCTGACGCTACGCCGAGACGCTCCGTCTGTTAAATCCTTGCCGATTAACCTCGGCTGCGGCGGGCGTTTCACGACCGACCAGACGGGCGAACCTGCGACCCCTTGCACCCCATGCAAGTACTCTACCAGGCTGAGCTACACCCCGACTGCAGATGCATATTATTATTTATATACCTAAATTACAAATACTTTTTTATGCCAAATTGGGAAAAGACGCGTATTGTACGCATCACCCCACACGTGTATATTAAATTTGTCCGGACATAAATAAACAAAACAAAAAAAGGAAAACAATATGTCAAAATCAGAAAACAAAACATGCGGTTGCAAAAACTGTTCACAAATGCACGATAAAAAAGACAAAAAAGACTGCAAACAAAAGTAAAAAATCCCCCAATTGGGGGATTCTTATGCCGCCTTTTTGGCGTCTTTCATAATTTCCACTGGTGCCTTGGTGCCATTTACGACATCTGCATCTATTACAATTTCTGCCAAGTTTTCTTTATCTGGCGCTTCGAACATTGGTTGCATCAACACGCGTTCCAAGATACTGCGCAATCCGCGCGCACCTGTTTTGCGTGCCACAGCCATCTTGGCAATTGCGCGCAAACCATCGTCTGTAATATTCAATTTAACATCGTCCAGCGCCAACATCGCAGTAAATTGTTTTACAATTGCATTCTTGGGTTCTGTCAAAATTTTAACCAACGCGTCTTCGTCCAGTTCTTGCAATGTTGTAATCACAGGCAGTCGCCCTATCAATTCTGGAATAATACCAAATTTAACCAAGTCTTCTGGTTCAACATCTTTCAAGAAATCTTTGGATTCGCGTTCTTGTTTTGATTCAACATGCGCACCAAATCCAATTCCACGACGTGCACACGTACGGTTACCAATAATCTTGTTCAGACCATCAAACGCCCCACCACAGATAAATAAAATCTTGCTGGTGTCCAGTTGTACGGTTGCCTCGCCCGGGTGTTTACGTCCACCACCACCGGCAGGTACATTTGCAACAGTACCTTCAATTAATTTCAATAATGCCTGTTGTACACCTTCGCCAGAAACATCGCGTGTCAGTGATGGGTTTTCAGATTTGCGTGAAATCTTGTCAATTTCGTCGATATAAACAATACCGCGGCTGGCGCGTTCAACGTCAAAGTTCGCATTCTGCAACAAACGTGTCAGAACATTTTCAACGTCATCACCAACATAACCCGCTTCGGTCAATGTGGTTGCGTCAGCAATTGCGAACGGCACATCCAAAATACGCGCCAATGTTTGTGCAAACAGTGTCTTACCAGTACCGGTTGACCCAATCAATAACACATTAGATTTTTGTATTTCAACATTTGATGTCAATGCGACATTATGACGCTTGAAATGGTTATACACAGCCACCGCCAGGGTACGCTTTGCCGTATCTTGTCCTATAATATATTCATCCAAAAAGGCATAAATTTGTGATGGTGTTGGCAGTTTTGCGGCATCTTTGCTAACCTCGCGCCGGTTATCATCTGCCATAATATCATTACACAGATTGATACATTCATCACAAATACAAACATTACGTCCACTGACCAGTTTTTTTACTTCATATACAGCCTTGCCACAGAAACTGCAAAACTGGTTATTTTCTGGGGTTGTTGTTTTGTTATTCTCGCTCATATCGACATATCCCTGATTTATTCAGAATTATTATTTACGTTCCAAAATACCGTCAATCAGTCCGAAATCCTTGGCCTCTATCGGGTTCATCCAGTTATCACGTTCCATCGCATCGAACAATTCTTTTTCTTTGCGACCTGTAAATTCAGACATTTGTTTGATTAAAACTTTTTTATTCTTTACGAACTGATTCAGTTGAATTTCCATATCTGTAACCTGTCCTTGGGTACCGGCCAATGGCTGATGAATCATAATCTGTGTATTTGGCAGGACAAAACGTTTGCCTTTTTCACCAGCAGCCAGCAATACAGACCCCATAGACGCAACCAACCCCATACCAATTGTTGATACAGGTGCCTTGATATACTGCATCGTGTCCATAATTGCCCAACCAGCTGTAACTTCACCCCCTGGGCTGTTGATATACATTGAAATATCAGCATTTGGATTTTCTGATTCCAAGAACAACAACTGTGCTACAATACTGTTAGCCATTGCAGTTTCAATTGGACCATTTACCATAATAATTCTGTCACGCAACAAGCGGGAATAAATATCAAAAGAACGTTCCCCACGTGGTGATTCTTCGATAACCATTGGTATCAATGCCATAATACAAATCCTTTTATTTTCCGTGAAATTATATCACATTTTTGATTGTTTCGCAAATTTAACATATATATAGGAAAAAACCACAAAAAAACAAGGCATAAAAAATCCCCCGATTGGGGGATTATTTGAATGCTGTTTATATTATTTCAAAGCTTCCAAGATTTGTTGTGCTGGAACTGCACCTGGGAACGCCTGTTCATTTACAATCAAGAATGGTGTTCCAGATATTTCAAAGCGTTGTGCCAAATCACGAACATTTGCCAATTCGCGTGCAACAACTTCGCCTTGCATATCTTGTTTCAACTGCTTTGTATCCAAGCCAGCTTCTTCTGCAAATTTCATAACATTCTTTTCAATTGCAGCTGCCAATTTAGATTGATCTTCAATCTTTTCGCTTGGGCGATATTCACGTGTCATAATCATATCTACCAATTTTGCAGCTTTGTCATTGCCTTGCAATTTTGCAGCAATCATTGCGCGTGCAGGTGCGTCACTCATTACACCGTGGATAGAGAAGTTTTTGATAACAACGCGAACATCATCACGTTCTGCCAATACGCGTTCCAATTCACCGTGTACACGACGGCAGTAACCACAAGATGCAGCAGTCCATACATAAATTGTATTTTCAGCTGATTCGTTACCCAAGATTGGTGCATCTGCACTCATTTCATCGCCATGTTCACGAACGTATTTGCGAACCAATTTGTTCTTTTCAGCATTCTGTTGTTCTTGCATGCTTTCAACCATTTCTTGCAAGATAGCAGGATTTACGTCTGTCAGATAGTATGGAACATACAAACGACATACACTGCCAGCAATCAACAAAGCAGCAACAACATTAACAGCTTTTTTCAGATATACAGCAACCGCAGATACTTTCTTTGCATTCTGTTTTACCAGTGTGCCAGAAAATACATACAATGCGATACCCAATAACAGTACCAAAATTGTCCAAGTCATGATTTTCTCCTTTTCTGTTGAACGAGATAACCATAGCAAATTTTTTAAAAATCGCAAGGAATAAATATACGACTATTTCAGCATTTTTCGCATCAGCGGAACACGTGCCCCCTGTTGCAGACACAACTGTTCAATAAAAAACAAGGTTGTATTCAATCCCAACGGCAATTTATATAATCTGTTTAAATAAGGCGCCGCACACGTTTCGCATACTGCGCGTCCAGTTTTCGGCGATAAATATTTTAACGATTCGGTTGCGCCGCACCCAGAACACTTTGACAAATCCAACGCATAACCTAAATCGCGCAGCAATGTAATTTCCCAATTTAAATACGCATCGGTATCATTTTCTGCCAGACTTTTCAATAATCGCAATGTACTGTCATATAAATCAACATACGCTTCGCGTTCTGGCAATAACCCCACCAATAAATCAAAGGCCGCATTCATATACGCCAACGATTTTGGTTGCGCCAACAGTGGCGCCGCTAAATTTCTGGTCGGCGCCCAATGGAACACCCCAAGTTGCGAATCCAAACGCGCATTCCAAGACATTTCACCCACCTGTCCGACCATTGGAACATTTTTCTTGGCCACAACTGCCCCACGCATCATTCCAACCAACACGCCATTTTCACGCGTAAATATACGCCCCAACGAATCGCGTTCATTAAATGGGGTCAGCCCTATTAAAATTCCATCTGATTCTATCTTCATATGACATATTATATATAATAAAGATAACAAGGAAATAAAAAACCGCCCAAACGGGCGATTTTTTTAATCTATTAGAAACCAAAAACCATACGTTGTTTAGATTGACGTTTCTTTTCGTTACGAACAGCTTCTTCTTTCATACGTTTACGACGTGTTGTTGGCTTTTCATAACGTTGACGTTCTTTCATTTCGCGGTACAGACCTTCTTTTTGTGATTTGCGTTTTGCAACACGCAATGCCTGTTCTACGTTATTATCGCGAACCAAAACTTTTACCATATATATTCACCCCCTTTTCGGCGAACTTGTATTTATTCTATTTAGAAAGGGGATTTTCATCCCCCTTCCCATTTGTTTTGGTGGAGCTGATCAGGCTCGAACTGACGACCCCCTGCTTGCAAAGCAGGTGCTCTACCAACTGAGCTACAACCCCAAAACTTTGCCTTTTCTTGGGAACCCTATCTCGGCTGCGTTTCACGCAGACGGATGAGCTACAACCCCAAAACTTTGCCTTTTTATTACTAAAAGCGAACTGATTTTATACATTTTATAAATAAATGTCAACAAAAAAAAGACAAACCACAGAAAACCAATACAAAATATTGACAAACAAAATTCGCCGTCTATAATATAACACAACAAATGAACAAACAACAAAAGTATTTTATAACAATATCTGGCCCAAACGGCGCAGGCAAAAGCACATTCTATAAGTATGTGCTGTCGAACAACCCTTTTTTATCGGACGCAGTATTTTTAAATTACGACAACGAATTTGCAAAACTACGTTCAATGCCAGAATACGCAGCACAATATAAACAGATTGCAACAAATATGGAAAACCAAATAAATATTGCCAGCACAAATGCCGCAGCAACATTTAAAAAGCAAATGGAACAAATTGGTGGCAATCTGAACGAACGAATAAACCAGCCTTCAGAAAACAAAGATTACTGGCACGAACAATATCTGATATTTACACACATTCCACTTGGCTGGGAACATATCAAAGAAAACTTAAACACAAGGGCTGATTTGGCAAAAAAACTTGGTGGCAGAACAATTCACGACCGCATAAATACAAAAGCAGAAAATAATAATTGGTACGTAAATTATAAAAAATTGATTAATAATTTAGAAATACAGAAAACAATTATTACCAATACAGCAAACTACCAAACTAAATTACTCGACAGACAACTGTCCGTACTTGCAGTTAAAAACATCCGCAACAAAATGAGCGCAGCGACTTCAAACGGAAAAAACATAATATATGAAACAGTCGGCTTTGGTAAAAAATTGCAAGCAATCGCAAAACAAAACAACTATAATATCTGTGCTATACATATATGTGTATTACACCAAGAAATCAGCATTGCACGTGTTCAACAACGCGTTCAAAAAGGCGGACACGATGTACTGCCAGGTTTTATCGTTCGCAGATACAAAGAATATCTGGATTTATTAGCAGATGCTTTGTCATCAGAACAATCCGCGATTGTTGTGGACAATTCTGGCAAAAAACCATATATACCTATCTTTGTTTTATCAGATGGTCGCCTTGCAAACATTACACAGTGTCCAGAATACCTGCAAGAAACACATAAACAAATCTCGGACAACATGCCGGAAAAACCAATCAAAGAATTATTGCATCTGCACAAAGACATTGATGTTAAAAAGATGACCGATGAACAACGCGAAAACTTTGGTCAGTTTGTTATAACCAAATTATTTGATTTGGCACCACACACGCACCCAGAACACACAACACTGCAAGAAATCAAAGATAAACTGTGTACATATTTCAAAGGCATATTTCACAAACAGAAATAAATAAAACACATAGACATTTTATTTATCAAATTTTATAATACACACATGGCAAGTAAAATTAAATCCTTTATCAAGGGCGACCAAAATAACAAACGTGTGAAATGGTCTTTATATGGGCGCGTGTGGCGCGAAGTTGGCAAACCGTTCTGGAAATGGCTGTTTTTCGGCATTATTTTCACAATTCTGGCCGCCGGGGCCGAGGCATACACCATAACCCTGGTTCAACAGGTTGTGGACAAGGCGTTTATTGAAAAAAGTATGACCGCCATATATTGGTTGGGCGCACAGGTTATAATTGCATTTGGTGCCAAGGGTATTTTCACATATGCCAAGGCACTAATTATGTCCAAAGGCGGCTTACTTGCCAGCGCACGTCTGCAAAACAAGATTTTCTCTCACCTGACACATATGAATATATCGCGCTTTTATGGTGACGGCATTGGCAAAAGTTTAAATTACTTTACCGTTCAATCAACTGCGGTATTAAATTTGGTTACAAACAATGTGATAAAGGCTGTACAAAACGTCGCAACATTGGCAATGACATTGGCGTTAATGGTGTATTACGCACCGCAAATGTGTCTGGTATTGCTGTTTTTAACCCCTGCGATTGTGATTCCAATGGTTTTAATTATGCGCAAACGTCGCAAATTATCACGCCAGTCTTTTGGTATTGCAAATAATGTAACCCAGCAAATCAACCAAACCCTGCAAGGCATTAAAACAGTTCAGGCATTTGGTGCCGAAGAACGCGAACAACGCAATTTTGCACATGTCATGAATGCATCTATCAACAACGCATATAAAAGCACCCAGGTAAATTCCCTGCGTTCACCACTGATGGAATTTATGATTTCAATTGGTCTGTGTATCGCGATGATTATGGGCGCACACTTTATCGCAGACGGATCCATCACAACCGGTGATTTTACGGCATTCTTGCTGGCACTGACGGCGGCATATAAACCCGCAAAAAGCATTACCAGTACGGGCGACACAATTCAGCATGGTCTGTTGGCTGCAGAAATATTATTTGACTTTCTGGACACCAAACCAGACATTGTTGACACACGCGGTGCCAAGGATATTAAATCTAAAAAACTATCTGTATCATTTGAAAATGTATCATTTGAATATAATGAAAACGACCCTGTATTAAAGAATATCAACCTGACTGTACCTGCGGGCAGTGTTTGCGCCTTGGTTGGTCCGTCTGGCGGCGGCAAGACAACATTATTCAACCTGTTGATGCGTTTTTATGAACCACAAACCGGCAAGATTACAATAAACAAAACAGACATCAAGAAGTATAAACTAAAATCCCTGCGCGACAGTATTGCCGATGTTTCCCAATCTGTATTCTTGTTTAACGGCACAATCGCAGACAACATAAAATACGGCAACCCAGATGCCACAGATGAAATGGTTGCAAATGCCGCACACGCGGCAAACGCAGACGAATTCATCAACGAATTCCCAGACGGATACAACACAATTGTTGGCGAAGGTGGCGCATTATTGTCTGGCGGTCAGAAACAGCGAATCGCCATCGCACGCGCAATATTAAAAGACGCACCAATCCTGTTACTGGACGAAGCGACATCTGCACTGGACACACACAGTGAAAAGATAATTCAGTCAACATTAAATGATTTAATGCGTGGCCGCACAACATTTGTTATTGCACACCGTCTGTCAACGATTCTGGATGCAGATATGATATGCGTGATTAAAAATGGCGAAATTGTTGAAACAGGCACCGATTCGGAACTGTATAAACAGAACGGCGAATATCGCAAACTGCGTGATATTCAGTTCAAATCCAAACCGAACAAAAAGACAAAGAAATAAAAAATCCCCAAATGGGGATTTTTTTTACTTATATAAGGCAACAATATTTTATTTTGATTTTTGTTTTGATTTTTGTCGGGCTCGATCAAGTATTTTTTTCTTCGTTTTTACCGCCAAAGACACACTATTATTTTCTGCAGTATCTTTTTCCGTTTCCCCTGTTTTCGTGCTCTCAAACAACTCGGGATGTTTCTGTTTTACCTCAGCGAGTATGTTTTGTGCCATTTCCATATACCCCTCTTCCAAGAAATCAGCATCCCCATCTTCTGTCTTTTGTTGGGCTTGACTAGGTATTTTTTTCTTCGTTTTTACCGCCAAAGAAACACTATTATTTTCTGCAGTATCTTTTTCCGTTTTTCCTTTTTCTGTGGACACAAACAACGCGGGATGTTCCTGTTTAAACTTAGCAAGTATGTTTTCTGCCATTTCTACACACTTCTCTTCCGAGAAATCAGCACCTCTTACCTCTACCTCTTGTTCAGCCACACTTGCTTGTTCTAAATATTCAATTTCACAACGTCCACGAATGTTTTCTGGCAAATCCCGCTTCGACTTTGATGTCAAGGAAACAGCGCCACGACAAATAAAATCCCTGCCAACAAATTGTGGTCCATCTTTTAGTGTTTTTAATAAACGATTGTGACTGCAATCAAAACTTCCGCCAACATGTCGCGGCCCACCTTTTAGCCATTTTAATGAATTATTGTGACTGCAATCAAAACTTCCGCCAACATGTTGCGGCCCACCCATCAGATCACTTAAATAATTATCGCTACAATTAAAATCACGATCAACATGTGACGGGGCACCATTCAAAGTGTATAAACAGTTCCCATGACAATCAAAATTATAACCAACGTCTCGTGGTGCACCATCTAGTGATATTAAGCGATTATTAGAACAATCAAAACTTCCAGTTACAGTAATATCAGATAAATCTGGCAATTTTTCTAAATCCATACCCGACAAATCTAAATCACCGTCTATCACATTTCCATAAATAGATATTACACCCATTTCTCCGTCAACTTTACACCTTATTTGCCTCATTATAAAACCTCTTTCCCGAGAAGAATACAACAAAAACAAAGAATGTCAAAAAAATTTGCCCACAATTAGAGGGGGAATTAAAGATAAAGATATACAAAACAACGAATTATAAAAACGCCAAAATTGGCGTTTTTACATATCGCATCAAAAACTATTTCTTCTTTTGTTTTTGTTTGCCCATAAAATACGCAAGTTTTTTTTCTTCATACTCCTGCATCAAACGTTTTTTATCACAAATAAAATCTCCTCCAATCTTTTGCGGTGCACCGTCCACAGATTTTAATGATTTGTTTTCAGTGCAATCAAAGTCCCCCTTTACTTTCTGTGGTGCGCCCTGCAGCGATGTCAATTTATTATAACTGCAATCAAAACCCCCACCCACACTCTGTGGTCCACCCTGCAGAGACTCCAGTTGATTACCAGAACAATGAAAATCACCCTCAATAGTTTGTGGCGCACCTTCCAATGTTGTTAATTGGTTATCATAACAATAAAAACCCCCACCAACGCTTTTTGGTGCACCTTTCAAGGTTGTTAATTCGTTGAAAGCACAATCAAAATCCCCACCAACACTTTTCGGCGCACCTTCAAGTGATGTTAATCTATTTCCAATACAATCAAAATTCCCATTTACAGTAACAGCAGACAAGTCTGGCAGTTTTGTTAAACCCATATCAGACAAATCCACATCGCCTTTTATCACCTTATCAGCTGGAATAACTAATGTACATTCCTTTTCATCACCAATAACTTTTAATCTCATTTATGATAACCTCTCTTATCTA
>JAZRSO010000037.1:0-17687 GCA_045651525.1 Candidatus Enterousia sp. | reverse complement strand
TGCACTTCATACATCTGCCTATTTCTAAGGATAAACTTAATTCATTTGTATTAGACTTGCTGTTATATTTATTCCAATGTTGTACAGATGTGTTATATCTGGCAATAATAACCTTTGCACATGATTTTGGTGTTGTTTTATGCATATCTAAAACATGAAGTAATTCAAGTGCCTGCTTCTGGGTGATTCCTTGGACCAATAGATTCTTGCCCATAAGAAATGAAAAATCTGCATCCATTGAAACAGTTACATCTTTCTTGTTATTTATATCTAAACCTTTGTTATCTGCCATATTTACACCTCTTTTTTCAATATCAACGTATCAAAATTGGCATATATTGTCAATAGATACACAGCCACTTTAATAATTGCGATTGGGGAAAATAGTGGCTATAATGCAAAAAAAAGGATAAATATGTCGTCTGTTTTTGTATTCCCAGGCCAGGGCGCACAAAGTGTCGGAATGGGGAAAGATTTGTTTGAAAATAACGCCGCCGCACGTGCAGTGTTTGACGAAGTGGATGCGGCATTGGGCGAAAAGTTGTCGGATATTATCTTTAACGGCCCAATGGAAGATTTAACATTAACTGCAAATGTTCAGCCTGCAATTATGGCGACATCAATTGCGATGTTGCGCGCCAGTGGTGTGTCGTTGCCAGAATATGTTGCGGGACATTCTTTGGGCGAATATACTGCGTTATGTGCGGCTGGTGCATTGTCTGTTGGCGATACTGCAAAACTGTTGCGCGCACGTGGTAACGCAATGCAAAGTGCGGTACCGGTGGGGCATGGTTTGACAGCTGTTGTATTAGGGATGGAAATTGATATATTGCGTAAAATTTGTGATGATGCAGGCTGTGATGTTGCAAATGATAACAGTGCAGGTCAGGTTGTAATATCTGGTGCAAAAGACGCGGTTGAATCTGCAATGGCAATGGCCAAAGAACAGGGTGCAAAACGTGCAATGCCATTGGCGCTGTCTGTGCCAGTTCATTGTCGGATTCAGCAACCAGCCGCAGATGCCATGATGGCGGCGCTGGAAAGTGTTGATATAAAGTCGCCATCTGTGCCGCTGATTTCAAACAAGACATGCACACCATTGACAGATGTAAACGAAATCAAAAATGCCTTGGTATATCAAATGACGCATGGTGTTCGTTGGCGCGAAAGTGTTTTAAATATGGCAGAACTTGGCATAACAGATATGACAGAAATTGGGCCAGGTTCCGTTCTGACAGGATTATGTTCAAGAATTACAGATAAAATAACCGCAAAAAAATTGGAGATATAAGATGTTTGATTTAACGGGTCGTGTTGCATTAATTACTGGTGCCACAGGTGGTATTGGTTTGGCAATTGCAAAAAAGATGAAACAAGCAGGTGCAACAGTTGTTGTGTCTGGTCGTAATGTTGCAAAAATGGACGCAGAATTTGATGACAGTTACATTAAAATTCCATGCGACTTGGCAACCGAAGGTGGTGCAGTTGAACTGATTATGGAAACAATTGAAAAGGCCGGCAAAATTGATATTTTAATCAACAATGCGGGTATTACCAAAGATACTTTGTTGATGCGTATGTCTGATGAACAGTTCGAAGATGTAATAAATACAAACTTGCGTTCTTGTTTCAAGATGTGTCGTGCTGCAATTATGCCAATGATGAAAAATCGCTATGGTCGTATTATCAATATGGCGTCAATCATCGGTGTTATTGGTGGTGCCGGTCAGGCAAACTATGCGGCAAGCAAGGGTGGTATGATTGCGATGACAAAATCCATCGCGGCCGAGGTTGCATCCCGTGGCATTACCGCAAACGCAATTGCCCCAGGATTTATTAAAACACCAATGACAGATGTTTTGCCCGAAGAATTAAAGAAAACATATTTATCGCAAATACCAGCTGGTCGCTTTGGTGAGCCAGATGATATTGCAAACGCATGTGTTTTCTTGGCCAGTGAAGAAGCATCATACATTAACGGTCAGGTATTACACATAAATGGTGGTATGGGTCGCTTCTAATGCAAGAATTTGATGTTGTTGTTATTGGTGGTGGACACGCAGGGGTCGAAGCGGCGGCGGCATCTGCCCGTCGTGGTGCAAAAACATTATTGCTGACCCAGGCAGAATCTGATTTGGGTGCGTTGTCTTGTAACCCCAGTATTGGTGGCCCCGGTAAGTCACAAATGGTCGCGGAAATAACTGCGCTGGGTGGTGTTATGGGGCGTGCCGCAGACAGGTCTGGAATTCACTGGCGAACATTGAATGCGACGCATGGTGCGGCAACCCAGGCGTTGCGTGCCCAGATCGACCGTGATTTATATCATAATGCGATTGTTGATATTTTATCTGAATATGAAAAATTAACAATTGTGTATGAACCAGTTACAGATTTAGATATAAAAAATAAAGTCGTTAATAATAAATATTCTGCAAAATCAATTGTTCTGACAACTGGCACTTTTTTAAAGGGTGTTGTGACGCGTGGAAATGAAAAGATTTCATCTGGACGATTACAAGATGACGGAACATACCAAGATGCAGATAAAAATATTTCAGATATTTTGTCTGAAAATGGATTTAAAATTTTGCGCCTTAAAACAGGTACGCCTGCACGAATAAAAAAAGACTCTATTGATTTTTCTGTGTGCGAAATTCAACCTGGTGACACGCCACATGATTGGTTTGCGGACGGCGATGAAAATAATAATTACGACAGTGTTTGTTATATCACACATACCACAGAACAAACACATAATGTAATCCGTGAAAATATTAAAAACGCGCCAATGTATAACGGCGATATTACTGGCACTGGCCCACGATATTGCCCCAGTTTGGAAGACAAGGTTATGCGTTTCCCAGAACACACATCACACCATGTTTTTTTAGAACCCGAAGGTTACAACAGCGACTTGATTTATCCAAATGGAATATCAACCAGTTTTGGACGCACCGAACAAGACACGTGGATTCGTACAATCCCAGGTCTGGAAAATGCAGAAATCGTTCGTTATGGATATGCGATTGAATATGATGCAATTGATGCACGTGCATTGAACGATAAATTGCAATCCAAGGATATTCCGCATATGTTCTTTGCAGGACAGATAAATGGAACATCTGGTTACGAAGAAGCCGCCGCCCAAGGTTTGGTTGCAGGTGCAAACGCCGCGGCACATGCATTGGCTTTGCCACCATTGGTTTTGGACAGAACAAACGCAATGATTGGTGTTTTGATTGATGATATAACAACACTTGGTGTTGACGAGCCGTATCGTATGTTCACATCGCGTTCTGAGTATCGTTTATCACTGCGTTGTGATAATGCGATTGCACGGCTTGGTAAAATTGGTGTTGCGCTAGGGTTGACTGAATTTGCGTGGTATGAAAAAATATTTAACGCCAAGAAAGATATTATTGCTGAAAATGATAAATTCTATGCGGGCTATATCGCACGAAATGAACGTGAAATTGCGGCATATAAACGTGACGCAGACTTGAAAATCCCTGTTGGTTTTGTGTATAATGGACTGCCGGGGCTGACTAATGAATTGATTGAGAAATTAAACGCCACGCGTCCAGAAAATATTGCGGACTTGTCACGCATATCTGGCATGACACCTGCTGGTATTATGGTTGTATTGCGCAAAATAAAATGTGGAAACAAATAAAGGTTTTACAATGAGAGAAGGTATTAAAAAAAATATTTATTATGAACTGCGTATGAATAATGTTTTGGTAGAACAAACAAAAGATTCTATCAACTATACTTTCGGTCGTTATTGCATATATGATTATTATGATTGGATGATTATTGGAAAACTTAATCCCAAAAGCGGTGGATTTGTTTATATGAATGAATTCAGTTGGGATGACGATGAAATTCCAGGGGTCAATGACACTTATGATATATATATTGCAGCAATAAACAAGTCGGAAGGCAAGGCATATATTGACCCATATAGAAATATCCCTATGGATGTCGCAATAAAAGATTCAACCAAGAAGTTTGGTAAAAAAATACAAGAAGATATTGCTGACTTTTTGCCATACGATATGTCAAAACAGCAATATTCAAGAACAGTTGGCGCAATGAAGCGTCTGTTGGAACAGGCAATAAAAAGACATTATTCCAAACAAAAGTCTTGATAAATATGGTTTTGTTAGCTAATATTCTGTGCGTTATGCCGGTATAGCTCAGTTGGTAGAGCATCTCATTCTTAATGAGGGGGTCGTAGGTTCGAATCCTATTACCGGCACCAGATATAAAAAAATCCCCGTTTGGGGATTTTTTTTGTTTTGTCGTATTTCTTAGAAACCTTTTGGTGTTTCCATTTTTACTTTGGATACTTTTTTATCCAGTGCTTTTACAACATCGTTTGTGATGTCCAAATTTTCTGTATTTGCACCTGTGCGCGCCATACGGCCATCAATAACCAAAGACAATTTCTTTTTTGCAATTACGCCTTCGATAATTGGATCCAAATGTTTTGTCTGAATTTCATTTAATGCCTTTTGGTACGCCATTTCAACGCTTTGTGCGCGTTCTGTCAAATCACGTTGCAGTTTTGTAACTTTGTTTTGATAGTCAACAACGCGACGCTGCAATGCTTCTTGGGATAAAACATCTTGTGATTTTTCGATTTCTGTTTTTTCTTTTTCTAATTTCTTTTGGCGTTCTGTTAATTCGTCACGCAATTTTGTTTCATAAGATTCTTTTTGCTTGCGCAAATCTTTTAAAACGTTTGCGTCTGTCTGGATTGCGTCCATACGAATAACTGCAATACGCATATCAGCAGCATTTGCAGCATTTTCAGATACTTCTTCCATAACTTCAGCAACAGGTGTAGAAGTATTTGAATTTAATGCACTGACGCCCCAAACACCCAATGCTGCAACAGCGATAACGGCAGCAGCAACAATGCCTGTCTTTTTATAGTTTTTAACAGGTGAATTTTCTGTTGATTTTTTTACCATTTTCCATCCTTTTTGTTTTTTTTGAACTGTAACAACTATAACAATAAAAAAATAAAATGAAAAGGGAAAGTTATCTTGCCGGTGTTAGGCGTATTTCAACGCGTCTGTTGGTTAGCCTGCCAATATCGTCTTGACCGGCGATTGGACGTGCGCTGCCACGGCCGACAATAAACATACGTGCAGTATTTATTCCGTTTTGTGACATGTGTACACCAACGCGTTTTGCCATATCCAATGAAAAAGCATTTGCCGCATTTACGTCGCGCATTGCGTCTGTATATCCGGCAATTTCAATAAAAGTTGTGTTGTATTTTTTTAAGATTTTTTCAATCGTTCTAAGTGTATCGTCGCCTGTTTGTGATATGTCCGCAACATTCAATTCCATAATTGCGTCACGAACCAATATTACAACGACATCAGAACCTGCGCGTTGAACAGAAATTCCAGGTTTGCGTAATGCGTCATATAATTCGTATTCCAGTGTTGCCATATATTGACGCGCAATCAGATTATCGTTTGCGATTTTGTCGCCATATTCCATATCGGCACTTGGTTTTACAACACTTGACATCAGTTTGCCACCGGCGCCCAAGTACACAGGTCTTTTTGCAATACGTGCAGTTTCTGTCATGTCTGTAAAGCTGGCGCCGTTTAAATAGTTTGCCCATGTATCACGATTTGGACTGCTGTATGGTGCACACGCAGTAACCAAAGATGCCAATAAAAATATTTTTAAATATTTCATTATTCTATGACAAAAGAAACCTGATTTGTGTCTGTGTCAAAACAGTTGCTGACAACATCTGTTTCAAATCCATTTACAGTTATTTTTGTAAACCATCCGGCTTTCTGCGATGCAAAAAAGTTGCATTCGCCATTTGTTAAATCGACCAAGTTGATTGAAAAAGACGTGCCATCAAAACTTGGTGTAACAGACCAATTTTCGCCACCGATTGGCGCGTTGTCCGATTTTAATGCGCCGGCTTTTATCAGATAGTCAACCGATACACCTTCGTATGTGCCACGCATTTCTAATAAAATTTTGGTATTTTCTGCAAGCTGTTTAATTTCTGCAATCGCAATATTGCGAACTTGGTTTGCGCGTACCATATTATAAATACCCAATGCCGCCACCGTCATTACACCGGTAATTGCCATAACACCAATAACTTCTATCAATGAACGTCCTGATTCATTTTTCATTATTTTACCCCCACGATTTCTGCGTTTTCAAACAAGCTCATTGCGCTAGCGACCAACGGGTCTGCGGCCAGTTCTTCTTGTTTTTGTTCTGAAATTGTATGCGCGTTATTTGATTGTGTTTCGCGTTGCAAGACCCATTGTTTGCCTGTTTTGTCATTTAACCATATGGTCAGTTTATGTGCAAAGTCTGCATCGCCCTTGCGGTCAAAGTATGTTATTTTACATTCTGAAAATTCTGATACTTCGATATTACTGCTGTAATAAGAATACAGTAATATTTCCTTGGCAGATTGTAATGCGTTTGCCAAATCTGCTGCAGATTTTATTTCAATAAATTGCTTTTGCGGTGTGGCAGTCGTGTCTGTCTGTGCCATTCTGTCCGCCAGAATATTTTTTACATCACGTACGCGATTTTCCGATTCTTGCTGTTTTAATATATCTGGCACAGATGGCAGATTTGCGATATGCATACATCTGATAATCAGCATATCAAAGCACTGTTTTTGATTGCCGGCTGCCTGCATTTCTGGTACAGCCGCCACCATAACCTGCCATATTCTGGACAGTGTATTGATAGTAATTTTTGAATTAATGTTTTGCATTTGTTCGCGCTGGTCCGCAGTGTATGGCGAATTTGTAACCGCACCTGCATTTAACGCAGGATGCATACGTGTTGCCCAGTGTGTCCATTCCATCATATCTGTCAGCAACATAGATAAATCTGCGCCATTGTTGTATATCGCATCAATCTTGTCCAGGGCGGCGGATGTGTCGCCTGATAACATTGTTTTCATTAAATCCAGAACAACGCCACGGTCTGCGCGTTTTAACATATCAAGTACAGCAGCGTCGTCAACATGACCACCTGTTTGTGCAATTGCCTGGTCCAGTAAAGACAATCCATCACGAACAGAACCGTCAGCTGCGCGTGCCAACAAGTCGTTTGCACCATCTGTCAGTTCGATTTTTTCTTGTTCTGCAATCCATGCAAAATGCTTTTTCAATGTTTCAATTGGAACACGTACCAAGTCAAAACGTTGGCAGCGGGACAGAATAGTCACAGGAACTTTTCTGATTTCGGTTGTCGCCAAGATAAAGATAACATGTGCAGGTGGTTCTTCTAGTGTTTTTAACAGCGCGTTAAATGCAGACGTGGACAGCATATGAACTTCGTCGATGATATAAACCTTGTACCGGCCATTTGTTGGTCTGTATTGTGCCGCGTCCAGTATTTCGCGCATATTATCAACGCCTGTATGTGATGCAGCGTCAATTTCCATAACGTCGATATGTTGGCCTGCAGCGATAGAACGACAATTTTCGCATTGTCCGCATGGCGTTGCAGTTGCCTTGTCTGATGATAGGCAATTTAAAGCCTTGGCGAAAATACGTGCCGTACTGGTCTTGCCAGTTCCGCGAATTCCTGTGAAAATATAAGCGTGTGCAATACGTGATGTTTCAATTGCAGTTGTCAGTGTTTTTACCAATACGTCTTGGCCAATCAATGATTTGAAATCTTGGCTGCGATATTTACGTGCAAGTACAGTATAATTAGTGTCCATGATATTTTGCTTCCTTTTGGGGCAAGCATAGCAAAAATATGTCAAATTTCAACAAATAAAACGCACTGTTTTCGGTGCGTTTAAAATTATTTTAAATTTGTGATAAAGTCTGGAAACCCGGTGTCTTCGTCATCGGATGATTCTGTGTTTTCTGCGGCCTCAACAGTTGCTTCGGCTGCGGCTTTTTCCTTTGGATCGCGGATGCCGTCAATTTTTTCTTGTTCTGCACTGACGATGCGACCATAGTGTTCCGCGCTTTGCAACAAGCGTTCGCGTTCTATTTCGTCAACTGTTTGACGTGCCTGGTCAATAAATTGTTTTCTTTTTTGACGCCATTTATGACAGCGTTGAATCATCTGACCGACCGATGACTGATTTTTTTTATTTTGCATATCTTTTCTTTCTTTTATATCAGGAAATAATCTTGCGATGATATGTTTTTGTTATTCATATCATCAAACTTTACATCAAGGATGTTAAATCATCTTAAAACCAATTGCAATAATTTTTTTCTATTGCTATGCTGATAGTCGTAGGAGGACTTCTTTTTGCATCAAGAACGTGGAAACTTTTTATTGCAAGCGTTATTGGCAGTGGGGTTGATATTTGCATTTATCCCGTTTTTGTCGCGTCAATTGTCTGAAAGGAATATTGATACGCGTATGTATTCTGCAACGCGTCAGGTTGAAATTGCGCAAACAGCATCGCGTATATTTGTGCGCGAGAATATGAATAATTTGCCATATGATACGACTGTTATATCTGGTAATGATTTTGCGGATGTCTTAGAACCTTATGGTTTACCATTAGGGTTTGTTCCCAAGACAGCAATGGGTCAGGATATTTCATTGATAATTCATAAGTCCGATTCTGTTTTGACGGCGTACTTGCAACTGACGGGTGGAAATTTAAATGGTGTTCAGCGTGCAGAATTGATACGCAGAATCGGTTTTTATGCCGCTGAAAACGAAGACGGTATTGATGTTGGTATTGAATTACAAGACGTATATTCTGATATTGTTCGTCGTAATGAAACGAATCTTGAAAACAGCAGTTTTTTATCAGACTTGGATATGGGTGGTTTTTCTGTTGATAACGCGGGCAGTGTGTATGCTGTACGTGGCGATTTTGAAATATCACAATATGATACTTTAAGTGTCTTGGGAATAGAGGCCGGCAAAAAAGAAAAAAACAAGATATTAAATATTACTGCGGATAAAAGTGTTTTCCAATCCAAAACGGGCGAGGCTGCACTAACCCTAAAAAAAGGCACTTTATATACAGATTTTGCAAATGTAAAAACAATTTCTATGTATGGTGATACCGGGAATTTTGTTGCGTTTGATGCGTCTGTTTATGATTTGTCTATGACAGCGGGGCGTACATCTTTTACAGGGCCATCTGATTGGGATGTGCGTGGTTCTGTCGTTGCAAATAATATCAATTTTGCTGTTGAAAGACTAGATATATCTTCGCATTTAATGACGACGCGCGGTCAAGATGTTTATATAGACGAAGATACATTGTCATATAACTCAAAATCTGGAATTGAAACAAATGTGCTGTACACGTCTAATTTAACAATGCGCGACCAAACATCTGGTGCGTTAAACAGTGGAAAAACAGGCGCAGTTATTTTGGATGTCAGACCTGCTGGTACGTCATTGTTACCGGATGTTTTGGTTTCAGATCTGAATAATGATTCTTTTGATATTATTGCAAATGTAAAATCGGATGATGATTCAACAATTGATTGTGCGGATATTATCAAAGATTTAGAAGGTGTTTATAACAAACAATCTTTATCCCAGTATTTGATTTGTCAGTATGTATACTGGCAACGTCTGGAAAAAAGAATAGATATAAAACAGTGTTTAATGGCGGGGCGCAGTGGCTGTATTTGATTTAAAATCTTTGATAAATAGAAATCGTGGCGCCAGTATAACCGAAGTTTTATTGGCGATGGCGATTATTGCGCTGGCGACACCGTTTGTGTATAATCAGGTTGCGCGAACAAATCAGACTTTGCGTGATATTGCGTTGGCGAAAACTGTAATGTCATCCCGTGATAATGTTTTGAACTTTGTTCGTATGAACCAAGGCGACTGGCCAGAAAACGCACAAATAAAAATGGATGAAAATGATTTGTCAGTAATTGCGCCAGATGCGGTTGCAGGGTTTATTGACCAGTATAATGTTGTTGGTGCGAATATAACAGATGTGTATTTAGCGTATAGAATTGATGAATCCGTGTTGAGAACTAATCAAATCGCGCGTCATATTGGTGGCGATGCGGCTGTGGTTAATGATGATGGTATTGCGTATGGCAACACATGGGCGGTTGCAGCGCCTGATTTTATGGTTGGCGACTTGATATATCGTATATCCAGTGATGTGTCAGATAAAGATACATCTAAATATTTGCATCGTGCAACATCAGGTGAAGATGATTTTAATGTTATGCAACGTGACTTAAATATGGCGCGTCATAATATTCATAATGTGGCGACATTATCGTCGGGGCTGCTTGCCGCCAAGAATGCAAATACGAACTTTTTAAATTCAGACGATATATCTGCCCAGAATGTGTATTTCTCATCTGGTGCAAATATGGACGGCGAAAATGTTTGGTTCAAGAATTTGCGTGTATCTGGTGATATGTACGGTTTCAGAAATATTGTCGCAGATACATTAAATGGCGCATCGTTTACAACGTCTGGTCGCGTTATTGCAGACAGGGTAGAAGTAATGAATTCGATTAAGGTGGGAAACAATCTGGTTTTAAAGTCAGATTCTTCGCGTTCAATCAGCGGATTTACCATGATAAACGCCAGCAGTGTTTTAACACCATTTGTTTTAACCGAAGAAATTATTTTTTATGAAAACTTTGGTTTAACAATATCTGGTGAATTATTGATGTCAACAACTGCACCGTTACGTATTGGAAATTGGAATTTTCCATCAACAAAACCACCGGCTTTTTCAGAATTTACATTAAAACGCGCGTCCAGACCGTCAATGCCAAACGCAGACAATTTTGACGCGGTAACAAGAACAGGTTGGCAAACAGCATACTGATATGAATATACGAAACAGACTATTTTTTAACAAACAACAAAATCGCGGTAATATGCTGATTGAATTACTGCTTAGTATTGCATTGGCTGTTGTTATGATACCTTTTATATTTCAGTATCACCAAGACGCCATCGAACGTGCAGAAAATATTGCTGTGGCAAACGAAATGAATCTAATTCAATCTGCGCTGGAACGATATATTGTATCAATGCGTGCAGATTTATTGACAACGGTTGGACGTAATATTACACGCGTCAGTGTACAGGATTTAGTGCCATTCGGTATTCCTGATTCTGTGTTACAGGCAGGTGATGAAAAATATCAATTGCGTATTTTAAAAACGCCTGATTCTGCCAGTGGCGCAACATTGCAGGGTGTTGTCGTTCGTGTTTCTGATGATATATCGCCACTGCGTACACGTCAGATAGTGGGTTTATCTGGTGGTTCAATGGGATTTATTGATGGAACGCATGCATACGGTACATTTGGCACATGGCATACAGATTCAATTGATTTAGGAATTGATGCTGAAAATGCTATTGTTGAAACAACGGCTGTGAATCGTGATAATGCGTTATATTTATGGCGCGTGCCATCAGATGACGCAGATGATGCAAAAATGATGTCTGCATTGAATTTGGGTGGGCATGATATTTTAAACGCAGATGAATTTAATGCAGATTACACAGATTTTTCAGAATACATAACATCATTAAAAATAACAACCCGTGATTTGATATTTCAAAATCGCACAAGTATAGATAATGCATACACTTCGGCAAATGCGGTTGTTGCGGGTATGATGTCGTCTGATTCTAAGAATATGGAAGTTTCAGGTACTTTTTCATTGGCAGATACGGCCAAGTTTTCATCGTTGACCGCAGAAAATTTATGGGTTTCGAATTTAACGTTACCAACAATCAATGTGTCCAGCGAAGATGGTATTGCTACATTGCGTGTAAATCAAACGCTTGATATGACAGGTGGTCGTATTTCTGCTGCGTTTGTAAGTGTTGGGTTTACAGGTTCTATAACACCACGAATGGTTGTGCATAACAGAATAGAAGACTCGGTTGATTCTGCATATTTTTGGGACGCGCAATCGGGAACTGCGAATTTTTCTGATGCCACATTTGCAGAATTAAATCGTATGGCGACGTTGGCGTCGCTTGCCGAAGGCGATAAATCAACAGTTGCAGGGCAAATATTTGGTGCTGTGGCTGCGAATAAAAATGCAACTGTTGCAGATTTTATGAATGCAATCATACAGATACAACAAAAAGTAACCGCAAAATATCAAAATTTGCAATTGCAATAATTTATGGTATAGATATATACATGAAAATAAAATGTGACGTTTGTAAAACAGAATATAACTTGGACGCAAATCCTGCGTCGCCTGTTCAGTGTGTTGTATGTGGCAATGTGTGGCGTGTTGCGCTTGAATCCCGTAAAAATTCATTGTTGATGTTTTTTGCATCGCTTTGTGCATTATTGTCTGCGATAATATTTACGGTGGCGGTAATTACACAGCACAAAATTAAACAGGCATCCGTTGGCCCCTTGGTTGCGAATGTAACATCTGTTACGACAACAACAGATGACGCTGGAAAAACGCATGTTGTGGTCAGTGGCAATGTGAAAAATGTATCTGATAAAATATATGGTGTGCCAGATTTAATAATTGTATCAACCGATGAAAACAATCGTGTTTTGGCACAACAGAAATTTATGCCATCTGCAACATTGTTGGATTCTGGTGCGTCCGTAAACTTTAATCATGTTTTATCGGCGCAACCTGCTGGGGTCAAGAAAATAAGTGCAAAATTGGCTGACTTTGAAATACCCAAGGATGACAAGAAATGAAAAAAGTAATATTCTCGGTTCTTTCTGTTCTGTTTGCAAATATTGCAATTGCGGCTGATGCACCCGCCCCACGGGTCAGTATTTTTTCAACCAGTACAGATTGGGAAGGGGTTACAGGTCTGCGCCTGTCTGAATATCGCGGAACGTTTGTGCCAGACGCGCGTTTGGTAAAGCGTGGATTAGTATTATACTATTTGGATGGTTTTCCATGTTATGGTTTGGGCGAAGGTGTTCGTGTTTGGATTGGATCGAATGGACAAAATCATGAACATTTGCGCATTGCATGCGTTGCTGCGCCAACAGAAATTAAATTTGCATATATAAATGCGTCGCGTGACGCAGATGACCAGACGACCACTGGTATTTTAACATGTCCCGTATCAGATGATGGTCGTGAATTGACGATTGATTTATCTGATTGCAGTGTCGGGCCAGATTGGGATGATTATAAATAGGATTGTAATATGACACAAGTTCGCCAGTTTACTGTATCTGACGCCGACGATATAGTTCGTGTTGATAAATTTTTATCGTTACAGATGCCGGAATATTCACGCAGTGAAATTCAAAAATTTAATGTTACGCGTGATAATGGCGCAAATGTAAAGTTTTCTGAAAAGGTGCGCGTTGGCGATACTTTTGTTGTTGAAATTCCAGACGTGCAAACAGATGTTGCCACAGACAATATTTCATCAGATTTTGACTTGGATATTTTATTTGAAGATGATGATATAATTGTAATAAATAAACCGCGTGGTGTTGTGATGTATCCATCTGCGGGAAATAAAACGGGTACATTGGTTCAAAATATTTTATCACATACGCATTTATCTGCGCTTGGTGGTGATACGCGTCCTGGTGTTGTTCACAGACTTGATAAAGATACCAGTGGTGTTATGGTTTTTGCTAAATCTGATGCAGCATATCGTGGTTTAGTCAAGATTTTTTCAGAGCATGATTTAACTCGTAAATATATTGCATTTGTTTGGGGCGTTCCCAACTGGGAAGAAGCAGAAATAACCGGCAATATCGCGCGTTCATCGCGCAATCGTCAAAAAATGACAATGGTAAAGTCTGGCGGTAAACCGTCGCATACAGATGTTGCGGTTGTTGCAGCGTGGCCACGCGCGGGTGTGTCGCAGATGCGTTGCACATTGTTTACGGGGCGTACACATCAAATTCGTGTGCATTTATCATCACATGGTTTTCCTGTATTGTGCGACCCATTATATGGTCGCGGTTCTGCAAAGTTGGGAACTGTCAAAGATTCTGAATTGTTAGACTTTTTAAAGACGCATGACGGTCAAATGTTGCATGCCGAAGTGTTGGAATTTAATCATCCAATTACAGGCGAACATATGCGTTTTAAAACCAAATTGCCGGATGATATGGCAGAATTAAAATATATACTGGAAGATATGTAAAAAAACCGGCATTTGCCGGTGTTTTTATGGGCATTGTTCCAATTGTTTTAAAACATTTTGAACATCGTTATTTACAGAAACTTTGATTTCGCGTTTCAGACCATCTTGGTATGTATAATAGAAAGGCATTTCTTTAAATTCTGGCATTTCCTGATACGCCTGTTCAAATGGTGACAGCATTGCCTTGAACCATTGGCGACCACGGCACAAACATCCGTTTCTGACATCTGCAACTGCGCTGGCGGTTGATGTGTTTGGATATTTTGTATCCAGTTCATAGTCTGTCATCATCAAACAGCGATTTCCAAAACCGTAAAAGTTCGCATCGTCTGCCAAGAATTTATATATCAGACCATCGCTTGCGCCTGCCTGGCGAAGAGAATGCGTCATACCATCTATACAGCATGCCTGCGCACTGGCCATCAGCATTTTATATCTTTCCAACAATGGCTTTGCGGTTGGATGTGCGGCTGTGATATCTTCGTCACATTGTGCGGCTGCAATAAATTCGGACATTTTTATATCGCGGATTTTTGAACTGCGTGGCGAAACAGTTTCACGAACCATTGGTTTTTTACGCCATATTTCGCATTCAACATCTGTTTCAAATGGACAGCCGTCGTCACTTTCTATAACTATCTGTTCTGTGACGATATTAATGTCTTGTGCAACGTATTCTGATTTTGGTGCAGATTCAAACCACAAATCGCCGGATGGTTTTTTTGGTGTTAATAATTCTTCGACACGTTCCATTGTTGCTGCGGCATCTGCCATATTTTGTTCGTATATTTCAACAGGGTCATCCCAACGAACAGTTGTAACAGCCGCTTCCTTAGCCGGGCCCAAGAACCAATCAGAAAAGTCCTTGTATTTATAACTAGAAATAGAATCATCCCAAATTGGAACGCCGTCAAATCCGTCAACAGATTTGTCTGATGTTTTTGCGTTGTATTCGCCGTGCACCCCATCCCATAATTCTGGTCGATTATCTGGAACGGTTGGCTTTACGGAATATACCCTGACGTTATGTTCTGGTATAACGATTGCCTGTGGCGCTGGTATATCTGGCATACCCCATACAGGTTCTTCGTATATTTCCAGTGTTTCGTTAGTTTCAATAACGTTAATAGGCGCGATTTCACAGTCGCTGCCAATGCATTCAGACGCGTGAACAGCGTATGTATTGTACATACACAACAGCGACGCAAAAATAAATATTTTGGTTTTCATGCCTAATATTATATCACAAAAAAGGACATATTAAAACATGTTTTTCAATAGTTTTTTATTGTGTTTTATGACGTATAACTTTATAGTTAGGAATATATAACTAAACACAAGGGGAAAATATGAAAAAAATATCAGTATTTGCACTGTTGTCCGCAATTGCATTCCCATCATTTGCACAGGATGTAGCAATCACAGAAGAAGTAATTGAACCTGTTATCGCAGAACAGACGGCAGACGTACCTGTTGCAACAGAATCTGTTGTTGCAGATGAAAATGAATTTATGACCCCTGTGGAAAAAAATACCAAGGCGTCATTCCCACATGGTTTGCAGTTTGGTGTTGGTGCATCAATTACCAGTGGTTTGAACGGTTTTGTTGGGTATGCAAATAAAAACTTTGATTCATTCTGGGCAAAGCGTTTCGGTGTACGTTTTGATTTTGGTACAACTGCACCTGTTGAATCAAAATTGAACGAAACAATAAATGATATTATTGATGATGAAATTGAAATTGGCGATAATTTGGCGGTTTCTGATTTTGAACTAGACGCCCAACATTATGCGGCATTATTGGATTTTTATCCATTTGGTAACACGTGGTTCTTGGGCGGTTGGCGTCTGACTGGTGGATATTATTTTGGTAATTTGAATGTATCTGCGCATGTTGCAGGTGAAATCAGCGAATTAGATAATACTTCATACGAATTTGAATTGATGGACACTCATTTCAAGTATGTTGGTAATTCCGTACATGGTTCTGCAGAATTTGATTGGGATTATCGTGGGCCATATCTGGGTACCGGTTTTGATTTTGGTCTGTTTGCAGGCTTCAAGATTTATTTGGATGCAGGTGTTGTGTTTACAAATAAAACAGCACAGTTGGATTTAGATATTCCATTTGATAACTTGCAGATGATGGAAAACGGTTCTTGGGAAACTGTCCAAGGCACACCACTTGAAGATGTGGCGAACAAGATTATTGAAGAAACATTGGCAGATGCACAATCTGAACTGGATGATTTGAAATTCTATCCAATGGTGAAACTTGGGTTTATGTATCGTTTTTAACATGTGACTTTGTATAACGGAATATATGCTCGTTGTAAAACGGGCGTATTTTTTATATTTTATAAATATGAAGAATGTAATTGTGTTTTTATTGTGTTTGTTTTGTGTGCCTGCGTTTGCAACCACAGGTGTTCAGTTTGGTGTCGGGGCAGGCATAACAGGTTTTAATGTTGTTGCGGGCTTTTATAATAAAGATTTAGAAAACTATTTTTTACGACATTTCGGTATGCGTTTTGATTTTTCGGATACTGGCGCCCTGACATCTGCAATCGATTCGGCGATTGACAGGGTAATGCGTGACGGTGTTGATGTTGGTGATGGTGTGAAGATAGATAATGGAAAACTGGACGCGTGGCACACATCTTTGTTGCTGGATTATTATCCGTTTTCTGGGATGTGGCGTATTAGTGGCGGTTATGCATGGGGTGGTGCAAAGCTAGATTCTGATATTTTTGGCGAAATTGCAACGGCACCAGATGAACGCTTTTACTTTTATCTTGCTGGCGATCATTATTATTATAATGGAAATAATTTTGGCGGAAATGCGGCAATTGATTGGAACTTTCATGGGCCGTATCTTGGTACGGGGGTTGATATAAATATATTTTGTGGTTTTTCTGTGTTTGCTGATATCGGGGTGGTATTCACGAATCGACCCGCAAAGTTACATCTGGATATCCCGCATGAACAATTATATATATATAATCAAGATACAGGCGTATGGAATCCGATAACAATTCCGGCATTGGATAACGATGTTGCGCGTGCAACACGTGAAGCGAACGATAAATTATCCGACTTCAAGTTCTTTCCAATGTTAAAACTGGGATTCGCGTACAGATTTTAATACGAATCGATAAAAAACGAATCATAAAAGGCATAAAAACCGAATCATTTTTAGTGTGGATTTGATTTTGTAAACAAAAAAACTAAAAAGAATAAATGGCGGATTTCTGCGGTTTTTGTTGGATGGGTAAATTTTTTTAGAAATATTTTTGAAAATGTTCTTGACTTTTTGAAAGTTTAAGCGCATACTGTGCGGGCTTTCAAGTTGAGGCAACGGAATAAAAGACACTCAACCCCTGAAATTCTGCGGTTTACGGAACGAACAGTATGAATAGGGTTCCTGATAAACTACGCAAACATTGTGAATAAAAGCAGCTCATCAAAAATTCAAGAAGGGATGTGCAGACAGTTGAATTTGGAATATCCAAACTTTGACTAAGTCAAATGTGCATATCCTAGACAGGTAGTAGGTTTACATATTAAACCTCGTTA
>JAZRSO010000036.1:0-94804 GCA_045651525.1 Candidatus Enterousia sp. | reverse complement strand
AAAGGATAACGACATGAAATTTTTAAGTTCATTAAAAGCTTGGAAAAAACGCGGTAATGTAAAACAAATCCGTCGTGGTAAACAAGTTATCTTGATTGACCCTGCAAATCCTAAATTCAAAGCGAAACAGGGCTTTAAGAAGAAATAAAAAATCCGCCGATTGGCGGTTTTTTTAATAATCATTCAAAAACGCTTCTTTTGTAACATCTTTGATTTCCAGTATTCCCAGACCTGCCTGACGCAGATATTGTACTTGTGAATCTGTTGCGGAATAAATTCCTGCGCTGTGGTCTGCGGTTTTTGGAATTGATGATATTTTTTGTGCCGGCATAAATTCTATTTTTGCCCCCTCTTCTGTCATGGCCAAGAAATTTAAATCAGAATTACAATTTTTACACTCTTTATTTATAATTGCATTACCAGAAATTACAGATTTAGAATTTTTACCGGCATAAATTCTGTTTTTTAATAAAATACCGGTATTTTCTGATAAATGTTCGGCAATACATTCATAATTTAATTCAGATTTATTTTCTATAAAAACAGAACCTTTGATTTCGGAATTTTTTCCGGTGTTTTTAATAAAAATGTTTAAAAAAGCCGGCTTTTCATTTTTTATTTTTACAGTTAAAAATACATTTTGATTTTCAGAATTTAATTCTATATTTAACCGGCAATTACCGGCAATTTCGCCAACATATATAATATGAACCGGTAAATCGTATTTTTTATCAATTGGTTTATTTTCCAGTGTTGATAAATCTGGACAATATTCACCATCGCGGTAAACAATAGTTTCCGCAGGAAAAGTTTTTATGTTGAATTCATTCCACATGTATGACATATTATTTGCATTATAAAGGATTTTTAAATGGGATTCAATTGTGGAATTGTTGGGTTACCAAATGTTGGTAAATCTACGTTATTTAATGCACTGACACAAAGTGCGGCGGCAGATGCGCAAAACTATCCGTTTTGTACAATCGAACCAAATACAGGTCGTGTTGTTGTGCCAGATAATACATTACATGAATTGGCACGTGTTGCAGGTTCACAAAAAATAATACCAACGCAACTGGAAATTGTTGATATTGCAGGTTTGGTCAAAGGCGCGTCAAGCGGCGAAGGTCTGGGGAATAAATTCCTTGGTAATATTTTATCAACAGACGCAATTATTCATGTTGTCAGATGTTTTGAAAATGACGATATTGTTCATGTAAACGGTCGTATTGACCCGTTGTCAGATATTGAAACAATTGAAACAGAATTAATGTTGGCTGACCTTGAAAGTATTGATAAACAGATAAAAAATCTGGAAAAAAAGGCCCGTGGTCTGGACAAAGACGCAATAAAATTACTGGCCGATGCAAACGAGATAAAAAAGAATCTTGAAAAATTTATTCCCGCGCGCCTTGGTGATGTTGATTCTGCACCATTTAATTTATTGACATCTAAACCTGTTATTTATGTATGTAATGTTGAAGAAGCATCTGCCGCCACAGGTAATAAATATTCTGATATGGTACGTGAAAAATATGGAAACAGTGCAGATGTTTTGGTTATTTCATCAAAAATTGAAATGGAAATATCACAAATCGTTGACCCGACCGAACGTAAAATGTTCTTGGATGACCTGGGTTTATCAGAATCAGGTCTGGATAAGGTTATAAAAACAGGTTATAAAACACTGGGTCTGCAAACATATTATACAATTGGCCCAAAAGAGGCACACGCCTGGACAATCACTGTCGGTATGACAGCACCCCAGGCAGCTGGTAAAATTCATACTGATTTTGAAAAAGGATTTATTCGTGCCGAAGTAATCAGCCCATCAGACTTTATTGAACTGGGTGGTGAAGTTGCGGTTAAAGAAGCCGGCAAAATGCGACTTGTTGGCCGTGATTATATAATGCAAAACGGCGATATATGTCACTTTTTGTTTAATAATTAAAAGTAAAAAAGTTGAAAAAAACACCGGCAAATACCGGTGTTTTTTATTTATAATTTTTACATAAAATCATTGCCATACCATTTGTCATTAATTTTTGTATTACTTTATCTGGTATTAAAATTTTTCCATTTTCTATTTTTATAAGTTCAGAATGTGAAACACCAAGAATTTTTGCACAATTCCGTCTTGTTATATTCAGTGAATTTCTTGCACGACGTAAATAATCACCGAAATATCGTGAATCAACCAAAATAACTGTCATTTTATCCTCCTGGGTTATTAAACAAAAACCGCATTTGAAATTCAAAAGCGGTTGGAGGTTAAGAGCTATAAACAAGTATAGTGTGCTTATTCGATATATTCGCAACCCTCCAACCAATATTGGAGAATATTTCTTGTTTCAGGGCTCTTACACCCCACATCAGCTTGCTGATGCAGGTATATTATATAATAATAAATACGATTTATTCAATAATAAAAAAATCGTCATTCCCGCGCAGGCGGGAATCTATTGCCCCGCAGGGACATATTGAAAATAAATATAATAAAATATATAATATTTATATGAAGTCTGGCTGGTATGACGTTTTTTGTGTAATATAATAAATTCAATAAAAAAACACCGGCATTTGCCGGTTTTTTTATAACATAATCAATTTTTCAAGTTTTTCATGGGCGGCGGCAATATCGGAATCTATTCCGATGATTTCATCACGCGCACCTTCATCCCCAGATTTTATAAGTTCAGATTTTGTTAATTTTAATTTTTCAATATATCTTTGCAGTTTTAATGAAACGATATATTTTTCTGCGGCAACCTTGTCCAGATTTAATTCAGGTGCTGTATCATCAAAATCAATCCCCAGTGTTCCCAAGAAATCTAGATATTGTTCTGCTAGTTCTGGATATGTGTTTACAATATAAATCAGTGTGTTTTTTGTTATTGTATCAATATCTGGTAATTTTATCTGTACGGCAGATTTCGGGCGATTCCACTTGTGCCAAGTATTAAATTTACGATTATTATATTCTTTTTCGTATTCTGATTTTAATTCTGGGTCAATAATTTTATCCAGTTCTTTTTTCAAGAATTTTTCTGCCTGACTGCGTCCACCGGGTGTATTTGTTAAAAAGTTGTTATTTATACTTTGCCACAAAAAATCAACCAATGGAATCGCATCACTTATAATTTTATTCATGGCATCCACGCCGCCTGATTTCAGTATTTCATCAGGGTCTTTGCCGCCGGTTACAAACGCAAATTTTACATCAGATGTATCGCGTAAAAATGGCATAATAATACCGCATGCACGTGTGGCCGCCTTTAATCCTGCGCCATCACCATCAAAACAGAATATAATATTTCTGTTTAATTTACACAGCAACGCAATATGGTCTTCGGTCAGTGCGGTTCCAAGTGGCGCAACAGTTTCACCAAACCCATTTGTTTGCATTTTTATTGCGTCAATTTGCCCTTCGACAATAATACTGCGGTTTGCGCGATGAATTGCATCACGTGCAAAGTTTAATCCGAACACTGTTTTTCTTTTATGGAAAATATCAGTATCAGATGTATTTATATATTTTGGTTCACTGCCGTCCAGCGAACGTCCAGAAAAAGCGACAATTTTTCCATTTGCGTTAAATATTGGAAACATCAGTTTATCACGGAAAAAGTCGTACATACCAAAATCACCACGACGACAAAGCCCAGAATCAATCAAGTGTTTAGAATTTGCATATTTATTCGCGATAATATTATTTTTTGGCGCATACCCGATACGATATTTTTTTATCATATCATCGCTGAATCCACGTCTACGCACGTATTCCAACGCATGCGCCCCATCTGGGGTAAATAATTTTTCAGAATATGTCTGTGCAGCGTGTTCACAAATATCAAATAATTCTTCTTCATGTTTTGCAACATCGGGATTTTTTGGCTTGAAATCAGGCATTTTTATACCCGCCATATTTGCCAGTTCTGTAATTGCGGGAATAAATTCCAAATTATTAGATTTCATTGTGAACGATATAATATCGCCATGTTCACCACAACCAAAGCAGTGATAAAAACCTTTTTCTTCGTTTACAGAAAAACTTGGGGTTTTTTCATTATGAAACGGGCAACAACCCCAATAATTTTGTCCTTTTTTTGTCAGTGGTACACGACGACCAACAACATCAACGATTGATAATCTGGCACGTAATTCATCGGTAAAGTTGTTGTCAAATCTTGCCATTATTTTTTATTTGCCTTGTCGTTGATAAGTTTAATCGCTGTTTCTAAATCAGGCATTTCACGCACAGAAACATTTACACGGTTTGACGATATATATGCCCCATAACGCCCCGATGGATAAAAGAAAATCATCTTTTTTGTTTCTGGGTTTTCACCGATTTTAACAGGTTCTACTTTCTTTATAGTTGCAGATAATAATTCGCGTGCAATTTCAAGTGTAATAGTTTCGCTGGTATATTTTTTAGCAGAAACATTTTTTACACCATCTGTTACATATGGACCAAATTTACCAACTTTGAATTCAATACCATCGCCTAAATCAACAGTACCATTTTTTACCTGTACGGCGGATTCTGTGTCTGGTACGACCTTATCATTTTTATTTAATTGTTTTGTATATTTACAAGTTGGATATTTTTCACATCCGATAAATGGCCCAAATTTAGATAATTTAATTCCCAATTTACCACCACAATCTGGGCAAGTATCATTACCGTCTGGGAATAAGTGTTTATTCATAAATGTATTTATTTCATCAATAATATCACTGGTTTTAATTGTTCTGGCACCGTCAATCATATTGCTGGTTGGATTCCAGAACGCATTTAATGCATCAATTTTATCTGTTTTACCATTTGAAACATCGTCCAAAGTATCTTCTGTTTTTGCAGTAAAATTCACATCAACCAAATCAGTAAAATATTTAGATAAATAAGACGCAATAACCCAACCACCGCTTGTTGGATGGAATCTGCGTTGTTTATCTTGTTCTACATAACTTCTGTCTACGATTGTTGACATAATTGTCGCATATGTTGATGGACGACCGATTCCCAGTTCTTCCAGTTTTTTAACCAATGACGCTTCGGTATATCTTGGTGGTGCCTGTGTAAAGTGTTGTTCAGGAATTAATTCCGATATCTTGATTAAATCACCAATATTTAATACAGGCAGTTTTGTATCTTTGCTGTCTTCTTCGTCATCTTTGTCTTCGGTATAAACCTTCATAAATCCATCAAATGTTCGTGTTGAACCGGTTGCATGAAATATTGCAGTTTTATTTTCTGTTTCAATATCAGCCGCCACAGAATCAAATTCTGCATTACACATCTGACATGCAATTGTACGCTTCCAAATCAAATCGTATAATTTTGCTTCGTCCCCAGATAAACCAGTTGCTGGTTTTTCAAAGTGTGTTGGACGAATTGCTTCGTGTGCTTCTTGGGCATTTTTTGATTTTGTTGCGTAAATATTTGGTTTACTTGGAACAAAATTGCCACCATATTCGCGTTCAATAAAACCGCGAATTTCATTTACAGCATCCGCATTCAGGTTTGTTGCGTCTGTACGCATATATGTAATTAAACCTTGTTCGTACAGTTTTTGTGCTGCACTCATTGTGCGTTTTGATGCAAAGTATAATTTACGTGCCGCTTCTTGTTGCAAGGTTGATGTTGTAAATGGTGCTGCTGGTTTTCGCAATGTTTTCTTTTTATCAATATTTATAACATTTGCGTTTATTTCAGGATTACCAATTACAGACAAAATTTCATCAATTTGGTTTTTATTTTCAATGGTCATTTTTTCAATTTTTTTACCATTGAATTTTGATAATGCTGCCTTGAAAGTATTATTTTGTGCGTTGCATTTGGCATCCAAACTCCAATACTCAACAGGTGTAAAAGATTCAATTTCTTTTTCCCTGTCAACCACCAGTTTTACCGCCACAGATTGAACACGTCCTGCAGATTTACCAAGATTTCTGCGCCACAGTAATGGTGAAATACCAAAACCAATTAAATAATCCAATGCACGTCTGACCAGATAGGCATCAACCAAATCTTGGTCAATTTCACGTGGATTTTCAATTGCAGCCTGTACAGCTTTTTTTGTAATTTCATGGAACGCAACACGATAAACTTTTTTATCTTTTAATAATTTTTTATTTTGCAAAATATCCAGCAAATGCCATGCGATTGCCTCTCCCTCGCGGTCAGGGTCGCTTGCCAGATATACAGCATCTGCTTTTTTTAATTCATCTGTAATCAGTTTAATTTGTTTTTCTTTGCCAGGCATAATTTGCCAACGCATTGCAAAGTTATTATTGGTATCAACACTGCCATTTTCTGGAACCAAATCACGTACATGACCAACAGATGCGATAACACGCCAACCGTTACCCAGATATTTTTCAATTGTTTTTGCTTTTGATGGTGATTCCACGATAAGTAAATTCATAATCCTAACTTCCTTTGGCAGATAACTGTTGATCTTTGTGTATATGTGCGTTTTGGCATAAACCGAACCCGAACATCAGTGATAACAAACTGCTGCCACCAAACGACATCAACGGCAACGGAACACCCACAGTCGGCAGTAAACCCAAAACCATAGAGATATTTATAAAATAATAAACAAAAAAGTTCAACATAAAACCAAAACATATTAATTGACCAAACCTGTTACGGCACATTTTCGCACACCAAAACAGTACGATAATAATCCATGTATATATCATCAACAGACCAAATGCACCGAAAAATCCAAATTCTTCGCCCAGCATAGTGAAAATAAAGTCTGTTTGTTTTTCAGGCAAGAATGACTGTTGTGATTGTGACCCTTTCATATAACCCTTGCCGGTGATACCGCCACTGCCAAATGCGATTTTTGCCTGATTTATCTGATAACCTGCACCTTGGACATCACTATCTGGATTCAAGAACGTTATAATACGTCCACGTTGATAATCATGCAGACCACCAAACCAAACAACAGGTGCCGCCATCAATCCCAAAATTGCTGCAATAATAAACCATTTTTTGTTGGCACCGACAATATAAAACATACCAACAGTAATCATACCCAGTGATAATGCTGTCCCCAGGTCTGGTTGTGCAACAATTAAAACAAACGGAACTAATAACATCAGCATTGGTGCAATATATTTTCTAAATTGCCCCAGTTCTACGGAATTAAACCACGCGAAATATCGTGCCAATGCCAGCACCAGTGCGATTTTAATCAGTTCTGATGGTTGAATATGAATAAATCCCAGGTTCAGCCACCTTTGCGCACCCATACCTGTATGTCCAACAAAAGTAACCAATACAATCATAATCAGTGCAACTGCATAAATTAAATAAGCGGACTTTATCCAGGTTTTTATATTTGTAAACGCTGCGACAAAGAAAACACCAAACGCCAAAATAATTTTCATCAGTTGTGACAATGCAAACGGGCGCCAATTACCACCACCCGCAGAATATAAAACAACAATAGATATTGTTAAAACCATACACATTGGTATAAACAAACCCCATGAAAAACGTGACAGTTTTTCAGAAAACGTCATCATATTTGCATTAGAAACGCGGATTTGTTTAACCATTTTGTTTTAATAATTCCTTTATAACTTTTGATGCAGTTCTGGCCGCAGGTGTACTGGAACCAACATGTTCTGCGATTACACATACGGCGTATTTTGGTTTATCTGTTGGTGCATACCCAACGAACAGACCGTGATTTCGCATACTCCACTTTAATTGTTCATTTGTCAGAACACCGCTTTGACGTTCTTTTTTTGAAATACTGCGTACCTGTGAAGTTCCTGTTTTTCCAGCCATACGTTTTCCGTTTACGTTTACAGCGCTGCCCGCGGCGGTACCACCTTTTTTAAGAACTTCTTCCAGTCCTTGTTGAACAATTTTAATATTCTTCTGTTGTAACCCTAAATTTTTAAATTTATTTTTTTTACCGTCATCAATCAGTCGTGGAACAACAACTTTATTTGATGTCGCGCGTGCAGTCATCACCGCCAGTTGCAGGCAATTTGTTAAAATAAATCCCTGCCCGATTCCAGAAATAATTGTATCACCATGAACCCATCTGGCACCGATATTTTTTTCTTTCCAATACCTGTCAGGAATAACACCGCTCATTTCACGTGCCAAAATATCATCCATATATTTTTCTGTCAGTCCCAGTTTAATTGCCATTTCTTTGATTGCATCAATTCCGATACGTAATGCAATTTGATAAAAATAAATATCACAAGAATGTTTTAATGCCCCGACCAGGTCAACCTTGCCATGCCCTTTGTCTTCCCAACAGTGATATCTTCTGTCGCCATAATCCCAATATCCTGGGCAAAATATTTTTTCATTTGGTGATATTGCCCCAGATTCCAGTCCGGCCAACGCCACAACAATTTTAAATGTTGAACCAGGGGGATATAATCCTTCGATTGTTTTGTTCATAAACGGTTTTGCAATATCTTGGCGCAGTCCGTTTATATATTCTTCGGCATCATCTTGTCGGAACATATTTGGGTCAAAACTGGGGGTTGACACCATTGATAAAATATCACCTGTTTCAATATCCAGTACAACACCACATCCAGACCGATGTTGTAATAATTCATCGTACATTATGCGTTGAATATTATCGTCAATTGTTGTTTTTATATCATTACCAATAATTGGTGATATATATTGTGTTTTATCTTCGCCTGTGACGCGTCCCACAGCGTTTGTAATCATAACAGTCTGTCCAGATTTACCCTTGATATCATTATCAAAACGCTTTTCCAGACCCGTTATACCAGTTGTAAAAAAAGGATTGTTTTGAATTGTTTTTGATGGTTCACCAACATAACCAAAAATTTGTGCGCCTGCGGCCCCAATTTCATATACACGTGCATAACCGCTTTCCACATGCAGTCCTGACAGATTTTTTGCCTGTAATTTTGCCAATGTTTCCCAATTTGTATTTTCACTGACCAGTACAGGTTGAAATTTTGGTTGTTTTTTTATTTTAGCTTTGATTTTTTCTATTTTTTTTGTTCGTAATTTTAAATCACGTGCCACAATATCAACCAAACTATTTATATCTTTTGCTTCTTCGGGAATGATATAGATACGATATATCGGCATATCGCGAGATATAGGTGTGTTATTTCGAGATAAAATCTTGCCACGTTCAGGCATATTTATCTGAATTCTGAACGAATTATTTTCACTTTTTCTTTTATAATCTTTATAACTAAACAACTGCATTTGCAGCATACGAATAACCAATACAGATGTCAGTACGGCGCCACCTGTTAAAAATAATGCGCTGCGTCTGTCAAAGGTGCGTGAAACTTCTGTATCAATCATGATGCACCCTTTGTATTAAATTAGTTATTGGTATATATAATAAACAGGCAAATAAAACAATCCATACACCAAAAATCAGGGTCAAAAATGTAAAATTAGTAATAACTTGGATTAAAATTCCAATTCCAAAAAATACTGCAAACGCAAACAAACCATTCATATCCATACGTGTAACATCAATTATATTTTGAAAACTGTTTACCGCATAGAACAAGCAATACATCGCAACCCAAAAACAAACTGTTTCAAAATTGTAATCTATAACCAAGCACATTAAAATTGAAAATATTGGAAACCACGCGATTGGTCGTACAAACGAACAAAAGAATACAGGAATTATCGCCAAAATACCGGCTGGATTCCAAAACGATACAGATAATCGCCATAACCCCACTGTTAATAAAAATGGGAAAGAAATCCGTAAAAATTTAATCAATTTTTCTTTCATTTATATTCGTTTTTTACTGTATCGAATTTTTGAACAATAACACGTGACAATTCAGATATTTTTTTAACCTTTACATCTGTTTTATCAACAATTTCGCCAATCATTAAACCTGCTGGCAAAACCCCAGAAATATTACTGGTAATAATTTTAATTCCGTTTGAAGGTTGAAATTCTGGGTCGTTAAAAAAACCAATTGTCGGATACGCAGAACCATTTCCAGACATAAAACCATAAACTTCGGATCCAACAACACGTACAGCAATATTTGTATCAACATCTGTCAGTGCGCGTACACGTGAAAAGTTTTCTGCAACATCAATAACAATCCCAACCAAGTACATATCAGTACTGGTAACAATCATACCAGATTCAATATTGTTTTTCACCCCACGGTTTATAATATATGTGTTATGTCCCAGAATTTTATTATCCAAGATAACATCTGCGATAACAGAATCACGCGGTTGTGAAGATATAATATTTAATTCACGGTTTAACTTTTTATTTTCTGCAAACGCAATATCGCACGCGTTTTTATTTGCCAACGCATCATCCAGACGTGCCCGTAATTCTTCGTTTTCTGCCCGCAGGTTGGACAATTCTGCGACATTATCAATTGTATTACCAATAACGCGAATTGGCCATGTAATAACATCCCCCACAAACTGTGCCACAGGCACGACAACATGTGACAGCGCATTCATCAATTTATAGTCTGGTTTTGCAATCATCACATAAATGAATAAGACCGGCAAAACAGCAGCAGAAAGGACTGCCTTGACCAATGGGTATATTTTGGAAGATAGTTTTGTTTGGCTCATTTGTTTCCTAACTTTACAGTTAAAAAATCAGATATTCAATAAAAACTTGATTTTTCGTTTATTTGTGCCAAAATACAGACGGTCGAAATGGCAAGGCATTGCCATCAGACCGTTAAAAACACTTAAATAAGAGGATATAAAATGCCAAAATTAAAGACAAAGTCATACTTGAAAAAGCGTGCGTCTATGACTGCGACCGGTAAAATCCGTGTTGCACGTAACTCTCATAAAAAACTGTTGCGTAAGAAATCTGCCCGTGCAAACAAGGCAGGTGCAAAACCACAGTACTTGAACGATAACATGGTCGGACAGGCAAAAATCCTGGCCCCATATGGTTTGAAATAATAAGGGGGTTTGGTCATGGCAAGAGTAAAACGCGGAACAACCGTTAAACAAAAACATAATAAAATATTGGCGCGTGCCAAAGGTTATTTGGGCCGTCATCATTCAACATATCGTGCAGCACGTGAAAAAACAGAAAAAGCTGGACAGTACGCATATCGTGATCGTCGTGTTAAAAAACGCGAATTCCGTTCATTGTGGATTGTTCGTATCAATGCTGCTGTACGCGCAAATGGTATGACATACAGCCAATTCATGAATGGCTTAAAGAAAGCAGGCGTTGCACTGGACCGCAAGGTCTTGGCCGAAATGGCATATGCAGGCGATGCAAACTTTGCCGCATTGGTTGAAACAGCAAAACGATTTATTTCTGCCGAAAGTAAATAATACCTTGTCGGCAGGTATATCTTTTGTAATAATAAAAGCCGTCAAAAGACGGCTTTTGTTTTTTGATAAAATCGTTATATAAGGTAAATGTTATGCAAGATAAAATAAAAAATATAAATACATTGGAAGAATTGCAGGCGTTGTACACAGAAACATACGGTAAAAACGGTACAATGACAGCAAAATTAAAAGAAATGAAAAATTTGGATAATGATGCGCGTGCGGCATTAAATCTGGAAAATCAGGCGTTGCGTGAATTATTTAAAGTACGCCAGACAGAAATTGAAAATGCAGTTTTGATGGCATCTTTGGAAAAACAAAAATTAGATGTATCGTTAAATCCAATGCCTGAAAATCGTGGCACATTACACCCATTGACACAAAGTTTATCTGAAATCTCGGAAATATTGGAATCTTTTGGTTATAAAAGATACACGGGTCCAGAAATCGAAGACGATTGGCATAACTTTACCGCATTAAATACACCAATGCACCACCCTGCCCGTGATATGCAAGACAGTTTCTTTCTTGAAAATGGTAATGTTTTGCGTACCCAGACATCTGCAATTCAAATTCGTGCAATGGAATCAGACGGTGTTCCAATTAAAATGTTTGGAATTGGTTCTACTTACCGCAAAGAATGGGATGCAACACATGGCCCAATGTTTGGTCAAATCGAAGGACTGTATATTGATAAAAATGTAACAATGTCGGATTTATTGGCAGATGTTCGTGCATTCTTGGCACAGTTCTTTGGTCTGGACAGTGTTGAATTACGTATTCGTCCATCTTACTTTCCGTTTACAGACCCAAGTATCGAGGTAGATATGAAATGGAAAAATGATAAATGGCTGGAACTGATGGGTGCAGGTATGGTTCATCCAAATGTATTACGCAGTTGTGGTGTCAACCCAGACGAATATCAAGGTTTTGCATTTGGATTTGGTTGGGACAGACTTGCGATGTTGAAATACAATCTGCCAGATTTGCGCGATTTGTATAATAACGATGTTCGTTGGTTGAAAAGTGCAGGATTCTAAAACAGGGGTATAATTATGAAATGGACTTATGATTGGTTAAAAGAATATTTAAATACAGATGCAGATGTACAAACTGTATCAGAAATATTGACCCGCATTGGTTTGGAAATCGAAGATGTACAATCGCCAAAATCGCCAATTGTGGCAAAGATTGTTAAATGTGAACCACACGAAAACAGCGACCATTTGCATGTTTTACAGGTTGATGATGGTACTGGCACCCTGCGTCAGGTTGTTTGTGGTGCGCCAAATGCACGTGTGGGTTTGGTATCTGCGCTGGCGGTGCCTGGGTGTGTAATCGCAGGTCATGAAATTCAGTCTGGTAAACTGCGTGGCGTATTATCAGATGGTATGATGTGTTCCGGTAAAGAATTGGGGATAAATGACGACCACAGTGGTATTATTGAATTGCCATCTGATTCTGTAATTGGTTCTGATGTTTTGGAAACAAAAACAGTATTTGATGCAGGTATAACCCCAAACAGACCTGATTATTTATCTGTACGTGGAATTGCGCGCGATTTATCTGCGGCTGGAATTGGCGAATATATTAAACCAAATGACACACCGTTCAACAGTGTTTCTGGAAATCGTCAGGTTATATTGAAAACAGACAAATGCCGTGCATATAAAATGATTGAAATACATGGTATAACTGTAAACCCCAGCGATAAGAAAATTGCGTCCAGACTTGCTGCGATTGGTATAAATCCAAAAAATGCACCTGTTGATGCGACTAATTATATCTGTTATGACATGGCACAACCAATGCACTGCTTTGATGCAGACGAAATTGATGGTGATATTATCGTGCGTCAGGCAAACAATGGCGAAAAATTCACAGACTTGTTCGGTAATGAACATGAATTGGTTGACTCAGATATGGTTATAACAGACGCGTCTGGTATTTTGGCACTGGCAGGTGTGATTGGTGGCGCGCGTGGCGCAACCACAGAAAATACCAAGAATATTATCTTGGAATCTGCGTATTTTGACCCTGTATCTGTTCGTAAATCTGCAAAAAGATTGGGAATATCAACAGATGCGTCTTATCGGTATGAACGTGGTATTGACCCAACAATAACTGGTGTGGCTGCAATGAAGGCTGCCCAGATAATTATGGACGCGTGTGGTGGCAAAATTGTATGCGCGTTTGCCGCAGGCACAGATTCTGCGTTTGATATTCATATTAAATATAGCCCTGATTATTTCTTGAAAAAGACGGGTGTTGATATGGATGCAGATATTCAGCGTAATATATTGACGGCACTGGGACACAGTGTTGATACAAAAAATCCAAACGAATGGGTTATTACTCCGCATACATCACGTGTTGATGTTGTTATCCCAGAAACAATTGTTGCAGATTTATTGCGTATATATGGATACGATAAAATTGCAACAGTTGCAAATCATACTGTTGGTGATATGTCCCATCACGATATGCACGATATGAATATCAAGACATTATTGGCATCACGTGGTTTAAATGAATGCCGTTCATTTGGATTTGGTAATTTGGCAATTGAACAAATGTTGTCAGACAAGCCAAATATAAAAATTGCAAATCCAATTACCGCAGATTATGACACAATGCGAAACGGTTTGTTGTTTGGCTTATTACATGCTGTATCTAATAATGAAAAGCGTGGATATGCTGATTTAAACTTGTTTGAACTGGGTACTGTATTTGATGGTGATATGCCGTGTCAGCAACATACATCTGTTTGTGTTGTTCGTACAGGCAGCATTTCGCCAAAGCATTGGACACACCGCAATCGTGATGTTGATATTTATGATATCAAGGCCGATTTGATTGCATTGATGGCGGGTCAACGCTTTACCGTATCATCAGAAAATGCACCACGTTGGGCGCATCCATACAGATATGGCGCGTTGTACCAAGGCAAAAAGAAAATTGCTGAATTTGGTGAATTACATCCATCTGTTGCAAAGAATTTGCGTATAAAAACAAACGTTGTTATTGCAATTGTTGATGATATTGAAAACTTGCCAGCCAAACGCGGTGGCAAGCAACCTGTATTATCAGAATTTCAACCAATAACACGTGACTTTGCATTTATCACAGATGTTGATACACCTGCTGACAAATTGATATCTGTTGCCAGCAGTGCAGACAGCCGTATAACAAATGTTGTTGTGTTTGATTCATTTGATATGGGCGATGGTAAAAAATCAATTGCGTTTACAATAACGATTGAACCACGCGATAATATGTCAGATTCTGATTTACAACAAATTCAATCTGCGGTTATTGAATCGGTTGAAAAGAAATGTAATGCGACAATTCGCGACAAATAAAAACGTTGAAAAAAGCCGGTAAATACCGGCTTTTTTTATTATTTATTTTCTGCCAATTTATTATTTCTTTTATCTATATATGCTTGTTCGCGTTTAATAAGACTGTTTAATTTTTTTATGGCTTTTGTCATGATGATATGTGTTTCAATTAATGTTTCCAAGACTTCATTACGTGTTGGTCTGGCTTGTTCGCTATATGGTACGTAATTTGACATAATAAAACCCCTGTGTTTTTTTTATAAATAAAAAACCGCCAAGAAAATCAAAGCGGTTGGAGGTTAGAAGCTATACTCACAGATATAGTGCGATGTATTCAATATATTTCATCAGCCCTCCAACCGTGGGGTTGGAGATTGTTTCGTCAATCATGACGCTGTGAGAGAAAAAGGGCTTCTATACCCCACACAGATAATTCATCTGTGCGAATAAATTATAATATATAAAAAAATCAGATTCAATAAATTAGTGGGTAGTAGGTAGTTGCGGCAAGATTTTTGTTGTGTTATTAAAGATAGATACATATTATTTAAATTTTATAAATAATATGAATTATTCATTTACCAACCACTAAAAAACACCGGCATTTGCCGGTGTTTTTTAATCTTTTTTCAAGAAATCTTCCAACCAATGGTTGTCAAAATTTAATTGTTTTACATCTTTGTTATTTAACAATTTCTTTTGCAGTGGAATTGTTGTTTTAACACCTTCGATAACAAATTCATCCAATGCACGGGTTGCACGCATAATACATGCTGGTCTGTTTTGCGCATGTACAATTAATTTTGCAATCATTGAATCGTATGTTGGTGGAATTGTATAGCCTGTGTAAACAGCACTGTCCACGCGTACACCCAACCCGCCAGATGGCGCATACAGTGTAATTGTCCCAGGATTTGGAATAAATGTATCTGGGTCTTCGGCATTGATACGGAATTCAATTGCGTGTCCGTTTGGAATAACGTTTGATTGTGTATATCCCAACTTTTCCCCGGCAGCAATACGAATCTGTTCGCGAACCAAGTCAACACCATAAACCATTTCTGTTACAGGATGTTCAACCTGTAATCTGGTGTTCATTTCCAAGAAATAGAATTTACCGTCTTCGAACATAAATTCAAAGGTACCAGCATTTGTATATCCCATCTTTTTCGCAGCGGATTTACAAACCTCTATCATATCATCGCGTTGTTTTTGTGACAGTGCTGCGGCTGGGCACTCTTCCATAACCTTTTGATTACGTCTTTGCAGTGAACAATCACGTTCCCCAAAGATTACAACATTGCCATGCTTGTCGCCCAAGACCTGAAATTCAATATGACGTGGATGTAACAACAGTTTTTCCATATACAGTGTATCATCACCGAATGCAGATTTAGATTCGTTCTTGGTCAGCTGATATGCCTCTGCCATGTCTGATTCACACATCACAGGTCGCATACCACGACCGCCACCACCCGCAGATGCTTTTAACATAACAGGATAACCAATTTGTTCTGCAACTTCTAATGCGTGTTCTAATGAATTTAATTCGCCATCAGAACCAGGAACAACCGGCAAGCCACATTCAATTGCGGTCTTTTTTGCATTAACCTTGTCGCCCATTTTTGTAATCATTTCTGGTTCTGGGCCAATCCAAATCATACCGTGTTGTTCAACCTTGTGTGCAAAGTCCGCACGTTCAGACAAGAATCCATAGCCTGGGTGAATTGCGTCTGCGTTTGTCAGTAACGCCGCAGTCAATATCGCAGATTCATTCAAATAAGAATCACGTGCAGGCGCAGGCCCAATACATACAGATTCATCAGCCAATTGTACATGCATCGCATCCCTGTCCGCAGTTGAATATATCGCAACAGTACGAATGCCCATATCACGACATGCACGAATAATACGCAGTGCAATTTCACCGCGATTGGCAATTAAAACTTTTTTTATTTGTGGCATAGTTTTTTATTCAATAACAATTAAAGGTTGTTCAAATTCAACCGCAGCCCCATCTGTTACCAAGATTTCTTTGACAACACCGTCTTTATCGGCCTTGATTGGGTTAAATGTTTTCATTGCTTCGACCAATGCAACTGTATCACCTGCTTTGACAGAACTGCCCACAGAAACAAAAGTATCTGCACCTGGTTCTGGTGCCAAATATACAACACCAACCATTGGTGATTTCAGTGCGTTTACATTTTGTATTTTTTGTGCACAATGCGCAGTTGTTGTTTTTACATCTGTTGCAGGTACTGTAACCGCAGCGGCAACTTGTTGTTTAGAAAGGTGAATATGTTTACGATAAACACCAAATAAAAATTGACGTTCCAAGTTCAATTCTGTAATCCCCATATCGTCCATGATTTTAGACATAGATTCAACGGTTGCACGAAAAGACATTTTTATCCCTTTTTGTTTTATCTCGTATTTATTAAATTCTACCACATTAGATTACTTTGTCAAGACACAGGGTCGTATCCACATCCGCCCCCTGGTCTGCATCGTCCAATGCGTTTAATTCCCATGTATACGCCACGCAACACACCATATTTTTCAATTGCTTGTTTTGTGTATTCACTGCAAGTTGGTGTAAATCTGCATGCACACCTGCCACCAATAAATGGTGATACGGCAAATTGATACACTCGCACCATAAAAACAGCAAATTTTTTAAGCATTGATTTCTTGTTTGCGCAGATAATGCAGTGCTTTGCGCATGGCTTCGCGTCCAGAATCACGGTCTGCATTTAAAATATCGCGTCTGATTACGAAAATATAATCCCAGTCATCACGCATCATTTTTTCATTATACGCAATCCAGTCGCGTATTAAACGCTTTGCGCGATTTCTGTCAACCGCATGTTTAAAAGTTTTCTTGGTTACAATCAGACCAAAACGTGCATCATCTGGGTACTTTGCAGGTTTTGCGCGTACCAGAAAAAATGCACTGCGTGCCGTTGGGTCATTATCCCCTGCGGCAAAATCTGAATGATTTTTAATTGTATCTCGTATCATAGTGTTGCTTATAATACCATAATATTAGATAAATCAAATAAATTTGTGTGGATGTCTTGATTTTTTGACTATCGTGATTTATAGTTCAAAAAAATCAAAATTTATGTGGGGTTAAATATGTATAATTGGCTGATGAAGTTCTTTTCTGCAGACATGGCGATTGACCTTGGGACTGCAAACACATTGATTTACGTCAAGGGACGTGGGATTGTATTAAACGAACCATCTGTTGTTGCGGTATCTGAAAACCGCCTGATTGGTCGCAAGGAAATATTGGCCGTCGGGACCGAGGCAAAGCAAATGTTCGGTCGAACACCTGGAACTATTTCTGCGGTTCGTCCATTACGCGACGGTGTTATCGCAGACTTTGAAGTTGCCGAAGAAATGATTAAATACTTTATTCGCAAGGTTCATCATCGCAGTCCATTGGCTGCCCCATTGATTATTATTTGCGTACCATCATGTGCGACACAGGTGGAACGTCGTGCTATCCAAGAAGCAGCAGATGCCGCCGGCGCACGCAAGGTTTATATTGTCGAAGAATCAACAGCTGCTGCGATTGGTGCAGGTTTGCCAGTTGAAAAGCCAATTGGTTCAATGGTATTAGATATTGGTGGTGGCACGACCGAGGTTGCAGTTATGTCACTGGGCGGCATTGTTTATTCAAATGCTGTGCGTACTGCTGGCGACCAGATGGATGTTGATATTATTGACTTTGTGCGCAAGTCCAAGAATTTGTTGATTGGTGAAAATACTGCCGAAGAAATCAAGAAAAAGATTGGTAACGCAATTGCTCCAAAAGATAAAGACAAAGAACTGACCATGAAGATAAAAGGTCGCGATTTGATGTCTGGCACCCCACGCGAAGCGGTTGTTACAGAATCACAAATTGCATCTGCATTAGCACAAACAGTGTCCAAGATTGTAAATACGGTGCATCAGGCGCTGGAATTGACACCACCAGAATTATCTGCGGACATTGCTGACTTTGGTATTGCAATGACAGGTGGTGGTTCGTTGTTGCGTGGTTTAGATACTGCAATCCGTATGGCCACAGGTTTGCCAGTATTCTTGGTTGATAACCCATTGGCATGCGTTGCATGTGGCAGTGGTAAAATGTTATCTAATCTGGACAAGAACAAACACGTTCTGCAAACAATGTATTAAAAAAACACCGGCAAATGCCGGTTTTTTTATTCGTGTTTTAGTAAACTTTGAACTGCCAATGGAAAGTCTGGCGCATTTGCCAAATAAGACCCAGATACCAGCATATTTGCCCCAGCGTCCCAACACAATGGTGCTGTTTTATCATTGATTCCACCATCAACAGAAATAACAAACTTTAATCCGTATTTCTTGCGTGTGCCGGCCAATACAGATATTTTATGCAGGCATGATGGTTCAAAACTTTGACCTGCGGCGCCAGGGTGCACAGTCATAACCATAACTTCGTCAATATCACGTAAAACAGACTTTAATATAGATACCGAAGATTCAGGATTTAATGCGATTCCAACGCGTTTTCCAGCCGCCTTGACAGTACGAATTGCGTTACGCAGTCCAGATGTGTTTGTTGAAAGAATAATTGTATCTGCGCCTGCGGCGATGGCGTCATTTGCCCAAACATTTGGACTTTCTGTCATAAGGTGTACATGCAAATGTGCATTTGTTCGTCCACGTATTTTACGCAGTTCATCAATACTGCCGGCGATTTTATCAACATAAAAACCATCCATAATATCAACGTGTATCATTGATATACCGCCTGATTTAAACAAAGAATATGTATCCGAACATGACATATCAAAGCACAATGTGCTGGGCAGAATTGGTATAAAACTTGGTTTTGATTTTTGTTTTTTCTTGAAAATCCGGCGTATACGATTGATTCTGTTGCGCCATTTTTCATTTCGTGCGATATATTTATTTCTGTGTGGTTCTTCTTCGTTCCAGATAAATTCAGACAATGCGCGCACAGACGCATCCATTGGAATAATATCAGTTGTCGTGGCAAACGCGTTTTCAATAAAGTCACGCAACCCATCAATTTCAGCACCCCCACCTGTCAGAACAATTCTGGTTGGTTTATATTTTGTAAAGTGTGGCAGACATTGGTCTTTGATTTGTTCGATAATTTTCGCCAACATTGGCAAAACAATTTCATTTACATCTGCGCGTGAAAAGTCGTATGCGTTATCAGCCGGCGTAAAGCGGTCCATTTGTGATGGTATCAGTGATGACACAGCATGTTTAATTCTGTCTGCGTCTTCGACAGAAATATTAAATTTTTCTGCGATTGCGTTTGTTATATCTTGTCCACCCAGTTTGATTTTTGTATGCCATACCGGCCCACGGTCTGTCCAAATAGATGCACTGGAATATTCTGCACCAAAGTCCACAAACATTGTTGTTTGTTTAGATTTACGATAAATACTGTTTTGAACAAATTGCGGATCCAAGAACGCAATTGGTTGAATATGTGCGCTGTGCAGACATTGAAAAACATTATCAATACCACTGTGTGAATAAAAGATTGCGCCGAATACGGAAATCAACTGTCTATCAATATGCCCAACAGGCGACAAGATATTACGTGCGTTTGGTGTATCGTATCGCAGTGGCACAATGTGCAAAGGCAAGAAATTTTCAGGTGTTTTAATCTGTGATATTTGGGAACGGACATCAGATAAACTTATTTTGTGTTCACCGCCCCACGCAGTACTTTTCGCGGACATTTCAAACATTGATTCGCCCAGATTTCCTGTAATATATGCAGAATCAAAGTGGCGTCCAATTTGTTTTTCCAGTTCATCAACCACAGATTTTATTGCATAAACAGTATCAAAGCTGTCCACGGTAAAGAACGCAGATTTATCAAGATTCGCATTACGAACACGATGCGCCATACCACGCACACCATGCGTGCCGACGTCCAGACACAAAAAAGCCGAATCAATCAAATTCATTTCTTTATTTTACCAGTATTCGTGCAGCATCGCGCATATCAATAACCTGAATTTCTTTATTCAGAATATTGTGATTGTTATTCAGTGCGACCAGTGTACCAATTGCATCCAGTGGATTATCTTCGGGCAACATAACAACAATGCCGCCTTTTGTGTACATATTCCAACGGCGATTTTCAATCCATTCCATATAATCTAAATCGCCCACCAAGTTATGTGCCGCATTTGTAATATCTGCGATATTTTTTGGTCTGGGGCCACGAAATACGACATGCGATTCATCACGAATATTTGTTGGTTTGTTTATTTTTGTACCGTCTGCGGTCAGTGGAAAAAAGCTTTCCCCATCGGTCCACAGTGCCACTGCGCGATGTAATGCAACCTTGACAGTTATATTGCCGTTTGGCATACGTCGTACAGCGCTGGTTTTAACCCCTGGCACAGATGAAATCCGTGTGTTTAAAACACCCAAATCAACAGAATAAGAACGTGTGTTTGGTGTCATTGTTGCAGCGGCAACGATTGCGGACAGGTCTTTGTCAGATTGGTCTGCGGAAATAGAAATATTTGTAACGTATGCGTTTCTGCCCATACCCATACCGGTCATAACAACACGCACAGAAAAGTATATCGCAAACACGATTGCGACGACAAAGCACAGCCAAAACCAAATAGATTTTTTCATGTGTATAATTATATCATAAAAAAACGCATAATGCAGTTTTAATTTGTAAAAATTCTTACTCAGTGCGGGCAAGAAAAGAACCTTTATCGTCCCTGCCCCACACAGGGGGTAGGAAAAAAACCAGAATAACAAAGAAAAAAAACATCGTCATACCGGCGCAGGCCGGTATCCATTGCCCCGCAGGGACAAATGAATAATTGTCTGCGACGCATTGGATTCCCGCCTTTGCGGGAATGACGGTGTTGGGAAAAAGTTCCCCTCTATGGAGGGGTGGCCGCAGGCCGGGGTGGTCTTGTTGTTTTTTGTCTTTCCCTGTGTTTCCCCTTTTGTCATCCCTGCGAAGGCAGGGATAGGGTCTATAAAATTTACAATGTTCAAACATGTGTAATATGTATTTTTTTGGTTCGCTACGCTCGCACTGTTTAGACGCACTCCTGCCTTCGCAGGAGTGACAAAGATGAGTGATAGGCGTGACGTGGAATAAACCCCGCCCCACGTTGGGGGCAGGGGCAACCCACCTCCCGGCTGCGCCGTACTCCTCCCAGGGAGGAGAACTTAAAACCTGTGGCAAGTTCCCCTCTGACGCCGGGGCGTTTCGCCCCCGCGTGGAGGGGTGTCTCGCAGTGACGGGGTGGGTTTGTTGTTTCCTTTGTCACTCCTGCGCAGGCGGGAATTTATTGCGTTCATACTTTCTTGGATTTTGGTGGAGTGCAATGGACCCCGACCTGCGTCGGGGTGACGATATTTCTCTGCCACAAAATAACAAAAGAATACAAGAAAAAAACCGGCATCCGCCGGTTTTTTACCTTTTGAAAAAATTTTTTTCGCTATTTAAAGGCCTCCTACGACACCATTATTAGGTTTAAATTCAATCATACACTCGCCAGTTTCACTATTCAATGTCAGATTGTCTTCACAATCTGTTGCTTTACATGGCCCCCACTTACCCAAAGCAGACATCCATTCGTGTTGACCTTCTGTTGCACCATCTGGTAAGTCATTTTTTTTACATGCTTTTGTATTTGATACACATTTATTTTCTATTAAATCCAAGTGTGTATCTTCTGTACAGGTGATTTTTATACATTTTAGTGCTTTTAATTCGTATCCTATCTTACATGTTTCTATAACACATTGTCCCCATTGTTTATTGGTTGTGTTCCAAGTCTGTGTTCCTGCTGTTGCGTGTGCAAAATCAAGGTCTTTGGCTGAACATTTTTGTGTGTCTGATACACAACTGTCACCTTCCAGATGTTTGCCTGTTTCACATTCAATTGGAACGCAAGATGTTTTGTCTGTATTCCAACCGTATCCTGTGGCACAGTCTGTTGGAACACATTCATCCCAATCATCACCGTTCCATTTTTTTGTACCGTCGGTGGCGTTCAATGCTTTTAGTTCTAATTCATAACAACCCCTCGTATTTGCAACACATTCATTGCCTTTTATTGTGTAGTTGGTTTCACACTCTCTCAGAGTACATGAACCCCATGTTGTGCCATTTAATTTGCGTACTGCCTTGGTCGCGTGTGGGATTTCAGATTTACAATCTGTTTCGTTGGCAAGTTCGCATACGCCATCTTGTAACAGGTAACCGCTATTGCATGATGTCGCTATACAGGTTCCAGAACTATTCTTGTATCCTGCACTTGCATTTGATGGTAATTCAGATATCTTGCATCTATCATTGTATTCTATATCGCTGGACCAGTCGCGTATATCTTGGACACCAATATCTTGCAGGCATAATTCACGCATTGCCGCGGAATCGCCCTTGCCCTCGTGTGGAATATCAGACGGTGTTTCGCTTGCACCCTTTAATATTTCGTTCAGTGTTACAACATTACGGCAAGTATTCTTGGTGTAATCTTGACTGTTCAGACATTGTGAATTATCAGACGCATCAATAACAGCACGGAATTGTGCGGTTGATGGATTACAAATCATCTCTTCATAGCAATGTGGAACATTTGAAATCTGGGCACAGTATGTTTTGATACGTGCATCTGGCCAGTTTGGTTCGCTGTCTGCTGTGCTTTCGTAACAGTCGTAAATTTCACTGATACATTCGTTAAAGTTGGTAATCGCCTCGTTCGCGGCGGTTAATACAGAATCGCGTTCTTCAACTGCAAATTCCAGACGTTTTTGTTGCAGTGCCTGTTGTGCAGCCGCCTTTTGCAGTGAAATATTCTGTGCTGTTGCACGCAGTTGTTCACCATACAGGTCACAGTCTGCATTTGCATCCAATAAATACTTGTTCATAATACTGCGACGTGCATCAGCAACCGGCCCACGCAGATTTGCGTATGGGTCTGTTGATGTATTGTTTACAGATGTTGATGTATAACCAAAACATACCGCAGTGCTGTTTGTGTTATAAGAACCAGAACCGCGTTCTTGCAGTTTGATTTCATTGCCATCTGTTAAACTGATTTTAGAGTTATAGTTAAATGGACAATTTGATGTTTGGCCATTTGCACATCTGGTTCCTGTTGGGGTTCCGCATGCCTCGTATATACCATTAAAGCATGAATCCAGTACACGGCTGCAAACCTCGTTATGGGCGTGTTTAAACAGTTCATAACCCCATTTTTGTGATAATCTGTCGGTTGATTCTGTTGTGTTGACGCTCAATCCAGCCATACCACTGACAATACCAGAAACGTTCTCAAAATTGGCTAACAAACTGTTTTCGTCATCTGTCAGAATTGTGATTGTTTTTTCTTTGGCATCTGCCCATGACTTTAAATTAGACAAGATATCTGATCCTGTACCATTTAAATTATCAACGTCAAATCCAAAATCATTACTTTCACAATAAGATGGTTTTTTGTCTTTGCTGCACTTGCTGGAATCATATATTCCGTGTGCACGACACCATTCTGTGTCGTCATTGATTTCGTTATCGTTTTCATCTGTTATACCGTTGAGAACTTTTTCTGACATTTCTTTCCATGAAACACAGTTCATAACCTGTTCTGCTTCGGTCAATTGGAATGCGTCGGAAACGTCTTTACCCTTGTTCGCAATCAACAATGCCAATTCGCCAGATGCCTGAATCAATTCTTCGTTTGCGCGTTCAAGTGCTGTTTCTGCCTCTGCAAAAGCGGTTACACGACCCGCGCATCCACATCTGCGTTGTGCCTGATTACGTGCGGTACAAATTTCGTCCATACAGGTATAGTATGATGTCATACAGTTATCAAATGCCTCAGCCGAGATGAGACCTGTTGTTGAATCAATAATATTAGAATAATTGCCCGTATATAATTTACTGGACAGGTATGAATATGATGGTGACGATGTGCTGAAAGATTTGGAACCGCGTATCGCACTGCCCTGTAATGAAATGCGTGCATTATCAGACGCGTTACGTGTTGTTGCAGTTCTGGCACGAACGGTACGTGCAACATTTGCACCTGTGCGATTTGCTGTTGTATTCTGACGGGAAACAACGTTACGTGATTGTGTTGTTTGTGCAGTATTGCGTGATGTAACTGCGTTTGCGCGTGGGTTTTGAACCGCGCTGCGTGTCGCAACACCACGTGATTGTGTTGCCTGATTGCGTGCAGTATTTGTAACAGCAGTTCTTGCAACTGTTTTGCGATTGGTTGCCTGTCTGTCGCGTGGGCTGGCGCGGCCAGATGTGCGTGCGTTACTGCCAGCGCGTTGTGCCTGGGGGCCAACCAATGTTGGGTCAATTACCGGTGCAATTGGGTCAGCAAACACCGCCCGCATTGATAAAAATGTCGAACATACAAAAAACGCACCCGCCAACAAGAAAACCGTACTAACAGCATTCTTTAATGAATTTGCGACCGTCTTAGCTTTCATAGATATTCTCCCTGTGTTCTGGGAAAAGCCCAGAATTCCAACCTTTTTGCATATTGTTTTGACACAATATACCTTTTAATTTATTTAATTATATCAATTTTTGGTCGGTCTGTAAACAACAAATAAACACCTTATTTCATATTGTTTGGTGCTTGAATTTTCTTTTTTATCTGCTAGGATTTATCGCAGATAATTTTATACAAACAGGAAAAAACAATGAATATCGAACTTGGTAAAAATATAAGCCCACGTGAAATAGAAACAAAAATCCAGGAATTCTGGGATAAAAACGACTTTTGGGCGAACGATGTCGCGTCAAGTAAAACACCTTTTTGCGTAATGATGCCACCACCAAATGTTACTGGTAATTTGCATATGGGGCATGCGTTGGATAACGTTTTGACAGACATTATGTGCCGTTATAAACGTATGGCAGGCTATGACGTCTTGTGGCAGCCGGGAACCGACCATGCATCTATTGCGACCCAGTTGTTGGTTGAACGCGACCTGTCAAAGCGCGGCATAAATCCAAAAGCATTGACTTTGGATGAAAAGTTAAAAGCCGCATGGGATTGGACCAAGGAATATGGCGGTCAAATTATATCACAGTTACATACTTTGGGTGCAACGCCTGTATGGAAACGCGAAAGATTTACGATGGATGCCGGTTTGTCCAGAAATGTGTTAAAATTGTTTGTAAAAATGTATAACGAAGGTTTGATTTATCGTGATAAACGCTTGGTAAACTGGTGTCCCAAACAGCAAACATCAGTTTCTGATTTGGAAATTGAAACACGTGAAGAACATGGTAAATTTTACTATTTCAACTATCAGTTGACAGACGGTGGTGTAATTGAAATTGCAACAACACGTCCTGAAACATTGTTTGGTGACCAGGCAATTGCTGTTCACCCTGAAAATGAAAAATTAAAACACTTGATTGGAAAGTATGCGATTATTCCGCTGACAGATATTAAAATTCCAATTATTGGGGACGTTCACGCAGACCCAGAAAAAGGTACTGGGGCTGTAAAAATTACACCTGCACACGACTTTGACGATTACGAGGTTGGCTTGCGTCATAACCTGACACCTGTTTGTATTTTAACCCCAGACGCCAAGTTAAATGATAATCCGGTTGTGCCAATAAAATATCGTGGTATGGACAGATATGCCGCACGCAAGGCTGTTTTGGAAGATATCGAAGCCGCAGGCTTATTGGTCAAAATAGAAGACAAGGTTATCCCAACACCATATTCAGAACGTGGTGGTGTGCCTGTTGAACCATATTTAACAGACCAATGGTTTGTTGATGCAGAAAAACTGGCAATCCCTGCGATAAAGGCGGTTGAAGAAGGCAAAATTAAATTCTTGCCAGAACATCGTTATAACCTATTTATGTCTTGGATGAAAAATATTCGTCCTTGGACAATTTCACGTCAATTATGGTGGGGACATCAGATTCCTGCGTGGTATGACGAAGAAGGTAATATCTATGTTGCAGAAACCGAAGAAGAAGCAATCAAATTATCTGGTGGTAAAACATTAAGACAAGAAACAGATACTTTGGATACTTGGTTCTCGTCAGGTTTGTGGCCATTTTCAACATTGGGTTGGCCAGAAGATACTGCGGAAATGAAGAAATATTTCCCAACAGAATATCTGTGTACTGGTTCTGACCTTATATTCTTCTGGGTTGCACGTATGATTATGATGTCTATTTACGCAACTGGCGAAGTTCCATTTAAAACAGTTTATATGCATGGTATGGTTGTTGACTCTAAGGGTAAAAAAATGTCCAAGAGTAAGGGCAACGGTACAGACCCAATGGATGCTGTGAATAAATTTGGTGTTGATGCATTGCGTTATTGGATTGCAACTGCGCCAATTGGAACAAATCTGCCTTATATCGAAGACGAAGTTAAACGTGGTTCTAAACTGTTGAACAAATTGTGGAATGCATCAAAGTATGTTTTGATGAATTTGACAGATTTTGAACCAGATTCTGCAAAATTTGTTCCTGTCAGCGAACGCTTTATCGAAGACAGATGGGTTTTGTCTGAATTGAACAAGGCAATTGCAGAAACGCGCAAGAATTTGGATAAATACTTTAACTATAACGCACGCAGTGCAATTGATACATTCTTCTGGGATATCTTCTGTGACCAGTATTTAGAATTTATCAAAGACCGTTTCTGGGCACCTGAAAAATACAGCGCGGAATCAAAACTGTCTGCACAATGGACATTGTACACAGTATTACGTGCGATACTTGGTTTGTATGCACCATTTATTCCATTTTTAACCGAAGAATTATGGCAACAAATCTATAAACCAACCGAAGGTGGCGAAACATTACACCTGACACAATATCCAACTGTAAATTCTGAATATGAAACAGATGTTGAGCAGATGAATATTGCGCTGGAATTGTTGAAAAATGTTCGTGGCCTGCGCACAGAGCGTAAAATTGGAAATGGTGCAAAACTGGAAACATTGACAATTCCATCAGATACGCCAAGTGTATTGCATGGCTTGATTAAATCTGCGGCCCGTGCAAATGAAATTGTATTGGGTGATGCGCTGGATTTTGTCGTTATGCAAAATGTTCAGGGGTAATTGAAAATGACAGGTAAATTGGTCGAAACCAGAATTTTACAGGCATACCAGTGCGACAGATTTGGTTATGTTCGTCCCTTGATTTTGATGAACGAATTACAATCTATTGCAGACAGGCATGCTGAAATTCTGGGGTGTGGCCGAACATACTGTTTGGAAAATAATATCGGCTGGGTTGTGCTGTATTATCTGGTCGATATTATTGAATTACCGGCCGAGGGCGAAGAACTGACATTTATCACATGGCCATCGTGCCAAGACGCATTGCGTGCCACACGTGATTTTGAAATTCGTGGGGCTGATAATCGTTTAATGGTGCGCGCGACATCGCAATGGATTCTGATTGATATGGAACGCCGCAGACCATTGCCATTGGCAAATCATTTGTCACCAGATGTTGTAACACCAATTCGTTCTTATGATTGTGCATTTGAAAAGTTCCCAGACTTTGAAACAAATAAAACACATATTATGAAATGTCGCTTTGATGATATTGATGTAAATCAGCATATCAACAATGCGGTCTATGCTGTATGGGCAACAGAAAGCGTTGGTTTTAAATATCGTACACAACACAAATTAAAACAAATAAATATACAGTTTAAAAAAGAAGTAAATCCAGACACCCCAGAAATACAAATTGATGTTGCGATTGATGGGCTGGTGTCACGCCATAAAATAAAGTCTGGCGATACAGAAAACGCAATCGTTATCTGTCAGTGGGAAAAGATATAAAAAAACCGGCATTTGCCGGCTTTTTTGAACAAACATTGCACCTAGGGATGTGGGTTCGGGTTTCGTAGAAAGTCCGTTTGTTGTCATGCAGTGTCTGTGATAAGTATTCTAGATTATTTTATTTGTTTTTACAATCGGTACTTTTTCCTGTGTACGGGCAAAACCCAGCCACAGGACAATTTTCACATTTTGGACGCAGTGCGCTGCACACATAACGGCCATGCAAAACCATAACATGGTTTACAATCGGGTGATATTTTTTAGGAATTTTTTTTAATAATTTTTCTTCTACTTTTTCTGGGGTGTTATCTGCGTCGCCCACCCATCCATATCTGTGTGCGTTGCGAAATACATGTGTATCAACACCGATATTCGGTGCATTCCACAAAACGTTACAAACAACATTTGCAGTCTTTTGACCAATCCCCGGCAATTTCATCAAAGCATCACGGTTATGATATTTTTCAGAAAATTTATCTGTTATATTTTCATCCGACAGTTTTTGTGCCAACGCAATAATATTTTTCGCCTTGTTATTAAAGAAAGATATAACTTTGATATGTTCTTTTAAACCATCCAGCCCCAGTTCTAACATTTTTTGTGGTGTTGGGGCTATTTCAAACAGGCGTGGTGTAACCTCGTTCACTTTTTTGTCTGTTGCCTGGGCAGACAAAATTACCGCCACCGCAAAATTAAATTCGTTTGTATGGTACAGTTCTGACCGTATAGACATATCAACAGTCGGAACAACCAAATCAAAATATTGCTGTGGTGTCATATATTTTACATCCCTTGGACTATCTGTTTAAGTTGATATATTATATTATCGTTTTGCTTTTTTTGTTCCAGAAAATGAGAAATCAACAGCTCCATTTCTGGTGTCGGGTTTAATTCAATCTTGTTTAAACAATCCTTGGAACAACTGCATTCGCCAGTCTTAGAACAATGATTGCAATCGTACGAAAAAGTTATGCAATAATTTGCCATTTATTTTACCAACGTTTTACAATTTTAAATTTAGGGTTTTCTGATAAGAATTTTTCAAAAGATGTTTTGCACAAAATTTCACAACCCTGTTCACAATTTTTATATGCTTCTTGTGCAGTGTTTTGTGTGAATTCTGTATGTTTAACACCTGTCATATCCAACCACACAGGTTCTGTGTTTTCATTATCTGATATCATACAAAAGCACTGGGAAAAATATTTTTCCGTTACGCCATTGACGTATATTGATCGTGCTTCTGCGCATTTGTGTGTTACAACAAAATTTGGTTGATTGGTTGTTTTTGTTTGTTTTGATGGCAAGAAATAAAACATGGTACCAATCATACAAAATGCACAAACGACAAATAACAATTTTTTTGTCATACTAAATTCCTTTTTATTTTTGATTTTGTTTTAATTCTTCAATTTCTTTTTGTAATTTTGCATTTTCTTTTTTCAGTTTATCAATATCCATATGAACATATTGTATCAATCGTGTAACCAGTTCTGTTTCAGGATCGACATACATCTGATAGTCGCAAGTTGTTGGCTCTTCGCGACCTTGCAGAAATTGAACAATTGTGCATTTTCCACCAGGTGCTTGATATGGGCAAAATGTATCAACGTGTGTGCAATATAAATTGTCTGGATATACTTTTACTGGTTCAGAACGTGTCATTATTTGACGTGGTTTATCACTGCGTGCAGTATATAAATACTTTGCAAAAAATTGCATGTTTTCATTTTTTATTGTAACGCTATGGTTGCAGGGTTGTTTTTCGCCAAATTCGTTCACTTTACCGTCAGTTTTACAAATTCCGTCAAAATTTTTATTTGGGCATTCATAGCCAATTTTCCCACAAAAAATACAATTCTTTTTTAACATTTATTTTACCTTTTCTTGTGTTGAATATGTAAGGCATGCATACGTTCTTTGTTGTGTGTTATATAAATCGCGTACGATACAAAGTGTTAAATTATTCGCACATTTTGTACCACGATTAAACGGACAAATTGTGTTTATGCATGCCATATATATATCCTTTTTTTATTATGCTTTCTTTACGGATACAGCCAGATTATATCCTTCGAATTCTGTTGCGTATTCGCCGTCGCCAACAGACATTTCAACAATCAGTGCTTCGTGCATGATGTGTTTTTTATGTTGTTCGATTGCCGCCGCCACAGCTGGGTCTGCGTTGTATGTCAGAACAATACGGTCTGAAACATCCAGTCCTGCTGTTTTGCGTGTATTTTGGATATGACGCAACGCATCGTTTGCCAAACCTTCGGCAATCAATTCTGCGTTTAATTCTGTGTCTAATACAACAACAGCAGTATTGTCTGGCAATGCCGCACCTGTTACACCGTCTTTGATTGTTAAACGGTTTTCAAATTCATCTGCGTTTAATTCATGACCACCGGCCAACAGTTTATCGCCCTTGACTTCATAATCGCCACGTTTTACAGATGGGATTATATCTTTTAATGCCCCACCCAGACGTGCGCCAATTTTTGGTGTAATCAGATATATAAAACTGTCTGCAACATTTGCGATATTTTCATCAAACTTTACAGATTTTACATTTAATTCGTCTTTGATAATATCTGCATATTCAGGCATATTTGCACCTGCGATTGTCAAAGAATTCAATGGCAATCTGTTACGCAGTTTATATTGTTCACGTAATTGATTTCCAACAGAAACAATTGACTGTACGCGACGCATATCATCAACAATCTTTTTATCGAATTTATCTGCGGTTGGCCAGTCTGTTAAATGTACAGATTCTTCGCCTGTTAAATTGCGATATATAAATTCAGATATAAATGGCGCAAAAGGCGACAAAACACGACACAATGTAACCAGTACAGTATAAAGTGTATCAAATGCGTCTTGTTCTTCGTCCCAGATACGTGCGCGTCCGCGTCTGATATACCAGTTGTTCAATATATCCAAGAATTTAACAATATCTTTGACAGCGACATCTGGTTTATATTCAGATAAAGATTTTGTAACACTGTCAATCAGCATATTCAATTCAGCCAAGATATATTTATCCATTGGTTTTTCTGGATTTGTCATATACTTTGCAACAACATTTCCTGCGTTCGCATACAGTGTAAAAAAGTGATATGCGTTCCACAGTGGTGTTTGAATTGTTTTTGACGCTTCTGTAAATACTTTACCTTCTTTATCAACAGGCACTGGTTCTGCCTTCATAAAGTTTGAACCCAGTATAAACAAGCGTACAGCGTCTGCACCATATTGTTCAATTTGTTCTGATGGGTCAACATAGTTCTTTAATGATTTTGAAAACTTCTTTTTATTTTCATCAACAATCATACCATTTGCAGATACAGTCTTGAACGCCGGTTTATCAAACAAAGCTGTTGCCAATACCATCAAAGAATAGAACCAACCACGTGTTTGATCTTGTCCTTCGATAATATAATCAGCTGGGAATGTTGCGTTAAATTTGTCTTTGTTTTCGAATGGATAGTGCAGTGATGCCCATGGCATTGAACCACTTTCGACCCAGCAATCCAAAACGTCTGATATACGTGTCCAACCATCACGTGTCAGTTTATCCAGTGTTGGTCGGTGCAGGTCATCAACCTTTACACCAAAGAATTCTTCCAATTCTGCGATTGAACCAAATACTTTGAATTCGCCGTCACGTTCCCAGATTGGCAATGGCATACCCCAGAAACGATTGCGTGATATTGACCAAGGACGCGCGCCTTCTATCCATGTGCGGAATCTTTCGCCAGCGCTGATCCAATTTACAGTTGCGTTGTTTGCCAATAATTTATCTTTGATTTTTGGAACGTCTATATACCAAGAATTTGTCGCACGCTGAATCAGTTTTTCTTTGCTGCGGTCGCCAAAAGGATAACTGTGTTTATATTGTTCTTTTTTGACCAGTTTTCCATTTTGCTTTAACCAATCCATAATACGTGGTGTCGCAGCAAATATATTTTCGCCCGCAAAGTCAACAACACTGTCGTCAAAGTTTCCATAGTCATCAACATTCAACAGAACAGGGAAATGTTGGTTAACATTTTTTGCCGCCCAAAAGTCTTCGGAACCATACGCAGGCGCGATATGAACAATACCTGTACCATCAGAATCAGATACATAATCTGCTGGTATAACTTGGAATAATAAATCAGATTGTCCTGCATAATAAGGGAACAGTGGCGTATAGTGTTTGCCAACCAAATCAGAACCCTTGATACATTCAACTTCTGTTGCATTTGCGAATTGTTTTTCATACGCCTTTAATCTGGTTTTTGCAACGATATAAACATTGCCATCTTCGTCTTGCATACGCAGATATTCCATATTTGGATTTACCGCCAACGCAGAATTCGCAGGTAATGTCCATGGTGTTGTTGTCCATGCAATAACGCGGTCGCCATTTTCCAGTTCAAACCAAACAGTCACTGCATCATCAACAATTTCGCGATAGTCACTGGATGCTTCGGAATTAGAAATCACAGTACCGTTTACCCAGTCATATGGATTTACACTGTAATCTTTGTACAACAAGCCCTTGTCGTACAGTGTTTTTAATGTCCACATTACAGATTCCATATAGTTTTTATTCATGGTTTTATAGCCGTATTCATCACCGATTTTTACCCAGCGACCCATACGTTCAATAAATTTATCCCATTCATTTGTATATGTCATAACGTCTGTTCTGCACATATTACAGAACGCGTCAATTCCGTCTTTTGCAACAATATCTTTGGCAGATTTCCCAACCTTTTTTTCAACAGAATTTTCCGCAGGCAAACCATGGCAATCCCATCCCAGTTCACGGTTTACATATCTGCCGTTCATTGTCTGGAAACGTGATATCATATCTTTTACCACAGTAACGCCCAAATGTCCCCAGTGTGGAATACCGTTTGCAAATGGGGGGCCGTCAAAGAAACTGAATGGATGCCCTTGTTTTGTTTTTTGCAAAGTCTTATCAAAGGTATTATTTTCACGCCAGTATTGTAATACTTGCTGTTCCAGTGCGGTGAAATCTGCACGCAGGTCTGTTTTTGGGTATGCCATAATTTATAACTCCGTATTATGTTTTATCATTAAAAAAAGGGCGTCCATACGCCCCAGCCACCGCCAAAGCGCAGTCGCCAGTTATTTAATAATAATTATTGTTGCTGTTTTCATGTAACGAATTTTACACACTAAAAATACAAAATGCAAGTATTCTGTATTGAAAAATAAAAATCCCCCAATCGGGGGATTTTTTATTTACGCAGACCCAATTTTTTAATCAAGTTTTCGTAATCTTCTGGATTACGTTTTTTGATATAGGCCAACAATTTTTTACGACGGTTTACCATCAACAACAGACCGCGTTTAGAATGGTTGTCTTTGTGGTTAGCCTTCATATGTTCTGTCAAATTGCGGATACGTTCTGTTAAAACAGCAACCTGTGATTCAACGGAACCACCATTGTCGTTTTCAGAAATTTTATATGCCTGAATCAATTCAGACTTTTTTGTCTTTGTAATGGACATTATATTTTCCTTTTTATTTTATATTGTTCGTTTTGGTCGCAGATTTCCGCCATGTACAACGCCAATACCAATAAATAAATCATTGTTATAAACGCGATACATGCCATCCCCTGCGGCAACTGTGATAAAGCCACCGTTTTTATAAAATTCGGCATCTTTATCGATAAGATTCAGAACCGGAATGTCCCCCAGTCCAAAATCCACCGGCATCAAATTTTCATCAATGCTGGCACTATTATTAAACAGATTTTCTAAAAAATCAAGTTTTACGGCACTTTTTATATCAAACCCACCAGATTGTGTGCGCCGTATCATATCAACAGTCGCAATTGTGCCACATAATTTTGCAATATCACGTGCAATTGAACGCACATATGTACCACGACTGCAACGTACACGAAAATGCCAGGATTTACCCCGTATACCTAAAAATTCCAGTTCGTATATTTCGACATCACGTGGGGGAATTTCAACTGCCCTGCCCTGGCGCGCGGCGTCGTATGCACGTTTGCCATCAACGTGTACAGCACTGTATTGTGGTGGTACCTGTGATATTTTTCCAATCAGTTTTGGTAACACACCCAACACATCAGATTCGCTTGGCACGATGTTATTACGCGCAATTTCGCGACCTGTGATATCCAGTGTGTCTGTTTCAAACCCAAATTGCAGTGAAAACAAGTATTCTTTTACATTGGGCGATATTTCTTCGACAAATGGAATCATCTTGGTTGCATCCCCAATTGCGATCGGCAACACCCCAGACGCCATCGGGTCCAGTGTGCCAATATGTCCGAATTTTTTTGTTCCAATCATTCGTGCAATTTTACCACCGGCTGTTCTTGAAAACAGCCCTGAATCCTTGTCCAAGATAACCCAACCCGATTTCATTTATTTAACTTTTTCCAGGTTACCTTTTATTGATTGTACCATGTTAATAAATTGATTTAATCTTGAATCGTTGTCACCGCATGGTGGATATATTTGTTTTAATGTCTTGTTATCGATTACACAGTTGTTATAATTTATTGTATATTCTTCATATAAATCATCTTGTATATGTTCAGGAAATTTGAATACAGTCACTTTTATTTTGTTTGAATTTGGGATTTTTTCTACTTTTTCCCCGATATAAAATTTAAAATTTTCACTAGGATATTGTCCAATGCCAACCTGTGTAAATATATCAAAGTCGTTTAGTTTAACTTTGATGGATGCCGATAAATAAAAAGCTTTGTCTTCGGCACGTGTTACTCCGTATGCTTTATCCTTTGCGTCATACTGGCGAAAAAAATCATATTTTTTTATATAATGTAGCAAAGTGCTAGATAAAGAAAATTCTTCTTTTCTGTCAATTTTATTACATGGTTTAAAAATATATTTTATATCAGACATAATAACTCCTTTTATTACCCAACCCGATTTCATTTATTTAACTTTTTGAATGTTGTATTTCATAGATTCAATCTGTTTTATCCATTTTGCTAATTCTGAATCTTCAAATTTATCAACAGGCGGATATATTTGTTTTAAACTTTTACTATCAATCACACAATCTTGTGCGTAGGCGGAATATTTTTCATGTAGTTCTTCTTCTATTTTTATTGGATGGTGTAGTACAGTAATTTGTGCGCCGTTATTTGTTTTAACAGCACTTTGACCGATATAGAAAACACGTCTATGAAAATTATATGATTCCATAGAAATTTCTTCTAAATCAAACTTAAAATGAGCAGATACAGAAAAACCTTTTCCTTTACTACGCATCACACGACCAGTTAATTTATTATCGTTATAATATTCACGCAAATAATCATAGTTTTTAATATGTTCCAGTAATTCTTCTGGCGTATCAAATTTTTTACTGTTTTGTCCGTTTTTTGGATTAAAAACATATATTGGTTTTACAATCATTAATTCTCCTTTTATTACCCAAACAGATTTAATTGTGGTGGCAGTTCGTCGCAAACATTATTCTTTTTGCGCGGCATTGGTTTTGGCGCACTTTGCATTGGTACAGACATTTCATTATTTTCCAATGCCGCCAAGACGCATTCTGCACGCGCGACCACAGATGTTGGCATACCTGCCATCTTTGCCACCTGAATACCATACGAACGATTTGCGACACCTGATACAATCTTGTGCATAAATATAATTTCGTTGTTGTGTTCACGAACATCAATTGTCAGACACGATACGTTGTTCAAATACCCGTTTAATACCAACCCAGTCAGTTCATGATAATGTGTTGCGAACAGTGTGCGCGGACATAATTCGTTCAGGTATTCTAATACCGCCTGGGCAATTGCCATACCGTCATAAGTCGCAGTACCACGACCAATTTCATCAAATATGATAAATGAACGATTTGTTGCACGATTTAAAATGTTGGCGGTTTCGCTCATCTCTACCATAAATGTTGATTGTCCTGCCGCCAGATTATCAGATGCACCAACGCGACTGAATAATTGGTCGCATACGCCGATTGTTGCGCGTTCTGCAGGCACAAATGACCCCATGTGCGCCAACACGACAATAATTGCATTTTGACGCAAGTATGTTGATTTACCGGCCATATTTGGTCCCGTCAACAGTGCAATTGGGTTTGTGTTCAAATTGCAATCGTTTTTAACAAAGTTATCGCCGCCTTTGCGTAATACAGCCTCTATCACAGGGTGGCGACCACCAACAATATCAAACGCACAGTCGTCTGTCATATTTGGACGCACCCAAGAATATTTATCACTAACCGCAGTCAACGCGCACCAAACGTCTGCGTCTGCTAATAAATCAGCAGTGGCCAGCAGGTCATCAGCCACAGTGCGAATTGTTTCAATAAATTCATTTATGATTTCTGATTCAATACCTGCGGCTTTTTCTGCGGCGCTGCGAATATTATTGTCCAGTTCAATCAGTCGTTCTGTTGTAAAACGCAGATTACCCGCCATTGTTTGACGGTGAATAAATCCAGAATTTGCGGCCATCATTGGTTCGGCACGTGCGGCAGGTACTTCTATAAAATATCCCAAAATATTATTGTATTTTATTTTTAATGTATTGATTCCAGTTTGTGAAATATATTCTGCCTGTAATGCAGCGATTGTTTCACGACCGCCGTGTGATAGTGACCGCATATTATCCAGTGCGATATCAAATCCATCGCGAATAACATTTCCGTCACGGAAAAAACTGGGCAGTTCATCAGACAATGCACGATTTAATTTTAATGCAATTTCACTGTGCGTGTTTATGTTATTAAACAATGGTTCAAATCCAGCATCCAGTCGTGAAGCCATCATCTGTGCACGTGGTAAAATATACAAGAATTCTGCAACGTTACGCAAATCACGTGGTGCGCCACGTCCAGACATCAATCTTGATATCGCGCGCCCAACGTCTGGGACAGAAGATAAAATATTTTCCATTGTTATGCGAATATCTGGATTTAATGCAAAGTGTGAAATATGCTGTTGGCGCAACATAATTTCATTTATGTCGCTGGACAGCGAACGCAGATACGCGCGCAGTTTTCGTGCACCTGCAGATGTATGCGTTTCGTCCAACACGTCAATCAAACATGCGCCACCATCGTGTATAGGCGCATCAATTTCCAGACTTTTCCAAGTAGATGAATCAATCAATAATTGCTTGCCAGATTTAAATGTATATGGCGCGCGAAATGTAATTGCCGCCCCACGTTGTGTATTAAATAAATAACCCGCCAATAAACAAATTGCACTGTCAGAATTTTTTGCAACTTCGCCTGCGTTTACGGCACAGCCAAACACGCGCGATACAACCATATCGATATCGCTGCGATGATACAGTTTTTCATACACAGGTGTAGATTTAAATGCATCACGAATTTTTTTGATATTTTTTTCTTCGGCGTTACCGAATGGGAAAATAACTTCGGCTGGGTTTACACGTGTTAAATCGTCAAATACGTCGTTTGTATTTCCGACAAAGAATTCACCTGTTGAAATATCGCAACCTGCAATATCGTATTTGCCACCACCAATTGGCGTAATTGCAATCAGAAAATTAGAATTTTTCGGGGTCAGCAAATTATCATCTGTCAATGTACCAGGTGTTAAAACACGTACAACCTGACGGTCAATAAATTTATGCCCGCGTTCTTTGGCCTGGGCAGGTGTTTCCATCTGTTCAACCAAAGCAACCTTGTATCCACTGCGAACCAAACGACCAAAATAATTATCAGCGGCATGCCATGGAATACCACACATTGGAATACTGTTTCCATCGCCGTCTGTTCCACGTGCAGTTAAAACCAGCCCTAATGTGGCACTGATTGTTTTTGCATCTTCAAAGAAAGATTCATAAAAATCCCCCAGTCTGAACATTAACAATGCATCTGGGTTTTCGGCCTTCATATCAACATACTGTTGCATAACAGGGGTCAGTTTACTTTTTTCTGCCACGACAAATCCGTTTAGTTAAAGATAATTATTCGCTTACTTTCAGTGTTTCAATTTTCAATTCTGCTTCTTTTAATAATTGTTCGCAGTATGCTTTTAATTTAATACCTTGTTCGTATGCCGCGACAGAATCAGCCAGTGGTAATTCACCAGATTCCATTTTCTTGACCAGTTCCATTAATTGCTTGTATGCTTCTTCAAAACTCAACTTTGTATCTGTCATAATTTTTCCCTTAGGTTACGTGGTTTTAAGATACAAAAATAAATTCATATTTTCAATTAAAAATCCGGTAAAAACCGGATTTATTTTGTTTTCTGATTTGCCTCCCACGCAAGTGCGTTTTTGACATAGTTTGTAACCCTGTTCATGTCCCACGTGCGTGAATTTGGCATCATCAATTTGCCTTCTGCATCAATCCATGTTGTATAGTCTTTTGGAACAACCTGTGATATTTTTTCTAAATTCTGCGCAACATTTTCTGGTGACAGACCGCCTGCATATCCCATATTTCTGTTGTTATAAACAGGTGGATTCCATCTGTCTGGGCAAATACCATAACCGTACGAAGAATCATACATCAAAGAAAACTTTGCATTTGTTTTATATAATGCAGATATCTTGGATTGAACGTATGGGTTAAAAGGGAACAAGAAATCGTTTTCTGGAAACGTTTCTATTAAACGCGCGATTTTTTCTGCGTCAAAGTTACTTGTTCCATCGCCGATATTTAACTGCCATCTTTTGATAACAGGCGCGTCAGTATGAACATTGCGTAACTGCATCCATTTGGCGATTTCTGTTGGGATTATGCCAGTGCACATTTTGTCGCACCATTGATAATTTACATGCATTGCGATATTCACAGGTGTTTTTTGTTTTCCTGCCCAATCAAGAAATTGATTAAACCAAATATTTCTGTCCAGTCCACTCATCATCGCGCTGGGGTGTGATTGCATACCGATTTCAACCTTTGGCGATATTTTTGTCAGTTCTATTAAATCATTGATTTGCAAAGATTCACGTGGGTCAGAACATGTAATATATTTTAAATTCATTTTATGCCTTTTTTATTATTCAAGCGCAATTGACCACACGCAGACCCAATATCTGTTCCGCGTTCGCGTCTGATACGCGTATGAATTCCATTTTTAATAAGCGTATCTTGGAATCTATGTACAGCATTTCCAGACGGTGACGCAAAATCACGTTCATCAACCGCGTTCCATGGAATTAAATTTACCATACAGTTCTTGTTACGTAAAATTTCAGATAATTTGTCTGCATATTCAGGTGTTGCGTTATATAAAATAACATCTCCGTTTTCATCGCGCTTGCCCAGTAATATATATTCAATCATTAACTGACGATTATGCAGGTCTGTAAAACGCCATGCCGCATCCATAACCTCATCAATTTTATACTTGTTATTTATTGGCATAATTTGACTGCGTAATTCATCTGTTGGTGCATGCAGTGATATGGCCAAGTTTATTGGTCGGCCCCACTCTATCAACCTGTCAATCCCGGGAACAATACCACATGTTGATACAGTAATTCTGCGCCAGCCAATTCCCATTTGTGAATTTGCGCGTTCGATAAAGTTGATAACATTTTCTGTGTTTTGTAACGGTTCGCCTGTTCCCATAATTACAATATGTGAAACATCATTATTGTTTGCGTCGCCATTTGGACGAATTGGTTTGTCTGTGAATTTATCACCACGCAGTTCCCATTGCGCCACCAGAATTTGTGCGTAAATTTCGTTTGCTGTTAAATTGCGTTTTAATCCCAACAGTGTACTGGCGCAGAATTTACATCCCATCGCACAACCGGCCTGCGAACTGACACAAACGCTGTTTCCGTATGTTGTTCGCATTAAAACACACTCAATCTGTTCGCCGTCTGTCATTTCCAGCAAGAACTTGGTTGTTTCGCCGTCGGATGATTCCAGTTTTTTTACAATTTTTAATGGCAGTGTTTGTGCGTTGTTATCTAAATCAATACGCAGTTTTTCCGGAATGTTTTTCATCACAGAAAAATCAGGTGCACCACGATTTAACCATTCGCGAATTTGCTTTGCGCGAAAACGTGGCTGACCCATATCTGCTAAATATTTTTCAAGTTCTGCGTCTGTAAAGTTAAATAATACTGGTTTCATAGTTTATATCTGTCATCGTTTATTACAATAACTGCCTTGCGTCGCAGTTGTTTTAATTGTTGGTCAGCCAAGAACATCGCCTGCTTATATTGTGCATTTTGTTTGATAATTGTATCCAGATTTTTATATTCGCTGGTCTTTTTTGTATCGCATACCAGTAAAACAGTTCCGTCTTGTACCGGTGACCACGTCAGATTTTTTAACCCTGCCACGCGTTCACGCACATCCGCCGATAATTCATATTGCAATGCAGTAAATTTCTGTGGCGTGCCACCCAGGTTTTCTGCAATCTCAATCGCATTGTCACATGATTTTGGTTTTGTTAAGTGTGCAGCAATGTCATTTGGAATATCTGTCAGGCGGATTATTGTCATTTCAATCGGCAGACCATGTTCACGTGCCAGATTTACTTTTTCTGCATTTATATCTTCGTCTGACACATCAACAGTTGGCAGTATTGTACGTCCAACAATAATTTGCCATGCGATTTCTGCACGCAGCGAATTTTTCGCCATCTCTATTTCTGATTTTGATAAATCACCAAGATTCATTTTTTTGAATTCTTGTTCAACGGTTTTATCGTCTGGCAGTGCATTAAAGTTACCCGCATAAGATATTTTAATATTATCATCAATAATACTTTGCAGTGCCACGCGACGATTGTCAGTTGATGTTTTGCCTTGTTTTGCCATCAGTTTTGTGCGTGCAGTAATATCTGTATCTGTTATCGGTGTGCCGTTTATATTTGCAACAACAGATGCCCCAAACACAGGCATTGTAAACAGAACCAAGGCAAACATTGTTAAAAATTTACAGTATTTCATTTTCTTCCTTTCTATTTTTATCAGTACTGTTGGCCATCGATTGCCATACCAAATTTAAACTGAAAAGTTGTGTTTCCGACATAGTCATTTTTTCTTGCATTATCACGACGATATTGTGCAGATATATAATAACAAGGATGATTATAAAATATACCACCTGTATGACTTTGAAACGCGTCTGATTCAACATTATATATACCTGTCCATCTGGCGGTTAATCTGTCTGATAATTTTACACTGGCACCAATTACAGCTTCGTGAACATCTTCCATTCCTGTTAGTGTTTCGTTCAGGTTTTCAGACCAAATATGCCCTATATTTAAATAGACTCCTTTTTGTCCGATGTTTGCAGATGTTTCCATGTGGCTAAGTCCCAATGTTTCTTGGTTTAATCTGAAACGCGATGCAAAACGCAACCATTTTGCATTATTGTAACTGACGCGTCCAACATAGTCTGATAATCCATTACGGAACCCACTGTTTGAATCAATAACGTCTTTGTCTGTAAAGTCATATGATTGCCCCAGGAAAATTTCAAAACTTTTGCCTTTGTTGTTATATGCGTACCAACGCGCACCATAGTCCGCATATGTCCCATTTTCCCACAAATCAAAGCCTGCAAAACGATTGTCAGAAAATAATGTTGTGTCTGTCAACACTGTTCCTGCGGAATCATTGTTTAACAAGAATCCAGCTTCGTCCATTTTTCGCATAATAGTAATTCTGGCGCGTGGTTCGATGACCTGGGTCCATGTTTTTGTTGGTTTAAACAATGGCAACCCCCATTCTAAATATCCGCTTGGTAAAAATCTGCTTTTTACACCAGAATACACAGAATTATCAATCATTTTTGTGTTGTTAAAATTATATAAATCATATCTGGCAGATACATTGGCGGTCAATCTGTTTCCGCCCCACAGTGTCCAAGGTGTAGTAAGCTGTATATCACCAATCATACGCTGTGATGACGTTCCATCCCCAGAAATGCCCAGAATATCTGCTGCAAATGTTGCATAGGTTTCACCGAATATTGGCGCTGTTTGATGTACTGCACGAATATTTGGTAAAATGTTTCCATCTGGAACTGCGTATCGGTTTGAACGTTCGCGTAATTCTTGGAAAAAGTGCGCATCTGCAACGGCGTAACTGCTTTGCCCAAAAATCTCTAACTTTGCGCCAGAATCAAGATATGGCTGTGAATCATAAAATCCGTATTTTTGTAAATAAGTTTTATCTGATGTGCGCTCCAAAAACACTGTTGCGCGTGCATTTTCGCCCAGTTCAATAATGTCGTTATTAAATACGTGCCAACGATTTTCGCCTGCCTTGTTACGGGTAAAAGAACCACGGGTTCTAAATTCTGCATGATTTGCGTTTAAACGATGTTCCGCCTGAAATAATGGGTTTTCTTGGGTCAGATATGAAAATGTAAATGTCATGTCATGTGTATCTGACAAAGACAGGTAAAACGGTATGTTTATCTGTGTTCCCATTTTGTTTGTTGAACCCATATCAGGCATTAAAATTCCAGATTTATATTTTACGCCTGGGTCTGGCATTTGAATATAAGGGAACCAAAATACCGGCAAATCATACACATAAAATACAGGGCTGACGAAAGACATCATACGTTCGTCCATATTGTGTGTAAACTTTTTTGCCCATATTTCCCATGCTTCGCCATAAGAATCACAGTCTGCACATGCTGTGAACAGTGCGTCCCGTGCGACTGTTATGTTGCCGTCACGTACAATATTTTTAGATTCAACATATATATGATGTCCCAGCCATAATTGAATGTCGTTACCAGATACATTGTCGCCCTTGGATGATATATAAGAATCAACCAGTGTCATACGTTGACCTGATTTATTTGTAATTTCTGTGTTGCCAACAGTTTTTATTTCTTCGGATTTTACGTTGTATTCAATTTTATCTGCGACAACTGTTTTTGGTTCGTTTACATCAATTCCTAAACCATACGCGTGTGCGATGATGCAAAGATATGCCAATAAAGATGCTTTTAATTTTTTCATTTTTTTGCCAACTGCATCATTATTAAACTGAATGTTAAAATTAATCCCAATGCCAACAAGACAAATTCAGATAAACTGCCAATCATATTAGAAACAGACATATATATTGCCATAACACCCGCCATAGACGCCACAGCCAACACCGGTGCAAAGCTGGTTCTGCGACGCAACAGCGATGAACGTAACAGTATTGTTGCACATAATGCCGCCAATATTAAATTCATAAATGGTCCCAGGAATCTGCTGCACAGTTCTGTTAAAATCATTTTATGCTGTTTTTTTGTTTTTGCATCAAATGCGATATGTAACAAACTGCGTGTTGGAATTCGTCTGACCCGGAAAGAATTTTCATTACTTTTTTCAACAACGTTCAAGTCCATATCAAATGTATCAAATGTACCTGTTACTTTTTGTTTGCCCGTTGATTGTAATGCGCCATTTGTCATGACCAGTGACAATCCGCGTGGTGTTGTAACTAATTTTCCTTTTTCTGCAAATATTGCACTGGGGGCATTTTTTTTGCGTGTGTCAGACAGCATTACCTGGCTAAGGTCATGATTTGACACCTTATCTACATACACAACCAGCCCATCAGATATTTCTGTAAAAGCCCCTTCTTGCAATTTCATATGTGCCATACCATACTTTAAATTCCATTGCATATCATAAAACAGAGATTGACTTTGTGGTACAATCCAAATTGTCAGAATTAGATTTAATATGGTCAATAACGCCCCCAGTCGCAGTGCAGGACGTGCAATTTGCAACGGCGACAAACCAGATGCCGCCATAACAGTAATTTCATTATCTGCAATCATTTTGTTATAGACAAATATAACCGCGATAAAACAAACAAAAGGTACAACAATTGATGCAATAAACGGAATCATTAATGCTGTTAAACCGATAAAATCACCTAAATCAATACCGTATTTTAACAAGAACTTCATCATGGACATAATTTGCATCATCCATGCCAAACCTGTTAAAACCAGCAACAGCATTATAAAAATTGCCACCAGTTGACGTGAAAAATATCGTTTTAGAATATTCATAACATCCGCAGTATAGAATATAAATTCACCCTTTTCAAGGTATAGATACCAGTATGTTATTTTCTGTTTCGTATGATTTTAATAACGGTTTTGGCGCCTTTCTTTGTGCTGGACCATAAATTGTCAGCGTCTTTTTGAAGTGCGGTTCCCATATCATAAGATATTTTGCCACCCATTTCTGATGCGAAATCTGATGCTTTTTTCGCCAACCACCACGTTAATGCTGCCATTATCATTGTAATCCAAAAACTTTGGTCATTTATTTGTGGTATCATTTCAGGATTGTTTGTGTTCATTGTCGTAGATAACAAAGCTGCACAAACCGCAATGATAATTGATAGCGCAACAAAATGTAACGCTGCGTTTATAAAACGCGATATTTGTGTATTTAGTGTTTCTGCCGAGAATAATTTTAGAAATCCGTTAAATATATTACCTGCGATTCCTTTGTACGTTGTTTTTGCAGTTGTTTCTGCAATTGCTGTAAATGGCAACATTATAATACCCAAGAATAAATCTGCGATAACACCAAATGCGATAAAAGCGAATTTCCATGCAACGTATAAAAAACCAACAACAAACGCCAAGCCACATAAAAACGCAAATCCACTGGAACCAATTCCAATACCCATCCATTGCCAGCCCATTTTTATTGCGTTGTAACAGAATCCAGATAATCGTGTTGGTACGCACATAATATTAGCGGCGGAAACAGGGTCTATGATATTGTTTGGTGATATATTTGCTTCGGTGTATTGATGAATTGCCTTGCAAGTGTTTGGTAGTAAACTTTCATCTACAACAGCCGTCGCCGCGTTTAAAATAATATCAGAAAACAATGTGCTGATATATAAAATTGGCGACATCAACATCATAAATATTTGCGCAGGACCAATAGCTAATACCGTCACCCATGCGGCAACTTTTAATCCAGTTTTTGCCATTTCTTTTATTTTTTCATCTACTTTGCTTTGTCCAGAAATAATTGTGTATGCTTCAAAAAACAGCCAAAATCCATAAGCGATGATTATAAATATTATCGTAAACCGCCCCAGTGAAGAATCCAGAACATGTGCAATGTATGAAAACGCGTTCATAAACGCCAGACCTACCTTGGCTTCTATTGGGACATAGTCTGCGACATTTTGTGTTCTTGATGTGCCTTGGAATTGTTCTATATCGTATCTAAGACTGTTTAGATATCTTTTTTGATTTGTTTCTGTTGCCCATAATCCAAATTCGCCGACGTCTGCCATTCCTGCTGTTGTTGTGCTGGGGATATTTGAGCTTGCGCATAATGCAGGCACTGTTGCAAATATCAAAGTGCATGCCAATATAATCCTTGTCAAAATATTACGCAATATTCTCATCTAGCTTTTACCAAGTTTACTTGTTATTTTTTCTGTTATTGACGCAGGAAATTTCCATACCTGTGTTCCAATGTCTTTCATCCATTGGCCATAATCAAACACTTCTTTTCCGTCTTTGCCCAACAGTTTATCAACTTTTGGACTGATTGCATAGTAGTATAAGAAGAATATAGCCGCCATCAATACTAAAAAGTCCCAACCATTACTTAAAAAGTCAAACGCATTTGGATATTTGCGTTCAACTTCTGCTTTGCGTGCGTTAAAACAGTTTACAAATGCTTCTTTGTTCATTTCGTTACCAGCCAGCGCGACTTGTTCACATGTTGAAAATACGTTCATTACAGACAGTGTTTGTGCATCTGGATTTTTTACCTTTTGTCCCATCAGTGGTGGTAAAATCGCACTGTATCCGTCATTAGGCGATGGAAAAAAAGTATCTGCCGAATACGATACAGTTGCATAAACAATCAAAACTTTTAATGTAATTGCAACAATTCTGACTGCGCTGGATACCAACATATCAACAGATTTATTGACAAGTCCGCTGGCCACAGACCATGCGCCCTCAAAGGCGTACGACGCCAATAACAATGGCAAAAATATAATTATAAATACCAGTTTAAATATAACTGACAGTATTTGAAAGAACAAATCAAACCCGATAAACAAAAACATTAAAACCAAACCAAAACCTGCCAGCCATGTAAACAATCCACCACCCAGCCCCAACCAAGAATAGTTCATCAGCGCAAATCCACCAGCGGCGCCTGCCAGCATAACACTGTTGATATTTCCAACAACGCACATAAATGGTTGCAGCACAGGATTTAAAATATCTTCTGGGTCTTGTGATGTTTGTGATAGCGCGTTACATTGTGCTGCACTGGTTACGCCTGTTGCAGCCATTGATAATTCTGCCCCCAGCCACATAACCGGTTTAATAGTTATGTTGGTTATTGTTTTAAGTGCGCCCGTTCCGCCCATGCCCAGCGCACCAATCATTGTGCCAACAATCATGATTCTGATGGCGCGTTTCCAAACTTGATCAAACCATGATTTAAATTCTAGTTTTTTTTCTGTTGTGCTAAGTTTTGTGGTTGCTTTGGCGGCCTCGTAAATATGTTTTGTTGCATGTATAATCAAGAAAATACCAAATCCAACAACAATCAGTACCCACAAACTGTCCAGCATAGCGTTCCAGAATTTGTCTGTGGCAACCCCCAGAACAGAAAATAAATCGTGAACATATCGGCACATAAAACATCCGTTTGCAGTTGATATGTCGCCATTTTCTACGCCTGCGGCATTTAAAAATTTATCAACACTGGTATATGTCAGTGACGCGCCCCCCAGCGAAGAAGACAGGTACCAAATTCCAATACCGATTACTGCCCCCCACATAACAGCCTTGACAAGAAATAAAATCAACTTTGCTTTTAACATTATTTCGTATCCTTTTTGCCGTCTGTTTTGGTGTCGGTTTTTTCTTCTTTTTTATCGTCTTTTTTCTTGCCGTTAATGATAATAGATCCAAATGTGGCGGCATTATCAAATGCCAGCTTTGACAAGCGTCCCATATCACTTGCGAATTGTTCGCTGTGCTTGTTATTTTCTTCGACACCGAACATTGATAACACCATCTTAGTAATTTGTGGAATTTGTTCAAAGACAAAATTTAAAACATATAATAATGCGATAAAACTTGCCAATGTCAGTGAATACAAGGCGTCAGTGCTTAAATCTTCTTCGTAAAGGTTCCCACCGTAAATTGCCCCCATCAAATCATTAACGGATACGTTTGATGCAGACAAGAATTTTGCAATAATTACCATCATAACAGTATACGTCAACACGACCGAGCCTAATGTCACAATCGCGTTTATTACATTTTTTAGCTGTGCAACACCGACGTTTTTACCAATTGTACCGAACCATTTTGGCACTTCCTTTACGTCTTTGAACGATGTCATAACCAGTGATATTGGGAAAAAGAATGCAAAGAACGCCATTGCAATAATTACATCGGCAAAATAACAACAATACTTAAAAAATATTTTTAAAAATCCCCATGCTAAATACAGCCCAATAAAAAATAACATAATATGTTTGATTAATACGCTGACGCTTGTGAATGCGCTCCACGAGAATGCTTTGTCCATTACTTCGATTCCCAGTTTTATAAACGACTGGAATTGAGTAATTGTTGTTTTCATCAGCATAATAACCATATCGCGTAATTTTTGAGAATATATTCCTTCTTGGGTAATTTCAATCGGTTCGTATGTAACCCTTGCAGAAACGATTTCGTCGTTTGTTTTTATCATAGATTGGGTATATAACAATGTAACCTTGGTCACAGGTTCAAATATAACAGTGCTGATTGTTTTTGGTATCAGTGTCCCTGCCCCCAGCAACGTCAATGCAAATACAGACCGAATAAATGCTTTTAAAAAGCTGTCTTTCATAATTGGGTCTTTTATTCCGCCTTTGAAATTTTTCCAAATTGCGTTGAATACAAAAATCGCAAACAGCAGACCAAATATCACTAAACATATTTGGGTCATGCTGTCATAGATTTCTATGCCGATGGTAGATATTATCTGAAACAGTCTGTCAAAAACAGCACAGCCCCAACACTGCACAATATTATCTGCCAAAGATGTTGCCATTTGATTCATTATTTTTTAAACCAGCCTGATGCGTCTTTGTATTTTTTTATCATTGTCTTAGATGCATTGTACAAAGTTTTCGTATCATTTGTTACATTATTGTACAGTGTATCCATTCCCTTGCCAACGTACATATCCAGTTGTTTGCGTGTCATTTCAAATATTTTAAACATTAAATAGAATGTCATTATTGCCGACAACCACAAAACAGAATGTTGCCCAAATCCCATTGATGTTGCGGCCTGTTGCGGAACATTACTTGTAGCAGTGCCGCCAGCCGCCACAACAAACACCGAAGAATTCCATTGGAATAACGCCTTGATAATCGCAACGTTAATGCACAGTATAAATGCACACGCAATCATTGTAACAATCAGTTGTTGTAATGCCTTGGTAATCCCAGAAAATGCCGGCCAAATATCCAGCCATTTATCGTTCTTTTTAAATACATATACTAAAACCGAGAACGGATACAGTATTATTTGCGCGCCAAAGTTAAATATTCCTTGAATAATCAGCAGTGCCATAAATACATTGCTGCCAACGAATGTGGCAATCAGTATAAAACCTGTTAAAATGTTCATAAAATCTTCGCCACCGTGTGGAATAGGTACCATTAACCCACGCAAACCATTTGTCAAAAATGTAAAGCCACGTTTAACAATTTGGTTGTTTGCGTGTGACAGGTCTGCCACAGGCTGTGTCAAGAATTCACATGACTTTTCAGAAATCCATTCTTTTGCCAATATGTCGGGCGGGCAAGATGTTTTTTCTGCTGTGGTGTTTGTTGAATCTATGTTTGCAACAATATGCGAAGTGTATATTGAACCAAATTCCAAGAATGGATTTATCAGCCATTTTGTCATATATACAGGTTTTAATTGCAATAATATTACAGATGCCAGTATTGCCCTAAAACCTGTTTGAAATATATTTGTAAACATTTTTGTTGGCGTGGCACTTCCATTGGCCAGTTCGCCACCGCCAGAAAAGCCCAAGAATTCAACCCATTGTTTTGGTAAATACATCTTTATCAGTTCTATGGATATAGATAATCCCAAGAAAGTCCATATCAGTATGTAAATAATACCCGTGTGCTGGGCGTCCCCGACAAAATATTCGTATACACCTGTGCCGACCATCATCATCGCGTCCAGCACAATCGGAACAAAAGGCGCCAGATTTAACGCGTCAACAATGTTGTCTGCATATGCCAACGACGGCATAAAAAACGCCGTACAAACAAGGGCAAATAAAGACAATTTTCTTAATAAAAACATTCTCTCGTCATATTTATTATTTCAATTATATCACATTTGGTATAAAATATGGTATAGTTAAAACGATGAACAGGTTAAAAAAATTTTGGATAGTGTTTTTATCGTTCCTGCCATTTGGTGCAGGGGCAATTCCCCCATTGGTAATTGGTGGGATTGCTGGTGTCGGCGCAATTGCAGGATTTTCAATATATCGCACATTGGCACCTGTGAATATGGCGGATGCGTTAAAGTTTTTTTCCAGTTGTTGGACATGTCAAATGTTTTCGGACATTATGTCAACAATGTCCGGTTTGTTGCCACGTGTGTACAGCGCATTGGGCACTTCTGTTGCGACCATGGCGGTAATGTTGACAGCCATTTGGTTTGCATGGACATTGTTAAGTGGTTTTTTTAATACTAATCTTGAAAAGCCTTGGGATATGACCAGCACATTTGGTTTGCATATCCTAAAGTTGGGATTTGTGTGTGCTTTATTGGTTGCGCCCCTGCCGCGCCTTATCTCCAATATTGCAATAGAGCCTATATTTAATGTTGGTCTGACCCTGAACAGAATGGCGGTTTATGATGATAAATTTGATGAATGTGTGGTTGCCAGCGCAATTGCAGATCCTGTATCTGATGCAAGACAAGTAAGTCTGGGCGCTTTTTCGCCAAAATTACGTCATAATTTGACGTGTGAATTGGCCGGGGTTCATCAGATGACGGGGCTGGGGATGGCGATTGGTTGGACAATGTTAAATATGTCTTTTAATGATGATTATAATTACAAGATTTTATGGGCAATACCGATTCTGCCGAATGTATTTATGTTATTTGCAGGTGCGTTAATATTGGGACTGTTTTTTGTCGCATTATTGCCGATACCGCTGTATTTTCTGGAAGTCTTTATAAAACTATCAATGGATTTAATAATGTTGCCATTGATGTTGCTGGCGTGGTTATTCAAGGGTTGGAAAATATCGCTGGCAGGCGTTGGAACATCGTTAAAGTCAATGATAGACAATGTAATATCTGCGACGCTTGGGATTGCGATGACGGGCGTATTTGTTTCTTTTGCGATAATGTTTTTAAATGCGGTCTTTGGCGACTGGGCTGGTGCCAGTGCGCTTGAGGTTGCATTAAACAAAAACGATTCGCATTTTTTAATGGATGCTTTGTTGATGGAAAACGATACAATTATCACAGTTGTCTTGATGGGGTTGTTTATGGCGATGTTTATGACAATGATTCCGGCATTAATCAAGACCTTATTCAATGTTCAAATATCTACAGAATATTATGACAAGGCCAAAAGCGACCTAAAAATATTGTGGGAAGGTGGCAAAAAATGGCTGGAAAAAATGAAAAAATAAAAAATCAAGTGCTTTATTTACATTGCCCCCCTTTTTTGTATGTTCCGAATCTGATATAATTCTCAGTGATGACAAAGTTTCCGATTCTTTATTGGCCACGCAAAACAACTGGGGATGATGAATACCAGTTGGCGCGCAAGGTTATAAATAAATCAACTGGTGTAATGCCTGATGTTTGCGCAGATGATGTTGATATTGCACAGATTCTGGAACAAAATCCAAACGCAACTATTTATATGCCTGTTTTTTTTGGTTCTACTGGCTGGTGGGGCGAATTATTGGGCAGTGATGCCGTGGTCAGTGATAAACTGATTATATCCCCAGAATGTCAGCTGATGGTCATTGAATCCCAGAAAAATGCAAAATCACAGGGTGTGAATCAATTGTTGGCGGCTGAAATCCGCCCGGCCAGTGGCTTTTTCAAGAAAATGAATTCTGGGATTGCGACTGTTGCAGATATGCTGGCGACGGATACAGGCACAATATTGGCGTTATTTTCTGGGAAAAATCAGAATCAGTTTATAAATATCTTGGAATCTACGGGCAATTCATATTTGGGCTGTATTGGCAGATATTAAAATATTATTATTGCTTGATTTCTGTAAAAATCCTTGTATAATTCGCAGGCTAAAATTCTAAAAAAGGACAATACAATGAAACAAGGAATTCATCCTGAATACCACGAAATCAATGTCACAAGAACAGATGGCAAGACTGTAAAAATGTATTCTTCTGTTAAAAAAGACTTGGTTTTATCAACAGATAATTTGAACCATTCTGCATGGACAGGTCAACGTTCAAACGTTGCAGACAAGGGTCAACGTGCTGCAGAATTCAAAAGCAAATTTGCTGGCTTTAATTTCTAAGTCTAACTTTCGTCTGATGGGGGCAGCGTCATGGAATTGTTGATAAAAGGTTCAACCGAATTAAACAAAATGTTTATGGCGTTGCAACGCACAGCATCTGGTTTGCGTCGCGACTTTGGCGAGGTGGAAAACCTGCAACAATCGTTGCGTGGCGCCCGTGACTTTGTCAGCAAGGCATCTGCCCGAATCGAAGAAAGTATATTATCAGACCTGTTATTGGTTCGCCCAAATGCAGGTTTGTTGACACCAAACACAACACACGTCGGTGATGGGCGTGATGAATTTGTTTTGGCGCTATCTGGGGCTGCAAATTTTGTTCGTGGCAATCCACACTTTGCGATATCTTTGGCGTTACGTTCAAACGACGAAACAAAAATTGCATTGGTTTATTCCCCAATTGATGAAAGATTATATTATGCAGAAGCGGGCCGTGGTGCATACGTGTTTTCTGCATTCCATTCTGCCAGAATCAAGGTATCTAATTTATCTGAAACTTCGGAATTAACAATCGCATATAACACATCAGACGATCGCCCAATGGTTGGCGATGGCCGCAGAACAGGATGCCCTGCGCTGGATTTGGCGTGGGTTGCTGCGGGCAAGTTTGATGCATATGTATCTGACCCACTGGATTATGCAGAAATCGCAGCGGGTGATTTAATATTACGCGAGGCTGGCGGAAAAATAGAAATGATGGCAGATTTAATTGCCACAAATGGCAAGGTTGAATTATAAAAATCCCCCGTTTGGGGGATTTTTTATTCGTATCGCAAACTGTCAATCGGATTTAGTTTTGCTGCCTTCATCGCAGGCATAACGCCAGATGACAGACCGACAATCACCGCCACAGATACAGATAATACCACAGGCCATATACTGAACGGTACATTATACCCCAATATAAATCGCCCAACACCCTGGGACAGGCCGACACCAATAACCAGACCAATCATTGACCCGATAAATGAAATCAAGACAGATTCTGATAAAAATTGAATAATTATCATGCGTTCACGGGCGCCAATTGCCTTGCGAATGCCGATTTCGCGTGTGCGTTCTGCAACAGATACCAGCATCATATTCATAATACCAATCGCACCGACCAGCAAAGATACCGCTGCAATCGCAATCAATAATAACTTTAAATATCCAGTAACGGTATTCATTGTTTCCATAACTTGTTTCATATCCATTATTTGGAAATCGTCTTCGGCATCGTCTTTTAATCTGTGTCTTTGACGTAACAGCAGTGTTATTTGTTCAATTGCCAAGTTATTGTCAGATTCTGCAAACAGTTTTAAAGCCACCATATTTACAGAATTTGGAAAACGACTGCCTTGCAGGCGTTTTTTTAGTGTTGTGATTGGTATAATAATCATATCGTCTTGGCTGCCCATGGCAGAATCACCCTTGGCCTTGGTTACACCGATAACAACAAAAGGCGTGTTTTGTACACGAATAACTTCACCAATTGGGTTTTCTGGCAGCCCCAGTTCTTCGGCTGTTTCTGGGCCGATTACTGCGTATGTTGACGCATTTCTGACAGCAGACATATCAAAAAATGTGCCCTGCTCCATTTCTATATTTTGAACGGTGGTATAATCAGGATAAACCCCAACCATTGATGTTGCCCAGTTTTTATTACCATAAATTGCCTGTGCAGCCCCATTTTGTACGGGGGTTGATGCCATAACGTCGGGCAGTCGTGCGATAAATTCAGCGTCTTGGATGGTCAGTGTATGTCTGTTTCCTGTTCTGACGCCGGCAGATTGTGCGGCACCTGCACGAATCATAATCGTATTTGTCCCCAGTGATGAAAATTGGTCTGTAATAGATTTCTGCACGGTTTCGCCCACTGCGACCATTATCACAACCGCCATAACACCGATAATAATTCCCAAAACGGTCAAGAAAGAACGAATTTTATTACCGCTGATTGACAGCCAAGATTCTTTTAAAATGTCGTTAAATGTCATATGTTATTCTCCCTGCCCTGATTAAAGTTTGCTGTCATCTTTTGGAATTTTTCCGTCATAGTTTATTTTACCATCACGAATATGTATCAACCTGTTTGCGTATTTTGCAATATCAAATTCGTGGGTAATCATAACGATTGTAATGCCCATATCTTCGTTCAATTTTTTAAAGAACTTTAAGATTTCATTACCCATTTTACTGTCTAATGCACCCGTTGGTTCGTCCGCCAAGATAAGCTTTGGATTGCCGGCCAATGCGCGCGCAATTGCAACACGTTGCTTCATACCGCCGGACAACTGTGTCGGCAGATAGCTTTCAAAGTTTTCCAATCCCACGCGCTTTAACATTTCGCGTGCGCGGTCAATTCTTTCATTCATCGGCAGGCCGCGATACATCAACGGCAGCATTACATTGTCCAACACACTGCGTTTTGGTAACAGATTAAACTGTTGAAATACAAAACCGATATGTTCGTTTCGAACAGTTGCTAATTCGTCTGGGGTCAGTCCTGTTACGTCACGACCATATAATTCATAAACCCCAGAACTGGCGGTGTCCAGCGCGCCAATAATATTCATACAAGTCGACTTTCCAGAACCACTGGGCCCCATAATTGCGACAAATTCACCGGATTTGATTGTAAAGTTTATATCAAACAAAACCTGTTGTTCACCGCCCAGTTCCAACGGAAAGCTTTTGTTGATGTTTTTAAGTGAAATAATATTTTCAGCTGTTTTTTTCATAAATTCTCTCTCTTGAACTTGTGATATTATACCATAATTTTTATTTATTATTTATAAAAAAACACCGGTAAAGACCGGTGTTTAATCATATGGATTTTCCGCCTTGTCGTATTCAATTATAATCGGCAAGTGTTCCCACTTTAATGCGGTTGCCAATCCACGACGCAAATAACGTGTGTAAGATTCTGGAATATCAGATGCGCCACCAACATTTATGGTTATCTTCATTGGATGACGACCTGTTTGGCGTGCAAATTTAATCTTCATTGGGCGTTTCAGGCGCGATAATGGCGGTTGTCTGTCTGCGACCAGTTTTTCAACAATTCTGTTGACCAGACTGGTTGGTGCCTGTGCCATTGAAATATCCCATTGTTCATAAATACGACGGAACATATTTTGAACACCTGTGCCTGTTTCCGCAGATACAGCCAATATCATAGGCTTTATTATCTGATGGAAAGAATTAGAAAACTGATGTTTTAGTTTCAGTAATTTTTCATCACGCAGTTCTGGTTCAACCAAGTCCCATTTATTCAGTGCAACACACAGGATTTTTCCTGCGTTATAAACACGTGCTGCAATCCCCAGTGCCTGATTTTCAATGTTTTTGGTCGCGTCAACCATCAAAATCACGACATCTGCCTTTTCAATCGCATCCAAAGACTTTAATGCAGATAATGTTTCAACATCGTCTGTAACGCCAGATTTCCGACGAAGTCCCGCTGTATCCATTAATACAATATCGCGACCATAGAATGTTGTCGGGATTTTTACAGTATCGCGTGTAATCCCAGGTGCATCCATTACAATCTGTCTTTTTTCGCCCAAGACACGATTTACAAATGTTGATTTACCAACATTCGGCTGACCCAATACTGCGATTTTGATACGTGTGTCTGTGGTCTTTTCAACAGGTTCTGCGGTTTCGGTGTTATAACCCGCAATTTTGTCTGTAAATTCATAAATTGCGCCAAACCCGCGTTTGTGTTCTGCGGAAATCAATACAGGTTCGCCAAAGCCTAGTTTATAAAAGTCATGGATATTAGATAATCTCTTTTCCGATTCGCTTTTATTGACCAATAACAACACAGGCGCGCGTGTTTTACGTCTGATAATTTTTGCCCAATCTATATCTTGATTGGTCAGACCCGCGCGTCCGTCCACCACAAATAAAATTGCGTCTGCATCGTTCAATGCACCAAATGCCATATTGGTTGAATCCAGACCAATGCCGGATTTCGCGTTTTCCAAGCCAGCTGTGTCATACAGCGTATATGGACGGTTTGAAAATGTGCCTGAAATTATGTCGCGTGTAACCCCTGGTCTGTCATGAACCAGTGCATCGCGCGTGCCTGTCAGGGCATTAAAAAGTGTGGACTTTCCTGTATTCGGGCGTCCAACAATTGCTATCTTTGTCATCGCTTTTTTCCATTGATTTTTTGTAATTATAAAGCAAAAATATAAATAATCAAATTGGGGGCAAAAATATGAAGAAAAAATTAAAAAACGCATTTAAACGAATCCGCAATATAATCGTGAATCCAAAACGCTATTTTACCAAGATTGTTGCTGATGGTAATTTGGAAGAATCAATGTTAAAGGCCTTTTTGTACGGTTTATTGGGTGGTATTTTGGTTTTGGCTATCAGACTGATGGGCGGCGCGACAATAACCTTGGGTGCAATATTTACTGCAATTATGATTGTTCCGGTACTGGCTGTAACTTTATTGTTTGTTATGGGTGGTTTGCTGATGCTGGTGTCTGAGATAACGGGCGGTGAACGCGACTGGGAAATTGCGATAAAGGGCTTGGCGTCTGTATTCTTTATTTATCCAGTGATATTGGTACTAAATGCGCTGGCGTTTAATTGTGTATCAATTTGGGTAATCAGTTTATTGGTTGATATGTATATATTGTTTTTGTTTTATAACATATCGCTGTATTGTATGCGCGGTAAACGTAACAGTGTATTGATGGTAATCGGTATTTTGGCACTGTTTATGCTGACTGTTTATGCCACAGATTATCGAATCGGTTGGTTTATGTTAAAAAATACCGGCGCGACATTGGCGTGTTTAGTTTAAAAAAATACCGGCATTTGCCGGTGTTTTTTTATATTTTTAATTTGTTTTTCATCTCTTTTAAAACAGGTACATCTATCCCCAGTGCATTTGCGCGTTCTATTAAACCACACAGGGCATGAATACCTTCGACTGTTCCTTCGGGTTTGTTTCCGTTTGCAATTGCCATACCGCCAGAATAATTACGGCTGGTTGGGCTGGTTGCAGACAGTATTAAATCGCCCAAACCACACAGTCCCAAGAATGTTATTGCCTGGGCGCCTGATGCGATACCGATTTTTACAACATCACCCCATACGCGCGTGAACAGCATTGCGCGTTCGTTTTCGCTGGGCGCAGCGACCGAGTTATATCCGCTAATAAGCGCGGCTGCATTTTTACCAACCCCACAGATTTGTGTTCCAATAATGTCACTGCTGATTTCAAGATACAGTTTGTTTAGTGCTTGTTGCCCTGCCACAATTGCTGCATCTGTTCCTGCCAGCGTTGAACCTGTTGGGCAACCTATTGCAACCTCGGCTGCGAATTGTGGGCCAGATAAAATACCAAAATCAATGCATTCTGGTAATACATCGTTTAATATTTCAGACATGAATTGACCAGTGGAACATTCTGCGCCCTTGGTACAAATAATAACAGGTTGACCGTTATAGTGCACGCGTGCCTTGTTCAATGTTTCACGAAAGAATGCAGATGGCGTAACAATCAGCCAGGCATCTGTTTCTTTTGTGTCTGCCATATCTTTTGTGATGACTAAATTGTGTGGCATATCTACGCCATCAAATTCTTTATATAATCCATCATAAGACCATAATATTGTGTCGGCACCACCGCGTGCCACGGTAATTGCCAGCGCAGTACCCCATGCACCAGCCCCAATAATTGCTACTTTCATTTTAGTTTCCTTATTTTCCTTTCAATTTCAGGGACGACTATCAATCCATCATCAGATAAATCAATTGCACGCATATATGCTTTGATTGCTTTGTCGTTGTCGCCAATCGATTCATATATGTCCCCAAGGTGCAAATATAACGGCGAATGAGTTTGTGATATCTTTCCAACCCGTTCATATATTTCCAGTGCGGCATCTGTACCTTCGCGCACCAGGACAACCGTTCCCAATGTGTCCCACGCCATAATATCGCTGGGGTTTTTGGTAACAAGTGTCATTGCATATTTGTATGCATTTTCAATTTCACGATTCTGTGCAGCCCAAATTTTTGCCTGTAATGCCAGAATTTCTGCGTCTATATTCAATATTTCAGACGCGTCGTGAATGTCTTTTTGTGCCTTGTCATAGTCGCCAAAAGAATAATAAATCTGGGCGCGCGATTTCAAGAAAAACGCCCTGCCCGCTTCGTTCAAAGATTTATTCTTTATCGCGCGATTTACAACACGCAGTGCGCCGCGTTTGTCGCCAATTTTGATATAATGACCAACAGCCTTGTTTACTGCAGGAACAAACAGCGGATACTGTTTCAGCATAGATTCCAGTTTTTGAATGTCTTTATTTTTTTCTGCGCTGCGTAATACAGAAAAAGGATAATATGGACTGGATTTGTCGATTTTATCAAAATGCTGCTGATATTTTCCGGTGTTTGTATAAAAGAATTGCCCCATATAATAATCAATTGCATCTGTGTTTTTTGCAAAATCAGGCGCAGTAATTTCAGCAAAACGCATCATCAGTAATGCCATGTCAGAATACATTAAAATTTGCGTATGTGATACATTTTGTATCAGGCTGAATGCCAATGCGTTGTTATATCCGCTGAATACAGACCAGTTTGGGAAATTATCAAATTCTTTTAAAAACATCCCCGCAGGTCTGGCGGTAAATCTTTCCTTTAAATCCCCTGCCCTGTCTTGCATATCGTGCGACAGATAAAAAGACATAATATAAATATAATCGTTTATATTCATAAAGTCTGGGGTTACCAGTTCGAAATGTTCGGCTGCCTTATCAAAATTCCCTAATTCTGCATATATTTGACCGCGTGCAAATTCGCGCCAAGATTCGTTGACTGGTAATTTATCAATAAACTTTAATGTATTTGTTCGCCAGTCGTTTGCAATTGCAGACCAAATTCTGAATGGTGCGATAAGTGCGGCTTCGTCATTTTTATGACGGTTGTGCAATTCTTTCCAGTCGTTATTTTTTACCAAGTACGCATCATAAATAAATTGTGCTGGCAGCGTCTTTTCAGAACGTAACAATTTCGCGTCTATTGGCATGAAACCGCCCAAGAATTCAGAAATTATCTTGGTGTTATGCACAATTGCATATTGTGTATCTTGCAGGTGTGCAGATAATTTATTTGCAGCCTCAAAATCATTTGCGTAAATCGCATGTTGTGTGGCCAAGAAAGAACCAAATGGTGTAACAGGTATACTTGCTGTCTGGTTTTCTTGTGTGTTGTGTCTAATTGCGCCCCAAATTGCAACCCCAGTCACAGTAAGTGTGGCAAATAAACAAGATGTAATAAATAAGCTTTCTATTTTCTTCATGATTATGCTAGAATACTCTTTATGAAGAATAATGTCAAATTTGAAGAATATGAAAACATGCTGCGTGAATGGTCTGGGCGTATGAATTTGGTTGCTCCCAGTACGCTGAATGATATTAAAACGCGTCATATTGCCGATTCTGCGCAACTTGCGGATGTTTTGCCACATGATGTAAATGTGGTGGATTTGGGCAGTGGTGCCGGATTTCCTGCGGTTGTGTTGGCGATTTTAGGCTGGAATGTAACTTGTATTGAGTCTATTGGTAAAAAAGTTGCATTTTTATCGGCGGTCAAAGAAAAATTAGGACTAAAAAACCTGACGATTTACCACGGTCGTGTTGAAGAATTTGTCCGGCATTTACCGGCAAAAAACGATAGAATTGTGTTTACTGCGCGTGCGTTTGCATCGTTAGTAAAGATAATGGATTATGTTGGACGAACAAAATGCCGGCTTTTTTTATTAAAAGGCCGGGAAATAGAATCAGAAATTGCCGTCGCAAAACAGAAATACAGATTTGAATACGAATTAATACCATCAAAAACAGGTGATGGTTTTATAATAATTGTGCGTTTTTGCCGGTGATTTCATGTGAAATATTTGATAATGTATTGAAAATACTTTAAAACAATAAAAACACCGGCCTTTGCCGGTGTTTTTTAATAAAAATATAAAATAATATTTCATGTGAAATAAATCGTATTTGTTTGATTTTACATTAGTTTTGTGTGTTTTGGTTTAAGTTCTTGACCGAATCGTTTGGTTTTTGTATTTTTATAAAAAACAGGAAAGGGTAAAATGACACAAATAATCGCATTTGCAAATCAAAAGGGTGGGGTTGGTAAAACAACCACTGCAATAAATATTGGTGCGTCATTGGCAGCGATAAAAAAACGTGTTTTGCTGATTGATTTGGATCAACAGGGGAATGCTGGGACTGGACTGGGGTTTGAACGTGCGTCGCATCGTCAAAGTGTTTACGGTGTTATTATGGGAACGGCAAATATTGCAGATAATATACTGTCAACAGCTGTGCCAAATTTGCATTTGTTGCCATCTTCACAGGCATTGGCGGGTGCTGATATTGATTTGGTTGATATGGAAAATCGTGAATTCCGTTTGCGTGATGCGTTGCAACCTATTTTGCCTTATTATGATTATATTTTGCTGGATTGTCCGCCTGCACTGGGGTTTTTGACGATAAACGCATTGACGGCTGCAAACAGTGTGTTAATACCGTTGCAATGTGAATTCTTTGCGTTGGAAGGTGTTCAGCAACTGACAGATACTATTTCTGTTGTCAAAGAAAAATGGAATCCAGAATTAGATGTTTTGGGTGTTTTGCTGACTATGTATGAACGCAGATACAATGTTACGCGTGCGGTTGATGATGATGTTCGTGCCGCGTTTGGCGACAAAGTATTCAAGACGGTTGTTCCACGTAATGTTCGTGTGTCAGAGGCACCAAGTCATGGCAAACCTGCATTGTTCTATGATTTTAATTCAACTGGCGCCCAGGCGTATTTACGCGTCGCGACCGAGGTTGTACAACGTATCGAAGGAGATTTAGATGGCAAATAAATTTGGTTTAGGGCGCGGTTTGGCAGATTTAAGTGCAGCGCGTGGCGCGATTCCAGATATTTCTTTGTTGACCCCCAGTGAACGGGTTGTTGTAAAACAGGTGCCATTGGTGCAAATTGGTGCAAATCCTGATCAGCCACGCAAAACGTTTACAGAAAGTGAATTGGCAGATTTGGCGGCTTCTATCAAGGAAAAGGGTGTTTTACAACCTATTTTATTACGCAGTGTATCAAATCGTCCGTATTTGTATGAAATTGTTGCAGGTGAACGCCGTTATCGTGCATCAAAAATGGCGGGTTTGTCGGAAATTCCTGCGTTGGTAAAGGCGATTGATGATACCAATGCAATGGAAATTGCGTTGATTGAAAATGTTCAGCGTGAAAACTTAAACCCAATCGAAGAAGCAAATGCTTACAAGAATTTAATGGAATGTTGTGATTATGAATTGCCGGATGTTTCGCGCCTTATTGGTAAATCGGAAAGTTATATTCGTAATATGCTGCGTCTGACATCTTTGCCAGATTCTGTCCAAGGATTGGTAGAGCAGGGCGAACTGTCTGCGTCACATGCGCGTACAATCGCAGTCGCCCAAAATCCAGAAGAATTGGCGCATAAAATTATTGCAGAACATTTATCTGTTGCAGATACCGGTCGTTTGGTAAAAAATGGCACGCGTTCATCTGGGGCCAAGAAACATGTAAATCATGGAATTGATGATAAAACGATTCGTGATATTGAAAAACAATTGTCTGTTGCCTTGAAAGTGCCGGCAAAAATATCCGAGCGTCGTGGCGGGTCAGGGCAGATAATATTATCTTTTGCGACAAGAACACAGTTGTTTGAATTGGTTGAAAAAATAACAAAATAAAAATGTTAAAAAAGGCCGGCAAATGCCGGCTTTTTTTGTGGTAAACGCGAATATAATAAATTATTAAAAAAATACCGGTGTTTGCCGGTGTTTTTGTGCTATTTTGTAAATATTTTTTTTGTATCAATTAAAATTTGGCGAATTTCTTCAAATTGTGCGTTTTTTATCAAATCGCGTTTTATATCTGCCAGTGGTCGCGGTGTTCCGTCTGGATTTCTCCATTTTGTGCGGATTTTGCGTCCAGAATTTTCGCCCAACGTAACATAGCCCATTGTATCAAATGCCATCAGCATACGTCCGTCATTTGTAACGAAACTAAATTGCGGGTATTCTATTTGTTTTGCGTTTGATAGGTTTGCAGCGCGCCCACCGTTGAACAATTGTGCATTCGTAGATGGTTGTAGTAAAACAGACAGGTTATTTATTACAATTACAGGGGTGGGGCTAGAATTTCTAGACATCATATCAAAAAATTCTAGCTTTAAATCTTTGTCTTGTTTCAAGGTTTCTATAAATTGATTCATAATATCTGTTTGGTCATTAAATCCTGATATATGTACCGGTATTTTTGTGTTTTTTAATTTTGCCAGTTCACGAATAATTTCATGGTTATTTTCGATTGCGTTTTTATGATATGTGTCCATGGACAGGGATATTTGGAACAAAGACAGGCCTTGTTGATATTGTTGTGCCAATTGTTCAATATCGTTGATAATTTGCTTTTTTAGGCTTGTTCGCACCCATGCGCCATTTGTTTTTATGTCCAGTCTTGCACCAGAATCCATTATATGTTTCATAATATTTGGCACATAGTTTTTTGGGCCAAATTTATAAGATGCCATTATTTCACCACCTGTCAGAACGACAGATTTATCAAAGCGTGGGTCGTTATTTGCCTGATTTACATAGTATTTAATAATTATTTCTGGTATAAATTCGCGTGGTCTGTCTGGACCGGCACTTTCGCAACAGTGTGGGCAGTTATACCAACACCAATGCGTTGTTTTGAATACCATTGCATATTTTAAATTGCGTACAAATCCGCCAATCGGCAGAAATCGGTCCGAGATATTATTAAAAATATTTTCAATTTTTGACATAGTGTTATTGTATAACACAAAAACACGCTTTGTCAATAATAATAAAAGTCAACAAAAAAACACCCCAAACGGGGTGTTAAATTTCACACCAACTGAATTATTTTACAGTTGTTGTTGCATTACGGTTCATTTTCCAGACTTTTTCGCCTGTACGTTTTACCAATGGGCGTTCTTTACCATAAGAGATAGTAGAGATACGTTTTGCATCAATACCGTCATTTACGATAACTGATTTTGCAGCGTTTGCACGACGTGCGCCCAATGCCAAGTTGTATTCTGTTGAACCACGTTCGTCGCAGTTACCAGCGATTTGGATTTTAACATCTTCGTGGTTTTTCATATACAATGCCTGACCCAACAGGTTGTTTTTAGCATCTTCTGTGATTTCAGCAGAGTTGAAATCAAAGAATACACGTTGATCGTTCAGGTCTGCAGGTTCAACAATGCAACCGCCACATGCAGCCAACAAGCCTGCAACACCAGCCAATAAAGCAAGATTTTTAATTTTCATGAAAATACTCCCTTGAGTTTTTGTTGCTCGTGTTATATTTTATAATAAAATATTGAAAAAATCAAGGGAAAACAAAATGTCTGGTGACGCATTACGCGATTTGGTTTTATCTGGTGTACAGTGGGAATTATCAGAAACCACAACTGTTTTGCCATTTAAATCGCCTGTGGTTGCCCAAGAGCCGTCCGCGATGTCTGTATCGCGTCCCCAGAATACGATTGTGCCGCCAATTGCACCTGTTCAGACAATGTCGCTTGATACTGTGCGTTCAATGGCAATGCGTCCGACAGATATAGAAAGTCTGAATCGTATGATTGTTGAATTCAATCATCCGTTAAAAAGTGCTGCAACAAATACGGTTTTACCACACGCAGGGCAGGGCAAGATGTTGATTTTGACAGATATGCCCAGTTCTGATGATGACGAAACAGGCGTTGCGTTAAGTGGCGCGTCTGGCGAATTGATGGATAAAATGTTGGCTGCGATTGGTTTGTCGCGCAAAGACGTTTCTGTTGTGCCTATGTTATTTTGGCGTACGCCGGGTGGGCGTTCGCCATCTGCCCAAGAATTAGAACTGGCGCGCCCGTTTGTTGACAGGGCGATTGAATTGATTGCGCCACGTGTTATTTTGTCGCTGGGTACATTGCCGGCATTGGAATACGCACAGGTAAATTTAGCAAAATCGCATGGTGTGCCTGTTGAAATGGAAAATGGTGCGGTATTTGTGCCTATATTTCATCCAAATTATTTAATATTAAAGCCAGCGGCCAAGCGTGATGTTTGGACAGCGCTACAAAATGTGCAAAATATCTTGAAAAATGCGTAATTTTTGTTAATAATTCCCTTATGTTTAACAAAGGAGCCGAACATTAAACCTGCATTTAATCGTGATAACCGTCGTGATATGGGACCACGTATGAACAATCGTATAACCGCCAAAACTGTACAGGTAATCAGTGCAGATGGCCAGAATTTGGGCGTTATGCCAATTGCCCAGGCACTGCAAATTGCATCAGATGATGGTCTGGATTTGGTTGAAATGAACGCAAACGCGCCTGTACCAATTGTAAAGATATTGGACTATGGCAAGTTTAAGTATGAACAGAAAAAACGCGCGTCTGAGGCAAAGAAAAACCAAAAAACAACCGGAATGAAGGATGTATGGGTAAAGCCTTTTATTGAAGAAAACGATTTAAATATCAAAATGAAAAAGGTTTTTGAATTCTTGGCCGATGGTAACAAGGTAAAGATTTCTGTTATGACACGTGGTGACAAGCGGGTTTTGGGACGTGGTAAAGATGCTGTTCCAGAATTGTTTGCGCGTATAATGGAATTGGTTGGCGACAAGGGAACGATGGAGTCTAAGTCAAAACCAGACGAACGCACTAAATCTATTATAATTGCACCTGCAAGATAATAATAAAAATACCGGCATTTGCCGGTGTTTTTATGCTAATTCTTTTACTGTTTTTGTTTTTGCGTCATATACTTTCGGTTTGCCATCGTATCGTAATGCGCGATGGTGTTTTGGTATTAAGTATTCTGGAATTGGCGATGCGCGTCCCATTCTGACCTTGTCGTCCAATGCAATTTGAATCGGTGTCTTGCGCAAGAAGTGCCATTCACCATCAGCCTCAATCGGGCGATTGTACGAACCTTGGAACAATACCAATTGTTTTTGTTTTGGTAATGTCATCAAATCCATTGGGCTGTACAAGTCTTCTTCTTTTTCAACCTCTGTATCCTTGCCGTCTGGGCCTTTTTCTTTCTTTTTAACCTTTTTCTTGCCAATCATACGTGTAAATCTTTCTGCGGTGGCATAATCATTAACACGCATTACAACCTTGGCAGCAGTATTTGCAATAATTGTTTCAGCGGCTTTGTCGCCATATTTTTCTGCAATCTGACTGATGTCCTGGCCGACAATCAGGTATGAAACTTTTTGACCACGACCGACCGCAGGACCACGGATAACAGCCTCTAACTTATTCATTGTTGGCATTTCGTCCAATACAAACAGTGCAGGATACGGCCCCAGCTTTTGTCCGTGATTCATTTTTTCTGGTGGATTTGCAATCAAAAAGTTTGATAACAGTTCAATAAACATACTGGTAATTGCGCTAAACGCGGGTGCATCTGCCACATTCATTGATAGGTAGATTGTGGTTGGTTTCATTTTCCCGTCTGTTGGGTCAATCATACCACGAATGTCGCTAAAATGAATGTCGGAATGACGTGTATGCTTGTTTACCGCAGGGTGGCGGAAGATGTTTAATCCGGCATTCATCGTTGATATAACAGAACCACGTTCCTTGTCAGGTGTGTTTGCAAGGTTGATAAGTGCAGAAATTGCATCACTTTCATACGAGTACAGTCGTGCTTCATTGATAGCCTCGGTTAAAAAGTCTTTCATTGGGTCTGCCATCATAACCATTTGGTCGCCCTGGCGTTTGCGTTCTTCCAGTTCGTTTGCGACCTTTATTTGACCTTCGACATACCAGGCCAAGAACATTGGGATTGACGCTTCGCCACCATGCCATTCTGGCGGCAGTCCGCCCCATGTTCCAACGTGAATATAGTTATTTATATTTAATTCGCCACGTTGTAACAATGACATTGCAGCATACGCATTTGGATCAGTCGTCATTGTCATATAATAATCCATCAAAACGGCTGCGTCTTGTTCGTCAAAAGTACCGTTTTTCAGTCTGTAATAAAAATAATCGTTTGCTTTGGCGCGTTCTACCTTGGAAACGATAAAGTTGATAAATCCGGTCAATGCTGCGCGTGCCGTGTTTGACCAGTGTGGGTCTTTGGCGTTTTCTTCGATAATTGAATTTACGATAACCTGAATATATGTACTGCGTTCTTCGGCAGATACAGGCAAGTTTTCAGGTGACAATGGATTCCATGCAGGGTAATAAATACCTTTCTCAGGTTCGTCTGGGGCGGCCCAGTTCATAATAAATACAGGTCCCAATGTTGCACGATATGCAGATGTTTTTTCGTCCAGTTCAGGTTTTGGGTCGTTTATAATCATAGATACATTATCGCAATCTAAAATTGTTGGTATAACGACACCCTGTGTTTTACCGACACCAGCAGGTGCCAACAGCAAAGCAGACAAACATTCGTCCATCATCAGCGGAACATTTTTACCTTTGTTTTTAAAATAGCCCAATACCATCATAAATCCTTTGAATAAACCTTCGGTATTTTTGTGGTTTTGTGCCATTTTTTTTATGTCGTTTGCGTTTGCCTTGCGTGAAGACTTTTCATCAAATTTATCTTTGGAATGTGGATTAAATTCATCTGTCATTGTTGCGTCTGCTAAAAAGAAATACCCAACAATTGGCAACAGTGGTGTTATGCACGCGATATCAGGATATGACGCAACACGCCCCAGCCATGCAGGAATTTGTGCCAGTACAGACATACCAAAAGATGACAGCATCTGGTGAAAATAAATCGCAATCCAATGATTTGTCGCAGGCGACCAGCCATATCGCCAAATATGTTCAATCGGGAAACTGCATGCGAACATCAGCGCGGCAATCAGCCAGATTATAATTGTCCAACGGATTGACCAAAACTCACGCGCAAGTGGGGTTTGTTCGTGTTCTTTGTACTTTTTAGAATCGAAAATACCGATTCCTTTTCCTTTGCCGGACGCTGATAAAAAGTTGAATTTAATTGCCATAGTGATAATATTATATCAGAAAAAACGAAAATAGAAAATCAGGAAATGTAAAAATATGAAAAATATTCCAAGAATTTTTGTTGGTGAAAATATCGCAAGCGGTATGGTTATACCTGTTGAACGCAGTGTTTCGCACTATTTAACGCGTGTTATGCGAACAACAGAATGTTTAGTGTTCGGGAATGGAAATGAATATAGTGCTGTATTATCTGATGATGGTCGTGTTTTAACAGTTGGCGCACAAACAGCGCACCCAGACCCGTCAAATAATATCAGATTGATGTTTGCACCGATTAAACGTACAGACGATTTGTTAAATATGGCGACACAAATGGGCGTTGCAGAATTTTTGCCTGTGATAACAGCACGAACAAATGCAAATCACATAAACTGGGAACGTATGCAAAAAATCGTGATTGAGGCATCAGAACAATCTAATCGTAACAGTGCGCCAAAGATATTAAATCCGATAAAATTTTCAGAACTTGATTTGTCGGACATTGTATTTGCGGACGAACGTGCGGCTTATGGCAAAGAATTACCATCTGGGGCAGGGGATGTAACATCTATACTGATTGGTCCCGAAGGCGGTTTTTCAGAAGACGAATTTAATGCGCTGGATGCGGCGGGTGCGCGTGGTATATCGCTGGGCAAGACGATATTGCGTGCAGAATTGGCGGCATCAATTGCAATTGCAAAGGTGGTAAAATAATGGGAATACGTATTGCCAAGGTTATTGCTGATTCTGGTGTTGCATCACGTCGTCAGGCCGAAGAACTGATTAAATCTGGCTTGGTGCGCGTCAATGGTTCAGTTATAGATTCACCTGTGTTTTTTGTCGAAGAAGATGATGTGATACTGGTGCGCGGCAAAAAAATAACCCAGCGAAACGAAACACAGGTTTTTATGTATCATAAACCGATAAACACAATGACAACGACGTCTGACCCCCAGGGGCGTCGCACAATATATGATTGTCTGCCGTTGGAATACAGAAATTTAAAGTATGTTGGTCGTCTTGATTTCAAGACGACGGGGTTGCTGTTATTGACCAATGATGGCGAATTTGCCAGACGTATGACATTACCGTCGTCCAAGATTCCACGTGTGTATATCGCAACGGTATCGGGGCGTGATTTTTCTGGATTGGATGCTGCGCGTCGTGGAATAACTGTTGATGGCGTAAAATATTCGCCAATGAAAATAGATTGCATTGGTGGTTCTAACCTGCGTGTTGAAATATGCGAAGGCAAAAAGAACGAGGTTAGAATTGTTTTGGCTGCGTGCGGTTGTCCTGTGCATAAATTACATCGTGTGTCTTTTGGGAATATAAAACTAAAAACACTGCCTGTTGGAAAAATTGAACAAGTACCGCAGAAAACAATTGACGAACTGTTAAAATCTCTTTAATATTCCATTAAAAGGAAGGGAGATTTACAATGAAAAAAACACCTGTAAAAAACACCAAGAAAAACATCAAGACCACAAAAACAGTGGCAAAGGTTCGTCCTGTGGCGTCTAAACCAACTGTAAAAACAGAAAAAACAAAACCATGTTTTAATCCATGGTCTGTGTCTATTTATGTTTATTGGTTTATAATTTTGTTCTTTATTGCATCAACATTTTATATCTTGGGGCGCAGTCATAACGCGCAACCCAGCGTTGCAAATATTGAAATTACCGAAGAAGTATTGTTGCAGGCTGGCGATTATCTGGAAAGCGGCAAGGTAAAATTAGCAACAGGTAATATCGAAGACGCAATTGCAGATTTAACAGCCGCGATTGATACAGGTGTTGCATCTGTTGATACATATATCCTGCGTGGCGAAGCGTATATGCAATCTGGCGACTATGCAAACGCAATGGCAGATTATAACACTGCACTGTCAAAAGACCCTGCAAGTGCTGTTGCATACTATGACCGTTACTTGTTAAACGCCAGATTGGAAGATTATGCATCTGCTATGAATGATATAAACAATGCTTTGGCTGCAAATGCAACAAACCCAAGTTCGGCATTACAAATGCGTGACTTGTATGCAAAACGTGGCCGTTTGAATTTGTGGTCCAAGAACTGGGAAGGTGCAATTGCAGACTTTACAAATTCATTGGCAAGACCAGAAGGTGTTGTTGACCCAACGGTATATGCAGATCGCGCCGAAGCGTACACAGCATTGGGTAAATATGCAGATGCTGTAAATGATTATTCTTCTGCTGTGCGTGTAATTTCTGAACAGATTCAAGGCGCACCATCAATGGACGAACGCGAAGCGTTATCAAACAAAGCGATGGGATATTTTGAAAAATCTGCTGCATTGAATTTGCAACTGGGTAACAAGGATGCGGCGCGTAATGACCTGGAATCTGCACATTCAATCGCTGTTGTGTTGGGTGATACTGATACAGGCGACAGATTAAAGGCATTAATTGCAGAACTTGATACAGTTGCGCAGTAATTTATCTGTTGAAAAAAACGCCCGTTTGGGCGTTTTTTTATTCTTGAATAAATCCACCGGATTGCATTTTCCACAATCTGGAATATATTTTTTTATTTCGCAATAATTGTTCGTGTGTCCCGCTTTCGACAATTTTACCATGGTCCAGCACAATTATTCTGTCCATATTTTTCAGTGTTGATAATCTGTGTGCAATAACCAGTGTTGTGCGATTCTTGGACAGTCGCATAAAAGACTTTTGAATTGCGTTTTCTGTTTCTGAATCCAATGCGGCGGTCGCTTCGTCCAGAATTAAAATAGGGCTGTCTTTCAAGAACGCGCGTGCGATTGCAATTCTTTGACGTTGTCCGCCAGACAGTTTTATTCCGCGGTCACCAACCAGTGTGTTATATCCGTCATTTGCGTTGCAAATAAATGTGTGTGCAGATGCCTTTTTTGTCGCAGATATGATTTCATTCTCTGATGCGTTTGGGCGACCGTATGCGATATTTTCGCGCAGTGTACGGTTAAACATTGTTGAATCTTGTGGGATAAACGCGATGTTTTGACGCAGTGAATCCTGGGTTACGTGTTTGATATTTTGTCCGTCAATATTGATTTGTCCGCTTGTTGGGTCGTACATGCGCATAATCAGATTTACCAGTGTGGTTTTGCCTGCACCGCTAAGTCCGACCAAGCCAACTTTTTCACCAGGCTGAATATGTAAATTGAAATCTTTCAAGACGAATTTTTTGTTATACTTAAATGACAGTTTTTGTATATCTATATCTGCGTTTTTGATTTTTAGTTTTGGTGCGTTTTCGTCATCTTGGACAGATATTGGTTTTATAAGTGTGTTATAAGAACCGACCGCGTTCCCCAATTTATTTGTAAAATATTTCATCGTGAAAACCAAGTTAAATGCAATAGTGCTGATTGCGACATATATCGCCAGCGCAAAAGATACATCTGCAACTGTTGATTGACCGATGCTGTACATATATCCCGCCAAGATGATAAATATTGTAAAGCAAACTGTATCCATCATCAAATTCCCTGGCGCCCAGAAAAAACGTGACCAAAAGTGCTGTGTGCGTGCATCCATTTGGTATTTATCACGAATTGGTTCTGCAAATTTTTGTTCAAACGCACTGCGTGCAAACGATTTTACCACCGGAAAATTAGATAACGCGTCCAGCAAGCGCCCCTGTAACGTATTTAATGTTGATGCAGCATTTGCGGCGGTCTTTAATGATTTCTTTACTGTAAACGCGCCCCATGTTATACGGAATGTCACAGCAAATGTTATAACCAACAGATATTGCCATCCAATCGCCAGCAGACCAGATGCAGATATGAAAAAGGCAGCTATTACACCAGTTAATGTACCGAAAATCAATTCAACTGTTTCATAGAAAGATTCTGCAATTTGATGTATTTGGCTGGAAATTTTTCCAGGCATTGTTGCGGTATAGTATTCTGTACTTTGTTTGAATACATAATCGTATAAATCTGATGAAATTTTATTGTATGATTTGTATTTAATTATACTGTCAAAGACAAACCAACGCAAAATAGACGCACACCATTGCAGGCCACGCAATATAAAATATACAATTGCGACATTTAATACCGCATGAAACACCATGTCTGCTGGGTTAGATTCAATTGCGTTGACCGTTTCACTTAAAACAAATGCAGGCAGCAGGTTTAGTCCCAGTGTATCAATAATCGCCAGTACAGAATACACTAACGACATTGCGCCACAGTAACGCCAGAAATTTTTAGTATAGAATTTGAATACACTGGATGGGAATTGCATGTTTTTCCTTTTGGTAACCTGGACATTATATCATATTTTTTAGTGTTTTTTTATATGGATTTTATTTGCAAACCGGTAAATATGTTCTATAATTTGCACGGCGAAGATGAAATTGTTCTTTTGTGTGCCTGTCCCAGGGTACAGAAACGAATGATTTTTCTTCGCATTGATGAAACAAAAAAATATGGAGAAAAATAAATGGTATTTGGCTTATTTAAGAAAGACGCTAAATTAAACAATCCAGTTATTGTTGAAATTCCATACGGTGATGAAACACTGCGTTTGGAAACAGGTCGTATGGCGAAACAGGCAAACGGTTCTGTTTTGGCAACAATGGGTGGTACAATGGTTTTGGCAACTGTATGTGCCGAAAAAGCTGCAGTCGAAGGTCAAGACTTCTTCCCATTGACTGTTGATTATCAAGAAAAATTTGCATCTGCGGGTCGTATCCCAGGTTCACGCGACAGACGCGAAGGCAAGGCATCAACTGCAGAAACATTGACTGCACGTTTGATTGACCGACCAATTCGTCCTTTGTTCCCAGAAACATTCAAGAACAAGGTTCAAATTATCGCCCAGGTATTTTCATATGATAAAAAGAATCAACCTGACATCTTGGCGATGATTGCGTCATCTGCTGCGTTGGCATTAAGTGGTGTTCCTTTCCAAGGCCCAATTGGTGCTGCGCGTGTTGGCTATGCAGATGGTAAATATATCTTGAACCCATCAAAGAAAGCGGTCGAAGAATCTGAAATGGATTTGGTTGTTGCTGCAACAAAAGACGGCGTATTGATGGTTGAATCAGAAATTGGCGAATTGGACGAAGCGACTGTATTGGGTGCTGTTAAATTCGGTTTTGATGCACAGCAGACTGTTATTGCGGCTATCAATGAATTGGCAGACAAGGCCGGTAAAGAACGTTGGGCAACACCTGAAAAAACAGCAGAACAAATCACAATGGAAGAAAACTTTGAAAGTTTTGCCGGTGAAATTGAATCAGCATTACAGATTAAAGAAAAGTTGACTCGTTTGGAAACATTGGCATCAATTCACACTGTGGCCAAAGAACGTATTGCAGAATTGTTCCCAGAAACAACACGTGCAACATCAACGCTGGAATCATGGGCAGACGAAGTTATTGAAAATCTGACTGCACGTATTATGCGCGGCAATATCTTGGCGGGCAAACCACGTATTGACGGTCGTGATAATAAAACAGTTCGTCCAATTGAAATTGAATTGGGTGTTCTGCCACGCGCACACGGTTCTGCATTGTTCACACGCGGTGAAACACAGGCGCTGGTATCATTGACATTGGGTGGTGGCAAAGATGCGTTACCAATTGAATCTTTGGACGGTGCCGAAGAACGTGACTTTATCTTGAACTATAACTTCCCAGGTTATTCTGTTGGCGAATGCAAAGGCTTGAAATCCCCAGGCCGTCGTGAAATTGGTCACGGTAACTTGGCATGGCGCGCGGTTCATCCAATGGTACCAAGTCGCAGCGAATTTGATTATGTAATTCGTATCGTTTCCGATATTTTGGAATCAAACGGTTCATCATCAATGGCAACAACATGTGGTGCGACATTGGCAATGATGGACGGTGGTGTTCCAATGAAACGTCCGGTTGCGGGTATCGCGATGGGTCTGATTAAAGAAGGCGATGATTACGCAATTCTGACAGACATTTTGGGTGACGAAGACCACTTGGGCGATATGGACTTTAAAGTAACGGGTACAGACCAAGGTGTCACAGCGTTGCAAATGGATATTAAAATTACATCTATCACATTTGAAATTATGGAACGTGCATTGGCCCAGGCAAAAGATGGCCGTATGCATATCTTGGGTAAAATTGAAAAGGCAATTAAAAAGCCACGCGCACATGTTTCTGAATATGCGCCGCAATTGTACACTATGAAAATCCATCCAGACAAGGTACGTGAAGTAATCGGCAAGGGCGGCAGTGTTATCCAGGCCTTGGTTCGTGAAACAAACACAATCATTGATTTGGAAGACGACGGTACTGTCAAGATTATGGCGGTTGCCAAAGAAGATGCAGATGCCGCAATCGCACGCATCAAAGAAATCGTTGCAGAACCAGAAGTTGGCCAAATCTATAAAGGTACAGTATCTGGTATGAAAGACTTTGGTCTGTTTGTAAAAATTATGAACGGATTCGAAGCAATGGTTCATATTTCTGAAATCACAGGTGAACGTATCGCAAAAATCGAAGATACAAAAATCAAAGAAGGCGATACAGTTTATGTTCGTTTCTTGGGCGCCGATAAACGTGGCAAAACACGTATGTCTATGGTTGGAATCGACCAGAAAACAGGCGAAGAAATCAAGAAATAAGGACGTATAAATGACGAAAGAACAATTAGATTGGACAGATAAACAGTGGGCAGCCCATTTGGGTTGCCCAGTCCAAGAAGTTCCAAGTATCAGAGCTTATGTGTATGCAAACTTTTTTCCTGTTATTGAACAGAATAATGACACCAAAGAATATAATTTTCTTGTGACAAGTATGTCAACAAGTATGGCAGGTACCAGAAGGGTTATGCCCATGGTTTCTGATGATAAGGTATTTGCTGACTTTAAAACTGCTGTACAATATGCGAATAACGAAGCAATACCAAAACTGGAACTGAAAAAATTTTGGTCTGATGCTTTGTATATTCCACGCAATGCGTTACAAATGTTGCATATAAAGGAGAAATAATATGGATATGGAATCATTAATGGCGCAGGCCGCCGAATTACAAAACAAAGTTGCTGCTGCCCAGGAAAAATTGGCGCAGACAAATGTCAAGGGTATTGCAGGAAACGGTGCATGCATTATCGATATGACAGGTAAATACGATGTGTTAAAAGTTACAATTCATCCATCTGTTTTATCACAAGGTGCAGATGTTGTATCTGCGGCTGTGTTGGCGGCAATCAAAGACGCCAAAGAAAAAGCGGATGTTTTAATTGACAAGGTTATGGGCGAAGCAACCGCCGGTATGCCAATCCCACAATAAAAACATCAATCACAAAAAAAATCCCCCAAATGGGGGATTTTTTATTTGTTTGGAATAATTTTAATTTCAACGCGTCTGTTCTTTTCGCGGCCTGCTGCGGTGTCGTTGCTGGCGATTGGGTTGGAATATCCCATTCCCATCACTTCAAATCGGTTTGATTTTACGCCTTGGCCTTCCAGATATGCTGCGACTGATTCTGCGCGCATTTTTGACAGGTTCAGATTATATTCTGCGCTGCCTGTGTTATCTGTGTGGCCAGATACCAATACGGTTGAATTGCTGTATTTGTTCAAAACCTTGGCAACTGAATTTAATACAGGATAGAAATTTGCGTTTATGTCCGCAGAATCTGTTTTGAACGTAATATTGCCTGGCATAATCAAGCGGATATTGTCATCAGATTCAACGACCTGAACACCTGTGGATACCAATTCTGCACGCAGTTCTGCCGCCTGGGCATCCAGGTAATATCCAACCCCACCGCCAACTGCGGCGCCGGCCAGTCCGCCAATCAATGCGCCCTTGCTGCTTTGTGTGCTGCCAATCAGTGCGCCTGTTGCCGCGCCAATTGCGGTTCCCCATGTTGATTTTGCAGTTTGTGTTTGTCCGGTATATGGATTTACAGTTGTACATGCAGATACCAGTGCCAACACTGCGCCCAATGATACTAATTTTTTCATGTTTTCTCCTTTTTTGTTTTTGATGAGTATATTTTAAATCATGTTATAGAAAAATACAAAAATAAAAAGTGCCATTTCGGCACATTTTTATCTGGTTTTTGCAAATCGAACAGTTTTTATCGAATCTGTTTTTATCGAATCGTTTTTTATTGTTTTTGTTGTTGTGTTATCTGTTTCATTTTTTTTCAAGGGGTTGTTAAATTGAAAAACAAATGCAACAGCAACGGCTGTAAAACCAATTAATTGCAAGATTTCTTTTATGTTATTTTTTGTTTCTGCTTTCATGTTTCTTCTTCTTTTTTTCGCAATAAAAATCCGCCATTTGGCGGAAGAATTCGTGGTGGGTGTTGAGGGACTCAAACCCCCGACCCTCTCGGTGTAAACGAGATGCTCTAATCAACTGAGCTAAACACCCGATTGCTGTTTCAGCGGACAAATAATATAATATATTTTTTCGTTTGTCCAGTTTTTTATTTAATTTTTTTACCATTTTCTGCATTTATTTGCATTTTGCCAACAAAAATGGTGCCATTTTCGTATTTTGGTGCAATTTGTTGTTCGATTTCTGTGCGCCAGAATATATCGCCATTATTGGTTGCAATTGCGTACAGATAATTATCCACCCCAACAACAAATGCATAATTGTCAGTTATTATAAATGGTTCTGAAACACTGATGTTTTGGCACCATTGTTTCGCCCCCGATGTTGCGTTTATTTTACAGAACGCATCGCCCAGACCGCCCACAAATACGGCGTTTTTGTTTGCGATAATTGGTGCGACAATATCAACCATTGATGCGCCACCGGTTAAATTGCTGGCGCGATATACGTCCGCAATCCATAAAATTTTTCGTGTGCGTGGGTTTAACTTTACAACCTCGCCTGTGGTCAGACCTGCGTATATATATTTTCCGTCACAGGTTGGTTTTTGATTGCTGATAACAGAATTTGGTGTGGCGAACCCACTGAATATTTTTCGTTCACCGTCCCAAATTGTATTAGATGCGTCTTGGGTATATGGGCAATGTGTATTATTTGTTGTGATTACCGATTCGGGTAAATCAGTAATTGTTTTGTTTTGTACATCAATATTTGACGTGTCAAAAATTGCAGTACGTACGCCAGGCAATATTGGATCATGTTTATCACATGCGACCAATGACAATGCACAACACATAAACACAGATATTTTACGCATATTTTATTTCCTGTGTTTTAACGCAAGCTTTGTGCTGTACCAGAAATAGATGCTGGCGCATTTTTATCGTTGATAATTTTATCCAGCCATTTATTTGCAGATTCTGTATTGCCTGTGGATAAATACTTTTGTGCGATTGTCAGCATTGCCGTGTAATAAAATGGTGAATTTTTTGTGTCTAAATCAGACAGATATTTTTCAACATCCGCGCCAGACATTTCGTCGCCACGGATTCCAACAATATGCAATTTTGCCAAGTCGCGGAAATCGTGTGTATTACCATTTTCTGCCAATTCTTCTAACTTTTTAATATCTTTGTCTAACAAGTATGCTTGGAATAATGCCAAATCACTGGTTGCGCCATTTGTGTCGTCTGCCAGTGCCGCCAATGCATTTGCATCACGGTTTAAAACGGCTGTTTCATATGCGACCGCAGTTGCCATTTTATTTGCGTGATATGCACGAATACCGATTTGAATACCTGTTGCGATAATCAGCACAGTAATAACACCCGCCATAATATGACGTGAGTATTTCTTAATAAATTGCATTGTTTTTTCGTTGTTTACTTCTTCCCAAACCTCGCGATACAGTGCGTCTTGTGCATGTTCTGCGTGTGTTTTTTGTGGTGCTTTGACTTTTTTATTTCTTTCCAACATAGTTGCCATAATAAATTTCTCCTGTGCTTGATAATTGTTAAATTTTGTTATACTATAAAAGTTATGACAAAGGAAATCAAGGACGCTTTACCAATTGTGAAAAATAACAGTATTGTTGCTGCCCGTGGGGTCAGTGATGAATCTGGATTGGCGCAATATATACAAACTGTTCAAAAAATTCCGGTTTTAACAGCCGAACAAGAATACGAATATGCGACCCAGTGGGTAAAAAATCAGGACCAGGTCGCAGGCGAAAAACTGGTGGCCAGTCATCTGCGCCTTGTTGTGTCTGTGGCGTATGATTATAAAAATTATGGTATTCCGGTTGGTGACTTGATTGCCAGTGGTAATATGGGATTGATGCAGGCGCTGCAAAAATTTGACCCAGAAAAAGGTTTTCGTTTTTCTACATACGCGATGTTTTGGATAAAAGCAGAAATTTACGAAACGATTCTGAATAATTGGTCAATTGTTCGTATTGGTACATCTGCAAATCAAAAGCGTGTATTCTTTAACCTGTCGCGCGCAAAACGTGCATTGGGAATTATGGATAATAACCTGACAGATGAACAGACCAAACAAATTGCCGATTATTTAGAGGTTCCAGAAAAAGACGTTGCCCGCATGGCAACACGTATTGGCGCGCGTGATTTGTCGCTGAATGCACCAATAAATTCCGAAGATGGCGGAACAGATATTTTATCTAATATGACAGATGGTCGCGAATCAATCGAAGATACATTGGAACAAATTGAATTCAGACGTCGCGGATATGAATTATTGAAAAAGCATTTATCAAAAATGTCTGAACGCGACCGTGATATTTTGGTCGCGCGCAGATTGCGTGAACCTGTGGCGACATTGGAATCACTGTCGCAAAAGTATGGAATATCACGCGAACGTGTTCGTCAAATCGAAGAACGTGCGTATAACAAATTGCGTGATGCAATCCTAACAGAAAGCGAAGGTAAAAAATAATATGTTTGGTATAAATAAAATTCTGTGTGCTGCAACGTTGTTTATGGTGTTTGGTGGTGCATATGCGCTGGAATATAATATTGGTAATACAGATTTTCGTCTGACGGGGTATGGTACGTTTGGAATGATAAATCCTGATATTAAAACGCCGCTGTCTATTGGTGATTGGCGTGTGCGTGGTCAGATAACAAACTCTTCTATCCAAGATACGAAATTGGGCTTTGTTTACGCAATGGACAAGGCGGCATTGGACAAGGGTAATTTTTCGCGTGAAGTTTTCGCATTTTTACAATCTAAATCACTTGGTCGCGTTGAGTTTGGGTTTACTGATTCAATCGCGCGCAAGTTGGGGTTGGGATTGCCAGATGTTGGGGGGCTTCGTATAAATGACAGACCATTATATAATGAAAAAATTATACCATCCGGCGCAGTTATTGCAGATACGACTTTGACATCAGGACGCAGCAATTCGTTACGATTAAATTTGGTGTCTAATTCCAATAATGGCATGCAATATGGTGTGTCTGTATCTGGCATAACAGATGATTATAATTGGGCGGCAGATGCAGGTATAAAATTCAGAAAATCATCTGGTAAATTAAAGTCTGCATATTCTGTTGGCGCATCATTTATGAACAGGCCAGATAATTTTGATAATGAAATTTATACACCTGGCGTCACGGCTGATTGGCGTGCACAAATGTCAATGGCAATGAATGTACAGTATAACAGCTGGATATTTGGTTTGTCTGGTCGTGTAATATACGATAAAAATCCGATTGGCGAAGTTTCTGATGGTTTTGTTGTTGGAACAGGTGTCAGTTATGACTTGTTTCAGTACAGTGTATCATTGATTTATATGCTGTCTGATACAGGTGTATGGCAAAATGACGTTGATGATTTTATTGATAATACGGTTGTTGCGTCTTTTCGGTATAAATACAGTGAAAATGTTGATGGGTGGATATCTGGCGGCACAACGTCCAAGACGCCATTTATATCTGCGGGTATGCGTATAACGTTCTAGGTGTTGTTATGAATACAGAATTTGAAAAATTATTATTATCAATGCGACCTGATAAAATGCGTACAGTGTCTGTTGCGAATGCGATTGATGCAAATGTTTTGTCGTCACTGCAAACTGCGCACAAGATGGGTTTTGTAAATGCGATTTTGTGTGGTGATGAACAAGCAATAAAATCAATCGCAAATAAAAATAATATTGATATATCAGAATTTGAAATTCGTCATTGTGCGGATGAAATATCTGCAATACAGACGGCAGTGTCGTTGGTGCGTGATGGTCGTGCAGATATTTTAATGAAGGGATTGGTGCATACTGCTGATATTTTGCGTGGTGTGTTAAATCGTGAAACTGGTATTCGTGGTGATGGTATTTTGTCGCATGTTTCTGTGCTGTATTCGCCGAAATTACAACGCAAATTATTTTTAACAGATATTGCAATGGTTATGTATCCAGACCTTGATAAAAAGATTCAGTTGGTGAAAAATGCTGTGTCTTTGGCGTGTCATATGGGGGTGCAAAAACCATTGGTTGCACCGCTTTGTGCTGTTGAAACATTAAATCCAGCAATGCAGGCCACAGTTGATGCGGATGCACTGCAAAAAATGAACGCAAATGGCGAAATCTCAGATTGTGTTATCAGTGGCCCAATATCGTTTGATATTGCGGTATCACGCGATGCGGCAAAAATTAAACGATATGACGGCCCAATCCAAGGTGATGCAGATATTTTACTGTTTGATAATATCGAAGCGGGTAATAACACAATAAAAGCAATGGTTCAATTTGGTGATTGGATTTTTGGCGGTGTTGTTATTGGTGCGCGCGTGCCAGTAATTGTAAATTCCCGTTCAGACAGTGATGTTTCCAAGTTGTTTTCAATCGCATGCGCATGCAGTATGTAATTAAAAAGGTGTATTATGTCAGATAGTTTATTTTTACGAGCCAGTCAAAATTTTAATGAATATCTGCAAATGTTTCAAACCCAAGGTGTTGTAAAAATGCTGCCTGCCAGCAGATTGACAAGCCAAGAATGGAATGCGTTGAATGAAAAGTTAAAACCTTATAATGTTATTATGGTTCCAGTTGAAAAAGATGGTCATAAATATATGAAGTTTTCAAAGCAAGTTAGAAATATTGTTCCGACAAAACTGGAAAATAAATTAAAAAGATATACTAATTTTGATTGGGAACATCGTATGGCTGATGCCAGTGGTCTTGGATATGAACATTATCGCTTAAATATTGATAATTTATCGCAAATACAAATTGAAGCGATAAAGACTGCGTTGGAAAATCGGGCAATATATGTCGAAAATGTTTCAACAAACAAGGGCAGGTTTTTAATTTTTAATGTTGAAAAAACTTTGAATTTACCGCCTGCAGACTATATTGCCAGCAAGGAAATCTTTGGTAAAGTGTATCGTGTAAAAAAAATACCTATAAATGAATTTGTAAAAAAAGATTTAATGGATATTCTGGCGACGCCGTTGCCTGTAAATGATATGTTTGCTTATTCGCCAGAAATGTGTGAGCATACAAATAAAATTATTGCCAGATATGCAAAAATTGGCGCGTTGTCGCAACATGGTATAGATTCTTTGTCTTATGATTTACGAAATGTTTTAATGAAAGAATTTGCTAAATTACCAAATTTATCAAATGCAATTATAAATTGGCAGCATTTATCAAAGTCATCACGAATAGATGCAATGAAACAAATGAATTACATAATTGGTTCTATGCACAGAAAACATATTGGTAATACAGTTGTAAATTTTGGCGATAAATATCGTGTAAATGGCGGCTTTAATGACGAAGGCAGTAACAGTTTTTCGTATAAAACATTAAATTTAGAAAACTTTGATTTGGTTCTAAGAACACTGATTCATGAAAATATACATGGGTTTCAGTCTGTTGGTGCCAGCAGTATCGATCCAGAATATAACGCATATCAAAAATCAAACAGTGATTACAGCAACAGAATAACATACATTAATATTTTAGAAGAAGCAGAAGCACGTTATGTTGCAACTAATGTCTCGCGTAATTTTTATAATACTTTTGCACAACAAAAAAACACCAATAATATATATCAGAATTTTGATAGGTTCAGGGATTAGATGGCAAAAAACATTATTAGTTATTTGTTTAAGTATCGTGTTACAAAAAATAAATAAATTTTGTGGATTTTTTTCTTGCTTTTATGTGATATCTGCCCCACAATCTTGGGGCATTTTTTAATTAAACGCAAGGAGAAACCATGAGTAATAAATGGGTATATACTTTCGGTAACGGTCAGGCCGAAGGTCAGGCAGATATGAAAAATCTGCTGGGTGGCAAAGGTGCAAACTTGGCCGAAATGAACTTGGTTGGTCTGCCAGTTCCTGCTGGATTCACAGTTACAACCGATGTTTGTGTATATTACTATGCAAATAATCAAACATATCCAGCTGATTTGATGGATCAAGTACGCAGTGGTATTGCACATGTTGAATCAATCATGGGCAAGAAATTTGCAGACTTGGAAAATCCATTGTTGGTATCTGTACGTTCTGGCGCACGTGTATCAATGCCGGGTATGATGGATACAGTATTGAATCTGGGTTTGAATGACGAAACAGTAAAAGCATTGGCAAAAATTTCTGGCAATGAACGTTTTGCATATGACTCTTATCGTCGCTTTATCATGATGTTCAGCGAAGTTGTTATGGGTGCAGACATTGACTTGTTTGAACACACATTGGAACGCATGAAAGAAGACAAAGGTTACAAACTGGATACAGAATTGACTGCTGATGATTTGAAAGAATTGGTTGAAAAGTTCAAGGAAATCGGTCACAAAATCGGCAAGGTTTTCCCACAAGATCCATGGAAACAGTTGGAAATGGGGATTGGCGCAGTGTTCGGTTCTTGGATGAGCAAAAAGGCTATCACGTACCGCAAATTGAACAATATCCCAGCAGATTGGGGTACCGCTGTAAACGTTCAGGCGATGGTATTTGGTAACTCTGGCGAAGATTCAGCAACTGGCGTATGCTTTAGCCGCGACCCAGCAACTGGTGAAAATAAATACTATGGCGAATACTTGATTAACGCCCAAGGTGAAGACGTTGTGGCAGGTATCCGTACACCACAGCCAATGAGCAAGGATGATTCAGGTCGTCTGTCTTTGGAAGAAGTAATGCCATCTGTTTATGCAGAACTGTGTGATGTTCGTGAAAAGTTGGAAAAACACTACAAAGATATGCAAGATATGGAATTCACAATTGAACATGGAAAATTGTGGATGTTACAGTGCCGTAACGGTAAACGTACAGCAGCTGCTGCTGTTCGTATGGCTGTTGAAATGGTTGAAGAAGGCCTGTTGACCAAAGAAGAAGCAATCTTGCGCGTTGGTGCAGAACAATTAGATCACTTGTTGCACCCAATGTTGGATCCAAAAGCAGAAAAGAAAATTATTGCAACAGGTTTGCCTGCATCCCCAGGTGCTGCTGTTGGTCAGGCTGTATTTAATGCCGAAGACGCAGAAAAATGGGCATCCCAGGGTAAAAAAGTTATGTTGATTCGCGTTGAAACATCCCCAGAAGATATTGCAGGTATGAACGCAGCTCAGGGTGTTATCACTGCACGTGGTGGTATGACATCACACGCAGCGGTGGTTGCACGCGGTATGGGTACACCATGTGTATCTGGTTCTCCAGACATCAAAATTGACTATGAATCAAAAACACTGAAAACAACAGATGGTACGGTTATTCACGAAGGTGACTGGGTATCTATTGACGGTGCCAAGGGTCAGATTATTGCTGGTCAAATCCCAACTGTATCTGTTGAATTGACAGGTAACTTTGGTACATTGATGAAATGGGTTGATGAAATCAAAACATTGACAGTCAAGGCAAACGCAGAAACACCAAAAGACGCAAAACAAGCGCGCGACTTTGGTGCCGAAGGTATTGGTCTGGCACGTACAGAACATATGTTCTTTGACCCAAGCCGTATCCAAGATATGCGTGAAATGATTTTGGCTGAAGACGAAGCAGGTCGTCGCGCTGCATTGGCGAAATTGTTGCCATATCAGAAAGCAGACTTTGTTGAATTGTTCAAAATCATGGACGGTTTGCCAGTTACAATCCGTTTGATTGACCCACCACTACATGAATTCTTGCCACATACAGAAGCTGAAATTGAAGAATTGGCAAATCATATTGGCAAATCTGTAGAATTCATCAAACAACGTGCAGAACAATTGCATGAACAGAATCCTATGTTGGGTCATCGTGGATGCCGTTTGGCAATCACATACCCAGAAATCTGTGAAATGCAAACACGCGCAATCTTGTCCGCTGCATTAGAAGTCAAGAAGGCTGGTGTTCGCGTATTCCCAGAGATTGAGGTTCCATTGGTTGGTTCTAAGAAAGAAGTTGATATTGTCAAAGCTGTAATTGATGCAACTGCACAGTCATTGTTCGCAGAAACAGGCGAGACTGTTGAATACACTGTTGGTTCAATGATTGAATTGCCACGCGCAGCAGTATTGGCAAACGAAATTGCAGAAAGCTGTGAATTCTTTGAATTCGGAACAAACGACTTGACCCAGACAACATTGGGTATGTCACGTGACGACACTGCAAAAATCTTGGACGAATATCGTGCCCGTGGTGTATATGTTGCAGATCCATTTGCATCTGTTGACCAGTTGGGTGTTGGTATTTTGATTAAAGACGCTGTGCAGAAAGCACGTGCGACCAAGGGCGACAAAATCCACTTGGGCGTATGCGGCGAACACGGTGGCGATCCAGAATCTATTTCCTTCTTCCATCAGGTTGGATTTAATTCTGTATCATGTTCACCATTCCGTGTGCCAATTGCACGTTTGGCAGCAGCACAGGCGGCGGTCAAGTTCCCAAAGAACAACTAAAAAAACAATCCCCCGTTTGGGGGATTTTTAATTATTGAATCAATGAATTTAGTATATTATAATATAATTCAGACATTTGTTAGTGAACGGGCTTCATACCCCATTGACTACTTTATTGATAACAAATGTCCCGACCATATGGTCGGGATGCTGCACATCGTAAGGTGTGCGGGATTTGTGTAGTCAAATTTGTATGAACTCCCGACCACTTTTAAATGTGGTCTTTTTTTTTACAAAAAATACATAGGAGATTTATCATGGCGATACGTTATGTTCCATATGGCAGTATTGCGCGTCCAACACGCGAAGAAACAATGGAAATATTGTTTGAAACATATCTGGTGCTAAAAAAACAAATGAAAAAGTTAGAAAATATTGTCGTTCGTGAACAGGGTTATATAAAAAGAAAAAATCAAAAGCAATAAAAAGACATTTGCTTTTTTACCGCTATTTAATATTTGCAATTTTGAATTTGTCTGTTATAATTCTGTTCGCTTTGGGTGGTTAGCTCAGTTGGCTAGAGCGTTACGTTGACATCGTAAAGGTCGTTGGTTCGAGCCCAATACCACCCACCACAGATAACAAAATCGGGTTTGTCCCGATTTTTTTCTTGTTTTTATTTGTTATAGATTATATAACTTGATTCAAGTTATAAAAATGAAATCAGCGTTATTTATAATTTTGTTTTTTCTTGCCCCCATGGTTTCATGGGCAGAAGAAACGTCTGCAAAAAATACCACATCTGAAATCACGATGAGTACAACACAGGCTATGCAACTGGCGGGGTCAATGGTTGACCATGGTGATTATGAGCACGCGTTGCAAATCCTGACCAAGACCCCACAAATGAATAATGTTGCGCTGGAAATAGAACGGTGGTTTCTGTTGGCGCAAATCGCGCAAAAACAAGGCGATTATGATTCTGCAATAAAAATATATCGCAAGATTTTGGATGACCAACCAGATTTGGCGCGTATTCGTTTTGAACTGGCGACTTGTTATATGCACACAAAACAATGGTCGCGTGCAGATTATCATTTGCGCCTTGCGATGGCTGGTAAAGACCTGCCGGAAAATGCGCGAAAAATGATGAATTATTACCGATATGTTGTGCGTCAGAACAAGAACTGGAATGTATGGTTTAATATTGGCGCGGCTCCTGACAATAATGTTAATAATGCCACCGGTGGGCAAGAATGTATATTATATTACGGCTATGTTTTATGTAACGATTTGGCAGAGCCGGAATCTGCAATTGGTACAAATTTAACGCTGGGCGGAAATTATGAATTTAAATTGTCTGACCAATGGCGTTGGAAATCAGACGCAAATCTGTACAGCAATATTTATGACAAGCACAAATTTGATGATTTATATATCGGTGTGTCCAGTGGCCCGCGCTTTGTTTGGTCCCAAGGTGACGTCTGGTTGGCTGGAACTTTTGCGCGTCGCTGGTACGGATGGGAACGGTATAATTGGTCTGCGGGCGTACGTCTGGACACAAATTATGACTTTACGCGCAAATTATCAGGTGGTCTTTATCTGCGTGCGATGGAAAACAAATATGACTTGTACGGCGATTTTTTAAATGGCCAGACATATTCTGCAAACGTACGATTTACTTATTCGTTTAATGCCAGCGTTTATATGAACTTGCGTGGTGGTATTACGCGTGAAGATGCAAAAAATCCAACGTATTCATATTGGCAACCGTCTGTATCATTGGGTGTTGGCGCAGAATTACCATGGGGATTTCATGTGTATTTAGAACCGTCTGTGTATTGGAGTGTTTATGACGATTCACGTTTTGTTGCATCAGATATGCAACTGGCAGAAATAACAGAACATGACTTTACACACAGATACGCGATATCAATATCAAACAATAAATTTGATATATGGGGATTTGTGCCAACGTTGACATTCAGTTATACGCAACGCGATTCGAATATCTGGCAACGTGAATATAGCAAAACTGCGTTGGAATTTACTATGCAACAACGGTTTTAAGTTGCAAAGATAAAAAGCTCTGTTATAATCATTGTGATTTTTGAGGTGAAACAAAACAATGCGAATGCAAATTTAATCTTGAATTATTTTCAACGGGAATCGGTAGACGCCCCCGTTGGCGTCTATTTTTTTAAGAATACAGGCAAAGGAAAAATAAAAATGTCAAAAAAATATTTAGTTACATCTGCATTACCATACGTGAACAATAATTTACATATCGGCCACTTGGTCGGCTGTTTGTTGCCAAGTGACGTTTACGCACGTTTTTGTCGTGCGATGGGGCGTGATGTTTTGCTGGTCGCAGGGTCTGATGAACACGGCACTGCCAGTGAAATTGGCGCATACAAAGAAAATATGCCTGTTGAAGAATATGTTGAAAAATATCGCGCGTTTCAATTGGAATCTATCAAGGATTTTAATTTATCATTTGACTTATATGGTCGCACCCACACAAAAACACATGAAAAATTAATTCAAAGTTTGTTCCAGCGCTTGGAAGAGCAGGGTATGCTGGTTGAAAAAGTATCAATGCAGCCATATTCTGTCAAAGAAGAAAAATTCTTGGCAGATCGTTTTGTTGTCGGCACCTGTCCAAAGTGTGGATATGAACGCGCATATGGAAACGAATGTGATAAATGCTTTGCAAACTTGGAACCATCCCAACTGATAAATCCACACAGTGCGGTTGTGCCTGATTCGCCCGTAGAAATGAGGGAAACAAAACATCTGTACTTCAAATATAGTGAAATGCAGGGTGCGTTGCGCAAATGGATTGATTCGCGTGTTGGCTGGTCTAAAACGGCACTGGCAATTGCGAATAAATGGCTGGACGAAGGTTTGCATGACGGCCCAATTACCCGTGATTTGAAATGGGGAATTCCTGTCAATAAACCAGGTTATGAAAACAAAGTTTTCTATGTTTGGTTTGACGCGCCATGGGGATATGTTTCTATATCTCAAGATGCAAATGAAAATTGGGCTGATTGGTGGAAAAATCCAGATACACATTATGCACAGTTTATGGCCAAAGATAATGTATCGTTTCATTCAATATTCTTTCCGGCCCAGGAATTAGCGATGGATGATGGATGGAAAACAGTTGATATGTTAAAGGGTTTTAACTTCTTGAACTTTGAAGGTGGCAAGGTTTCTAAATCCACAGGTAATGGAATATTCTTGAATGATGCGATTATAATTGCTCCATCAGATTGTTGGAGATATACATTATTGGCATCTGCACCAGAAACAGACGATACAGATTTTACAGTATCACGTTTCGCAGATATCGTGAACAAAGACCTGAACGGAATGTTGGGAAATTTTGTCAGCCGTGTATGTAAACTGACCCAGAAAAATTTTGGTAATGTTGTACCAAAAACTGGCGAAAAAAATACAGAACTGGAATCACAAATAAACGAAAAAATATCTGAATTGACGTCTGCGCTGGATGCGTGCGAATTTCGTAAATCAATTGCGGCACTGCGTGGTCTGTATGCGATTGGAAATGAATATATGACCAAGATGGAACCATGGGCATTGGTAAAAAATGGCGATGTGATGACTGCGGGTGCGGTATTAAATGAATGTATGCAGATGATAGATTTGTTTGCACGTGTGTCTGCGCCATTTATCCCAGATACTGCGGAAAAAATGCAAAAAGTATTTACTGTTGCGCATGATTTTTCATGGCCAACAAAATATGAACATCGTATCAAAGACGGTGATGAATTTGTTGTGCCTGAAAATCTGTTTAATCGTATTGATGATGATACGGTAAAAATGCTGATTGAAAAATATACTGCGAAAAAAGAAGACAATTCACCAACGCCAGTTGTTGCAGAAATTGTTGCTGTAAAAAATCATCCGTCTCGTGAAGATTTGCACGTATTGGATGTAAATTATGGTTCAAACGAAAATGTACAAATTGTGTGTGGTGCGCCAAATGTATATGTTGGTTTGCGTGGTGTCTTGGCGCCGGTTGGTTGTAAATTGCCAGGTATGAAAAAGCCAATGTCACAACGCACAGTTGCAGGTGTTGAATCATTCGGCATGATGTGCAGCGCTGCAGAATTGGGACGTGGCGATGATGATAAAAACATCATTGAACTGAATCCAGAATATAATATCGGCGAAGAATATAAATTAGATTAAAAGGGATAGAATAATGGCCGAATTTAAAAAAGAAAACACAGGAGTGCACGAAGTGTTAGCGCTGCGTTTATATTTGGACGGGTTGACAATAAAAAGTAATTTCAAAAACATTGAAGATATAAAGAAACTTTTATTCGTTAATGTAAATGTTTATAAAATAGAACTGAGCAAAACAATAAAAGAAAATCACTGTATGAGTTCAGGTCTAAAAACACATAATGTTAAAACAAAAAAGTTATCATTATGGGTTGCAGAAGAAATCACAAGTGCGAAAAAAATTAAAAACAGTAATCCAAGATTCAGGTTTTTTCCTGAAATAAATAGTATGAATTTAAATGTACCTGCGATTCAGACAGGTGTTTACACAGATTATTGTGTTGGTCTGAAAGAAATGGGTGCCACAAAACCATGTGTATTTCCTGTTTCAACAAATGTTTTTTGGCATGAATTGGATAATAATGATATTGTTGTGAATAAGGATATGAAACAGATTTATCCAAAAACAACCGGAACAATCCCAGAAATATTAGCAAAAATGTTGCAAAATGTCAGATAATAAACTACGTCTTGTTTTATTGTCTTGTTGTGCGCCATGTTCGTCAGGTGCAATAAAACAACTGGCAGAAAATAAAATAGATGGCGTATCTGACTTTATTGTCTTGTTTTACAACCCAAATATTTTTCCAGAATCAGAATATACAAAACGTATGCAGGAACAAATTAAATACTGTGAAAGTTTGGGTGTAAAATATGCGGTGCTGGAATACGACCATGACGCATGGCGCGATGCGGTGCGTGGTTATGAAACTGCGCCTGAACGTGGTCCGCGTTGCAGTCTGTGTTTTGAATACAGATTTCGTCGTGCGGAAAAATTTGCGCGTGAAAATGGATATAATGCGATTGCAAGTGTATTAGGTGTGTCGCGTCATAAAAGTCAGCCACAGGTTGACACCGCCGCCCAAAATGTTTGTGGTGATATTGAATATGTGCCGATAAAATGGGATGAAAATTTGCGTATTCAGATAAATCGAGAATCAGAATTTTATCGTCAGAATTATTGTGGCTGTGAATTTAGTATCAGAAAGATATAAAAACACCGGCAAACACCGGTATTTTTATTTTCTGTTTTTTCTAAATTCGTCCAGTGATACAACCCGACCTGGGTCTGGAACAGTATCTGGTTTTTCGTCCAGCGGTAATTCCATATCGTTATCTGCGGCCTGCGTTTGTGACTTTGTTTGAAAAGACAACATAAAGTCAACAGATGGGTCTTTGAATTCAACCAGCGCAGAAAATGGAACGCGAATAAAGAACGGGCGACCGTCAAACGTCAGCTGTACACCAAATTCTTTGTCAGATACATGCAGGTTGTTATAAGAATATTGCAATACAATTGTCATAATATCTGGGTATCTGATGCGCAAAAAGTCCGGCAGAACAACCCCCGCGTCGCGTGTACGGAAAGTTATAAAAAAGTGCGTTCCATCACCCAATCCATTAAACTGTGCATGAATCAGTGCATCTTTGACGACTGACTTTAATGCGTTATCTAGTAATGTTTGATAATCAATACGTGCCATTTCTTTTACTCCGCCAATACTATATTACTTATTTCCCCATTATGGCAAGTAACAAATACAGCATCAGGAACATTTTTAAATATTTCTGCGTCCAATCCTGTTGCCCAAACCTGGGCGTTTGAATCATGCAGTTCTGTAAATAAGTTTTCGCGTGCGTTTGTGTCCAAGTGTGCTGCTGCTTCGTCCAATAAAATCAGTGGCTGATTTCCTGTTTTTGTATGCAGTAATTTTGCGTGTGCCAAAATTAAATCTATTAAAACAGTTTTTTGCTGACCTGTACTGGTTAAATGCGCAGGTAAATTTAATTCTGTATTAAAAACACCAAAGTCTGATTTGTGTGGCCCGTCCAAGACCATTTTATCGCCGACCAATGTTCTGTTTTCTTTTAAGTATTCCAGATATTTTCTTTCTGCATCCCCTGCGGATAAGCCGTCAATCAGCATTTGTTCCAATATTCCAGAAACAGATATTGCAGACTTTTTCAAAAAGTAATTTAATTCGCCAGCGTATTGTATTCTGGCAACAGCGATTGCAACACTGGCACCTGCGATTTGTGCGTCCAACGCGTTCAACCAATGAATGTCAGACCCAGATTTTAATGCGAATGCGCGTTCTGATAACAGCTTTGATAACTTTGCGGTGCGTCCTGCGTGCGATGCGTCAAAACTGGTCGCCAGCCTGTCAAAGAATGCGCGACGTTCAGATGCAGAATCAACAAACAATCTGTCTTCTTTTGGGGTTAGCCATATAACGCGTGTATGTTGTGCCAGTTCGGACAGTGGTGCATTTTCGCCGTCTATTTTTGCACGACGATTTGTGTCACCAGATGAAAAATAAACACACATATCTGTATCGTTATCAGATGTTGCAAAAACACAAAAGCCACCATCGCCATTAAATCGTGCGATATCAGACATTGTTGCGCCACGCATGCCACGTTCGCCAGACAGCATTGAAATTGCTTCTAATATTGCGGTCTTGCCGGCGCCATTGGGGCCGGTAATAATAACATTATGTCGCCCAGATGTATTTATGCGACATGCGGTATGATTTCTAAAATCAGTCAAACTTAAACTTATTATCATAATGCATATCATACACATTAAAAAAAACGCCCGCAAGGGGCATTTTATTGTTTGCGGAATGTGGACTTGAATTCAATAAAAGAGATTTGTTGAAATACGGTTAAGCGCTTTCGATATGCGATGATTTTATGATATTCCAGTTCTGTTACAATTCCTAAAACGTTACACATAACAAAGATATGTAAATTGTGTTCTTGTCTGAATTTTTCAATGTCGCGCCCCGTTATTATTTGTTCCATAGATTTTTCCTTTGGTAAAAAACAAGACCACTTAAAAAAGTGGTCGGGCAGTTAGCAAATCATAACAAGTAATGATTCCGCAGTCTTACGAACATGCGGCTGCCCAACCATACAGGTCGCAGCATAACGGTGCAGAATACATCTGCGATTGTTTTACGATGCAGTACTGCACCGTTCTTGTTATGGGCTTGCTACAGCCCAAACCCACATCGCTATGGATTCACTGGCAAATGTAACATAGATAAAACTTATTTTCAAATAAAAAACACCCACAAGGAGCGTTTTATTGTTTGCGGAATGTGGACTTGAATTCAATAAAAGAGATTTGTTGAAATACGGTTAAGCGCTTTCGATATGCGATGATTTTATGATATTCCAGTTCTGTTACAATTCCTAAAACGTTACACATAACAAAGATATGAAAATTGTGTTCTTGTCTGAATTTTTCAATGTCGCGCCCCGTTATTATTTGTTCCATAGATTTTTCCTTTGGTAAAAAACAAGACCACTTAAAAAAGTGGTCGGGCAGTTAGTAAATCATAAAACGTAATGACTCCGCAGTCTTACGAACATGCGGCTGCCCAACCATACAGGTCGCAGCATAACGGTGCAGAATACACCAATGATATATTTTACGATGCGATACTGCACCGTACGTTTTACGAGCTTACTACAGCCCAAACCCACATCGCTATGGATTCACTGACAAATGTAACATAGATAAAACTTATTTTCAAACAAAATTTATGGGGATGCCGGTTCTCTGCTTTATGATTTTCAAACAAAAAAACACCCACAAGGGGTGTTTTTTTATTTGGAGGCCTGGGTCGGAATCGAACCGGCATAGAAGGATTTGCAGTCCTCTGCATAACCACTCTGCCACCAGGCCTGAACCAGCGAACTTATATTACGCAAAAAATATTTGTAATTCAACAGAAAAATGTTTATCATATAAAATAAATTTGATTCAGAGAGAATGTACATGAGAAAATTAACCTTTTTATCACTGTTTTTAGTGCCGTTTTCTGCGTTTGCACAGATTACAGATTGTGCAACACGTATGGATGTTCCAAGTCAAGAATTAACATTACAACAGATTATTGATTTGGGATTGTGCAGAAATCCGCAAACAACCGCGTCTTATTTGGCGTACGAATCGGCGCGCTTTTCCAAAAATGCCAGTTATGCAAAATATTTACCCAGTCTTAGTGTCGGTGCAAATGCAAATTTGCCATATCGTAATGAACAATGGGGCGATTGGTCGTATGGTGCGTCTTTGTCTGCATCTTATCTGATATTTGATTTTGGTAAAAGATTGGCTGATTTAAATCAGGCGGCTGCGTCATGGCGTGCGGCTGGTTTTGATTATGACGAAAGTGTTCAGAATTATATTTATGGTTTAATTGGTTCTTATTATGCGTTGCTGAACGCAAATGCAGATGTTAAGTCTGCGCAAATGTTGCGTGATGTTGCACAGACTGCCCGTGATACTGCACAAAAAAAGTTCAAGGCCGGTTCTGTTGCACGTGCTGATGTGTTAAAGGCCGATACAACATTGGCCAGTCGTGATTTGGATTTAGAGCGTGCAAAAAATAATCGTGAAATTACCAAAGGGGCATTGCTTGCAAAGCTGTCTTTTTCTGCCGACCAAGATATAACAATTGCAGATATGCCGGCTGAAATTGCCAGTATATCAGAAACAAAATCGTTGGATGAATTGTTCGCACAGGCGCAAAAGACCAGACCTGATTTATTGCGCGCAACTGCCAACAAAGATGCTGCCTGGCACAGAAGAAACAGCGTGTTCTTAAGTAACTTGCCATCAATTTCTGCGTCTGCATCTGCATCATGGAATGATACGCCATCTGAAACATATGGTGCAGGTACAGATAATATCAGTGGCAGTATTGGTGTACGCGCATCAATGCCATTGTTTGCAGGTTTTGCAAATCTGTATAATGCACGTGCGGCGGCTGTAAATTACGAACGCGCAGTTGAACAAGAACGCAGTACCCAAGATAACGCAACATTGGATATCTTTACAGCATATCAAAATTATAAAACAGCGCAAACAGTATTAAAGCAGACAGAAACTTTGTTAAAATCTGCAACGGAAAGCGAACGCGTTACCGCCGGTATGTACAAGGTTGGACGTGCGACTATGCTGGACTGGCAGACGGCGCAATCAGAATTATTGAACGCAGAACAACAAAACAATTCTGCAAAATATGACTTGTTCACAAAACGCGCAGCCGTTGCATTGGCTGTTGGAGAAATCAAGGCAGAGCTAGAGGGAGAAAACAACAATGGCCAAGAATAATAAAAAAACACCACAAACACCAAATCAAAAACGTCCATCTTTTTTTGGTCGTATATTTCGTTTTATATGGCATAAAAAATGGTGGATATTATTAATCATTGCTGTTGGTGTTGGTGCGTTACTAATATTTGGTGGCAAAGATGATAAAAAGCAAGGCTTTGCAACAATAAATATTACATACGGTGATATGCGCCAGGTGGTCAGTGCAACTGGTGAAATTCGTCCTGTAAATACAGTCAATATTGGTTCCCAGGTATCTGGCACAATTGATAATCTGTATGTTGATTTTAATTCCAAGGTTAAAAAAGGCGATTTATTGCTGACGATTGAACCGTCTGTTTTGCAGGCGTCTGTGGATGAAGCCAAGGCATCTTTGGACAGTGCGATTTCACAACGCAACTTTGCAAAAAATGAATACGAAAGAAATAAAATGTTGTTCGAAGGCGATATGATTTCACGGGCAGAAATGGAACAATCACAAACACAATATGAACAGTCGGAACAGTCTGTAAATCGTATGCAGTCACAGTATGAACGCGCAGTAACAAATTTGGGATATGCGAAAATTGCATCGCCTGTTGATGGTACTGTTATCTCGCGCAAGGTTGATGTAGGACAAACTGTTGCAGCGTCTTTCCAAACACCGGACTTGTTTGAAATTGCCGAAGATTTAACAAAAATGCAAATCGAAACATCTGTATCCGAAGCGGATATTGGTGTAATCAAAGAAGGTCAAATTGTATCTTTCACAGTTGATGCGTATCCAACAGAAACATTTCAAGGTATTGTTCGTCAAATTCGTCTGTCACCAACAACAACTTCGAATGTTGTCGTTTATACAGTTGTTATAAATGTTGATAACCAAGACTTGCGTTTAATGCCTGGGATGACTGCATTTGTAACTATTATCATTGCAGAACGTGATAATACTTGGAAGACGTCAAATTCGGCTTTCTTGGTGCGTAATTTTGATCACATCACAGAAGATGCAAACGGTGCAACCCCTGCAACGCATTTGGCGATATTGCGTGATGGCGAAATGATTATGATTCCATATACCAAGGGCTTGGTTACAGCCACAGAAACAGAAATTATTTCAGACGAAATAAAAATGGGTGATAAAATTATCACAGGTCGTATGGGGGTATTGAAATCAAACCCTAATAATCAAATGATGCGTGGTCCGATGGGTGGTCCCAGAAGATAAAAAAATACCGGCATTTGCCGGTGTTTTTTATTTCTGTTTTTCTGTCTTTTTTGCGTACAGTTCTGGAAACAAAACTGCACCTATGGTGATACAAACCATTTCATCACGACATTTGCCGGTTTTTATATTTTCTGCACACATCGTGTCTTTTGCACGTTGTGACATACCAGATGTCTTTTTGTTGCACTTCATACATCTGCCTATTTCTAAGGATAAACTTAATTCATTTGTATTAGACTTGCTGTTATATTTATTCCAATG
>JAZRSO010000035.1:0-7246 GCA_045651525.1 Candidatus Enterousia sp. | reverse complement strand
AGAAATACGAACGCATTGGATACCGGCCTTCGCCGGTATGACGTCTTCTTCCTTTCCCTTGTCATCGCGAGCGTATGCGTGCGAAGTCTCGGCGTAGCGTCAGCGAAGACGGATGCTGCGGTCGTTACACTCCCTCGCAATGACAAAGAAAGGACGGTGAAAATTCTTTGCGGAAATTATCCCTGCGGGGCAGGGGCAACCCACCTCCCGGCTGCGCCGTACTCCTCCCAGGGAGGAGAACTTAAAACCGGTGACAAGTTCCCCTCCGACGCCGGGGCGTTCCGCCCCCGCGGGGAGGGGTGTCACGCAGTGACGGGGTGGGTTTTCCCCGCAGGGACAAAAGAATAATTGTCTGCGAAGCAATGGATTCCCGCCTGCGCGGGAATGACAAAGGAACAACATCTCGTCACCCCGACGCAGGTCGGGGACCATTGCATTCCACCAAAACCACAGAAATACGAACGCATTGGATACCGGCCTTCGCCGGTATGACGTCTTCTTCCTTTCCCTTGTCATCGCGAGCGTATGCGTGCGAAGTCTCGGCGTAGCGTCAGCGAAGACGGATGCCGCGGTCGTTACACTCCCTCGCAATGACAAAGAAAGGACGGTGAAAATTCTTTGCGGAAATTATCCCTGCGGGGCAGGGGATTATCGTGTTCGGTTGGGACAGGTGCGACAATATTCAATACTACGAATTATCGCGTCGTATTTATTCTTGCTTTTTGAAACAATGTTATGACCGACCTGAATGCAAAAATAGTCGTTCTTTTTTTGCAGAAATATTCGGCAACCACGATTACATCCGATGCATGTTTCGGCCACCTTGAAACGCTTTTTTACAACACCTGGATGACCCGCAGTGCCATGGTATTCACATGTTGTGCACAGACGTTTCGCAAATGCAATCGCGTCATTCGCGGTGTGCATTCTGTCAGTATCTGCAATTATTCTGTCTGCGATTTGTGGATGATTCCAATAACCGTGACTGCTTAGTTCACATTGTTTTTCACAGCCGTTACAAAAATTTTTCTGATTAGACATTTTCATGCATATTACAATTTCTGGTCGGAGTGACGGGGTTCGAACCCACGACCTCTACGTCCCGAACGTAGCGCTCTACCAGGCTGAGCTACACTCCGATAAATGTGTGGGAATTATGCGACTGATTCACAATAATTGCAATGCTTTTTTTTGAATTTTTTTCTTGTAATTTTTCATATATGCACCATATTTATTATGCGTAACAAAAAGGAAGAAAAATGTTTTTAAAGCGTTTCTTGGCAAAAGAAAAATTTGATAGTTATGATGATTATGTGCAAAACGCTGTTGTAAATGTGCCTGAAAACTTTAACTTTGCGTATGATGTTGTCGATGTTATCGCAAACGAAACACCAGACAAGGTTGCAGTTCTGTGGGTAAATGATGATGGCGACAAGAAATCAATCACTTTTAAAATGTTGTCCGAAATGTCTGGGGCGGTCGCAAACTTTCTGGTGGCGCGTGGTGTTAAACGTGGTGATACTGTATTGTTATTTATGCGGCGCAGATGGGAATACTGGGTGCTGATGATGGCAATGCATAAATTAGGCGCAATTCCAATCCCATCAACTAATCAATTAAAGTCAGAAGATATTAAATTCCGTATCAAGACTGCAGATGTAAAAACAATCATCGCGTTTGATGACGGTGCTGTTGTAAATGAAATTAAAACTGCAATCGGCGACAATGATTCGATTCAACTGATTGACTGTGCGCAAATCGCAGATGCATGTGAAAAATATCCGTCAAAATTTGAACGTGTGATGAACGAAAATACAGATACAATGGTTGTCTATTTCACCAGCGGTACAACAGATATGCCAAAAATGGTCGCGCATAATTTTGCATACCCATTGGGGCATATAAATACAGCCGTATTTTGGCAACGATTGACGGATGGCGATATTCACTTTACATTGTCTGAATCTGGATGGGCAAAGTGTTCGTGGGGTAAAATGTACGGGCAATGGTTGGCGGGTGCGACTGTGTTCGTGTTTGACTTTTCAAGAATATTTACCGCGTACGATTTGCTGGGCGCAATCGCAGATAACAAGGTAACATCGTTCTGTGCGCCGCCAACCGCATATAAAATGATGATAAATGCTAATATGGATAAATTTGATTTGTCGTCACTGGTCAAGGCAGATGTCGCGGGTGAAGCGTTAAATCCAGAAGTCTATGAAAAGTTCTTGGAAAAAACAGGTGTAAAACTGCACGAAGGTTTTGGGCAAACAGAAACAACTGTTTTATTGTTTAATAACGAATGGATTGAACCAAAACCAGGATCAATGGGAAAACCGGCTGCGGGATGGGATATACAACTGTTGGATGAACGTGGACGTCGGATTACAGATGTAAATACTGTGGGGGAAATCTGCGTCTGTGTCAAAGATTCAAAACCGTTGGGTCTGTTCCAAGGTTATCATAAAAATGAAAAGCAGACCGCGTCTGTATATCGTGATGGGTTCTATCATACTGGTGATATGGCATATCTGGATGCAGATGGTTATTTTTGGTTTGTGGGACGTAATGACGATCTGATTAAAACCAGTGGTTATCGTGTCAGCCCATTCGAAGTGGAATCTGTTCTGTTGGAACATCCGGCTGTGCGTGAAGTCGCTGTAACTGGGGTGCCAGATTCTGCGCGTGGTCAGGCAGTCAAGGCGACAATTGTCTTGAATAAATATTTCCAGGCAAATGACGTTCTGGTGCGACAGTTGCAAGACCATGTAAAAACAAATACTGCACACTATAAAAGCCCACGCATCATTGAATTTGTTGACACACTGCCAATGACAATCAGTGGTAAAATTCGTCGTGCGCTGATTCGTACGCTGGACAGTGCCAAAGAAACAATTGTTGACCCAATTAAAAATACAATTGGTTTAAACAAAGAAGACGAAGAAAAATAAATCAACCGCCCAAATCTGGGCGGTTTTTGTTATATTGCAAATTTAGTTTTTATTTGTAATAATCTGTGTCATGGTGAAATGTAGAAAATTCTTTCCGCGATATGTTTTGGGGTATATATTATTTGCACCGATTGTGGTCGCGGTTATTGTGATGTTTTATATTTTCTGTATTCAGTCGCCTGTTAAGACACAAACTGTATTTGATGTCGTGCGGGGCGATTCTGTAACAGGTGTTGCGAATCGTTTGGTGAAAAATAATTTGATTGAATCTGCTGATTTATTTATTGCGTCTGTGCGTTTTCATGGTGGAAAAATCCAAAGTGGGCAATATGAAATCCCACGTGGGGCCAGTCTGTGGCGGGTAACAAAAATGCTGGTGTCGGGCGATGTTGCAACAACAACAGTTGTTATCCCCGAAGGTTTAACAATTAAACAAATAAAAAATATGTTGCTGCAAAATTCAGAACTGACGGGCGCAGTGGAATGCAGTGATAATAAATCACGCCCTGTGTGCAATCTGAAAGATGGGCAAATTTTCCCAGATACATATCGTGTGGCACGTGGAACGGCGCGCTTGGCGCTGTTGGAACTGATGCGTAAAAAAATGGTTGATGTAAATGCCCACATCAAAAAGGCCTATCGTGTATTGCCAAAGCCCTTAAAAAATTGGAACGATGTTTTGACCTTGGCGTCAATTGTGCAAAAAGAAACACCTGTCGCACGTGAAATGCCAATCGTTGCCAGTGTGTATCTGAACAGATTGAACAAAGGTATGCGATTACAGGCAGATCCGACTGTGGTTTATGCGCTGACAGATGCGCTGGGCGATATGCAGGGCGCGCCATTGTTAAGCGGACATTTGAAAATAGACAGTCCTTATAACACTTATCGTAACGCAGGATTGCCACCAACCCCAATTGCAAATGTTGGACAAAATGCGATTCGTGCTGTGTTGCGGCCTGCGGATACAAACTTTTTGTTCTTTGTTGCAGACGGGCAGGGCGGACACAGGTTTTCTGTTGACTATGCCCAGCATCAAAAAAATCATAATGCATGGCGTGAAATAAAAAAATCAAAGAATAAAAATTAGCGGGTTTTGTATATGACTGAATATGCGAAAAGTTTTGAAATTGTACAGTCAGATGATTTGCACAGGCCAAGGCAAGGGCAAAAATGTCAGCAAAAAAAGAAAAGATGCCTTTGGTGCCAATGTCGCACTATGAAAAAGATAATTAAGTGACGCTGATAAAATAAAAAAATTAAAAATAAATTTTAGAAAGTTGTCGGCTTGCAATTTCTGATATTATAAAAATTGCAGATAGAAATATTCGCTGTGCCTTGGTGAGTGTGGGGGATTGGTTTGTGCGTTCGATTCGATAATATGCCAGAGCATAACATATTTTTAACGCGAAATCAAAAATCTTTGTTCTTGCAGGTTGGTTTTGGCTTGCTACAATCGTATCAACTGGACAGGTAAAACTGTTTGGTTAAACCCTTTAATCTTTCGAATTGTTGTACACCCAAGGTTTCCTGTCTTGGGTGTTTTTTTATAGGCTTAGGTTCCTGTTTATATCTGATTTCATATTTTTTATACTTTTTTATGACGAAAGGAGAGATATATGAAAAAACTATGTTTTGTTTTTGGTGCGCTGGTGGCTGTGTCAGGTGCGGCAAGTGCAGACAATATAATGAATGGTAATCCGTTTTATAGTCCGGCCAAAGGGCGGTTCTATAATATTCTGACGCCAATTAAACTGGATACCAAGTTCGAGCAGTTTTATATGTCTGATGAATTTGGATATGGTATAACAGATAATTTATCGGTTATGATTGCGACAACAGGTTCTTATGATTCGTCTGATAATCCCCAGTTTGGTAAGTGGGCGTGGAATAATTTAGAATTGGGGATGGATTGGTCTGTTTCTAATAATCCCGACAGTATGGCCGATATTTACGCCAGTGTTAAACAAATTTATAATACGCGTCAGCATTTGGAAACAATCGCATATAATTGGACATTGGGGACACAAGTTGGTCGTATGGGGACAGATTGGACACTGGCGGGTGTTGTTGAATTGGACTATCTTAATGATGATGTTTCGGCTTATGACTATGATACATGGGCGATGACAGTTGGGGTTATGGGGCAAAAGTTATTAAATACGAATTGGAATCTGGTTGCGTCATTGAACTTTAATTTTGATTTATATAAGGAGTACTATGATGGTGAAGAACTGATTTTTGAATTTGGTGTGAACTATAATGTGTCCAAGACCAAGTATCTGGGGTTGTATGTGTCAAAAGATGTTGTGCATTCTTTTGACGATGCGCCAGTGAACTTTAAATTTCAATTTGGTGCAGATTTTTGATTTTTTTATCCGCCATATTGGCGGATTTTTTTGCTCGTACAGACATTATTTTTGTCATTTTTGTCAAAACTTTAAATTCCTGCTTTTACGGGCGTTTCAAGCGAAAAAGTTATTATTTTTTCCCATATTTTCCTTGACAATGCGGGGGGTGGCGGTTATAGTATATTCGCTTTCTGTGTAAACAAGGAAAGCAAGAAACACATGAAACCGCTTTTGTTTTCGGGACTTATAATCCGACGTTAAGTCGTTGAAATAAGACTGATAAGCGGGTTTTGTGCAGACTAAAAACAGGTAGAAAAAAGAAAGAGAATTTTGAATGCCAACAGTAAACCAACTGATTCGGAAACCTCGTAAAAAGGTTGTTGTAAAAAGTACAGCACCTGACATGATGGAAAACCCACAGAAACGTGGTGTTTGCACACGTGTTTATACGACAACACCGAAAAAACCTAACTCGGCGCAGCGTAAGGTTGCCCGTGTAAAACTGGCAAACGGCCGCGAAGTAACAGCATATATCCCTGGCGAAGGTCACAACCTGCAGGAACACAGCGTTGTTATGATTCGTGGTGGTCGTGTAAAGGACTTGCCTGGTGTAAAGTATCATATTATCCGCGGTGTATTGGATACCAAGGGTGTTGATGCAAGAAAACAAGGTCGTTCTTTGTATGGTGCCAAAACAAAGAAATAATTAAACTAACCACACATATGTAATGTATGTGAGTAATCTGTGAATAACAGATGAAGCGATAAAAGGAAAAAAATATGTCAAGACGTAAAGCTGCAACAAAACGTGAAATCTTGCCAGATTCCAAATATAACAATCTGGTTGTTGCAAAATGTATAAATGTTGTTATGTGGGACGGTAAAAAAGAAGTTGCCGAAAATATCGTTTATGGTGCAATGGAAAAATTGAAAAATATTGCAAAAGACGGTGATGAACTGACAACTTTCTTGGAAGCGGTTGATGCATTGAAACCATCTGTCGAAGTAAAAGGTCGCCGTGTTGGCGGTGCAACATATCAGGTTCCTGTAGAGGTAAGACCTGCACGTCAGCAGACAATGGCATTGCGTTGGTTGGTTATGTTCGCACGTAAACGTGGTGAACGTACAATGACAGAACGTTTGTTCGGTGAATTGCGCGATGCATTAAATGGCCAAGGTGGTGCATTTAAAAAGAAAATTGACACACATAAAATGGCAGAAGCGAACAAAGCGTTTGCTCACTTCCGCTGGTAATAAAAACAAAAGCAAAGGAAAGACACTATGTCAGTCGGAAAAACCGCACCTTTACATATGTACCGCAATATTGGCATTATGGCCCATATTGACGCGGGTAAAACAACAACATCAGAACGTATTTTGTTCTATACCGGAAAGACCTATAAAATCGGTGAAGTGCACGATGGTGGCGCAACCATGGACTGGATGGAACAGGAACAAGAACGTGGTATTACAATTACATCTGCCGCAACAACATGTTTCTGGCGCGATCATCGTATCAATCTGATTGACACACCGGGGCACGTTGACTTTACAATGGAAGTAGAACGTTCACTGCGTGTATTGGACGGCGCGGTTGCTGTATTTGAATCTGTATCTGGTGTACAACCACAGACAGAAACAGTATGGCGTCAGGCAGACCGTTATGCGGTTCCACGTATTTGCTTTATCAATAAAATGGATCGTATTGGTGGTAACTTCTTCCGCTGTGTTGATATGATTCGTGAACGCTTGGGTGCAAATCCATTGGTTCTGAATTTCCCAATTGGTGCAGAATCTGATTTCCGTGGTGTTGTTGACGTTGTTGAAATGAAAGGTATCGTATGGGAAGACGATATGGGTAAAGAACCACACATCGTTGAAATCCCAGAAGAACTGAAAGCAAAAGCCCAAGAATTGCACGAAAAATTGATTGAAGAAGTTGTG
>JAZRSO010000034.1:0-6005 GCA_045651525.1 Candidatus Enterousia sp. | reverse complement strand
TAACTTTTTAAATTCTTGGAACAAGAACAACGACCCTGATTATCGTCCAGCACATTACAGAAATTATCCATACATGACATATATTGCGCCTTGCAATAATCGGTCATTTGCGCCAATTGATCCATTTCAGAAATATCTGGGCCACTGGAAATACTGGAGGTTTCTTGGATAACCGACACAGCCGCCGCAGATGGCGCACGCGCCTGCATTGTTGCACCAGATGTACGAACACTAACACGACCTGTATATAATGGTTTATTTACTGTATCTGTTTGTACCAATGAACCTGCACGTGCCGCAACACCCTTGTTCGTTACAGCGTTACGTGAAGTTACACCAGAATTTGTATTTGCAGAACTGCGCGTTGCACGTGACGCAACACGCGTCGCAGTTGCATTTGCACGACCCGCTGTTGCAGTGCCGGTACGTGCCTGGGTTGCATTACGGGAAGATGATGTATTACGCGCGCTGACACTGCGGGAATTTGCAGACGCGCCACGCGCAGGTCGAGAAACTGATTTATCGACAGATACAATATCTGCAAACGATGAAAAAGTCATCATTCCACACAATAAAATAAATATTTTTTTCATTATTCCCCCCGATTCTGGAAAACTAGACCGCCATGCAAATATGACGGTCAGGGAGTTAGTAAATCAGCTTAAATCATGTGACTCTGGTGATTTTCCGGTTGCCCGTATTATATATATCACCAGCTCCCCGACCAGGCGGGGATTTAACGACACAATCTGTGCCGGATTTAAGCAAGACTTACTACAGTCCTGACACACATCTCTGCGTGACATGGTTATCTTAGGAAAAAAGACTATGTATTACAAGATGTTTTTTGTTGGTCCGGGCGGTGTTTTTTCTTGTTTATTATTGTTTTTCTTTGGTTTATAATAAGCCCATACATAAAACGAAAGGAGAAACCATGAAATTAAAACTGATTGCAACAGGACTGTGTGCGTTGGCACTGACCGCGTGTGGCGAAAACGGCCAAAACCCAGAATTGTTAAAGGGTGCGAACTTTGTATCTGCCCAGCCAGGGGTTGATATTACGTTGTCTTTTGATCCAAATGAAATGCGCGTTTATGGCCGTGTTGTGAACTTGTACAACGGCGGATACACCGCAGATGGCGACGAAATTAAATTTGATGGTTTTGCATCAACAATGATGATGGGCGCACCAGAAGCCATGGAAACAGAAACTGAATATTTCCAGTTTATGCCAACTGTTGAAACATACGAATTGTCAGACGGCAAATTGACACTGATTGGCGAAGGCGGCAAGGAAATCGTCTTTGTTCAGGTCGAAGAATTGCCAGATGCAAACGCGTCTGAAAAATCAGCGGAATAAAATCGTTGATAAATACTTGACAACGGTCATCAGACCAGTTATAATTTGCCAGCGTTCGACACGAACAAGGCAGTTTTGGCCCCATCGTCTAGAGGCCTAGGACACCGCCCTTTCAAGGCGAGAACACCGGTTCGAATCCGGTTGGGGCTGCCAAAATAAAATGACCACCATTTCGGTGGTCTTTTTATTTTGGCATGTTATCACCGAGATGAGAACCGCAGGTTCGACACGATAGTTGACGAGAACAAGTTTAAACGAAGTTCGAGTCTTACGTGTGGTGAGCAACGCGAACAATCCGGTTGGGGACAATTAAGAAAATCTTAAAAAATTGAAGTTCACGAAATTTTTTTGATTTTAGTTATTGGTTAGGCGTGGTCGGTTTTAATTTTGCCCAAAGCAGCCCCAACCGGATGTGCCAAAGTGCCGACATTGGTGCGTATGCACCATATGAAAACGCAGTTTTCGTGGGCATCGCCCACAGGCACGCATGGCGAATACGAGAATACACAATTAGAAAAATCTTAAAAAATCGACCAAGGGAGATTTTTTTGATTTTATTTATTGCGTATCGAGGCGCGATGTTGGGGCTGCAAAAAATCAAAAACACCCGTTTGGGTGTTGAAAACTACTACCGTTTTGCTGACTTTCTAACTTTTAAAAAGAAAAGGTTAGAAATCTAACCTTTTTCATGGTTCGTATATATTGTGGGTGTTTAAATTATTTTTCCAATATCTTTTCCATAATATATTCGTGGTGCCATTCACCGTCTATAAAAGCCGTGTCGTGTAAAATGCCAACAATTTCATATCCTTGTTTTAACAAATTTCCCAAAGAACGAGTGTTTTTATGACGAACTTCGGTCTGTAATTTATGAACATTATTTTCAGACGCCCATTTACCAACAATCTGTTTGAATTTTGTTCCCAAACCATTCGATGTATATTTTTCCAGTATTGCTGTTCCTGATATTGCAACACGACCCGAATATGGGTGGTCCGGCATTTTTTTCATTATATTTGCCGTACCAATCAATTTATCACCATCAAACGCACCTATAAATAAACTGTTTTTATCCGACCAATCTTTTTCTGCACGTTCACGTGGCACCAACGGACGCCCAGGATATTGCCAAGTCCATTTGGCACTTGGACCTTTTCTAAATTCATTCATATATTTTACAAACGCATTATAATCATCTATCTTCAATGGACGAATTGTAATCTCTTTACCATTTTTTAATTTAAACTTTACCGCACGTTTCATCAGATATTCCTTTCTTTATTCAAAGATAATTATATCACAAAATCTGCAAAAATTAAAGAAAGCAATTCGCACGAGTCATTGGTTCGTGGTCGGGTGTTAAAAACATTGCCTGTTTTGCCAATTTACGAACATTTTTAGAGTAACCACTAAAATAACGAGTTTTGGGTTTATTTTGTGATAATCTTTCTGAACTTGATTAGATTTGTAATTGTTGGATTTCGCCTAGATATTGGCACATTATATTTAATATCTTCAATTGTGTAATTATTGCGCGTCAATATCGATTTTGACCTTTCGTTTGTATAAACAACACTGGCGTATAATGATTGTAAATTTAATTGGTTCAGTGAATAGTCTTCTATTTTTTTAATCGATTGTGTAGCGACACAAAGCCCCTCGTTTTCTTGGGAAACCCAAAACCAAATCTCAGCATCGTGCGATATTGGGCTAATATTATCAAGCCCAATCATACCAGCAACAGAATTATCCCGCATAATAACAAATGGAGCATCATGTGCACTGTTTGCTATTTTACGTTTTATATTTTTATAATATGTATCAACAACATAAGCAATCATAAACAAAATCGTCTTTGAAAAGTTTGGCGTCACTTTTTTATTTGCCCAAAAAAAGTAAGATTGCAGGCGCGTGCGATTTGCATCCAAAACACGATAAAAATCATGTGAATGTCGCCAGAGCAAAGAAAAATCTAGTTTTTTTAATTCTATCTTCATAGTTTGAAGCATAGCACACAAATACAGTTTGTCAATTTTTATATTTCTCTAAAAACACCTTTGCTTCTTTCCCGAACGGCAACAAATCACGCATGTCATCAGTTCGTGAATTGCACAGATGGCCCTGCCAAAATTACAACCGACCTGTGTGGTCGGTTTTTTGTTTGTTTTCTTTGCTTTTCTGTGGTTCGTGGTCGGGCGGTAAAAACATAGCATGTTTTGCCAATTTACGAACTTTTTTAATTATAAAATATGCAACAACTTTCGTATTTCATTATCTGGTGATAGGTTTTCTTGTATATATCCACCAATGTTTTCCAGAAAGTTTGTTACGGAATGGAATTTCTGACGTTCTGGCAAATAAATATCTTGAGTTTCACCATACCCCTCCAAAATATGTTTTATATCTTCACCATAGTAATAATGCATATCACGCGCAGGTTCTGAGAAATGTGCAGCACCAAAATCTATTAAACCAGTAATCTTTTTGTGTTCTATATCAAACATAAAATTACCAAAATGCATATCAGCGTGCACTAAAACCAATTCAACTGGATAATGAATAGAGAGATATTCATATCTTTCACGAACAGCATTTATTCGTTCAATATCTGTTTGGTTGAAACATTGTTTGACTTCGTCAGAAAAGTATTCGTTAAACATAGCAATATTTTGTTTATAATCACCAACGAATAATAATTTTTTGTCGTCATCGACTTTAACAGAATGTAATTCACGCATAACTTTACCAATCTGACGTAAAATATCTGTTTGGGTATCTTTGTCAAAACTGTTGTGTAATTCTTTGGAATAAGTGATTCCTGGCAATAAACTTTCACCAAATACCCAACCACCATTGTTTATTTTACCGTCATACAGAATTTTAGGAATATTAAATGACAGATTATGGTTTATCAGTTTCAAAAGGTATATTTCGTGTTCCGTATCTTTAAGGGCTTTTTCACTTGAACCTGTAATTTTAAAAACAATGTTTTTATTGACTAAACAAGTTGCTGCCAAATTACCGTGCCCAAGAACAGAAAAATCTTGAATATCTAATTCAGGAAATGTTTCTTTGATAATTGCTAAATAATCATTCATATTCAAACCTATTGGAATTTTTTTGACATATAGATAATAACGTCGTCGTCATATTTTATATCTGTATAGTTTTCTAAATGCTCATCATTTCGCCATAAACCCGTGCCGTCCGGAATAAATCCATGTTTAACATACAATCTGAATGCAGAACCATAATTACTGTTTACACCAACACCCAAATAAACAGTATCTGCATATTTTTTTGATATATCTTCTGCAACCAGCATTAATCTATTACCAATTCCATGTTTTTGATATTTTTCAAGAACCCTCATATCAATTATCTCTGGCCAACCTTTACCAGCAAATGCACCCCATTGTGCATTTGGATATACATTGATATAACCAACAGGGGTACCACGATATTCAGCAACCAGAGCCACACATTTACCATTTGCAACATCATTTAATCTACGGAAATATCTTTCTGGTTTCTTATCTAACAGCCCCTGTAATTGTTCCTGACGTGCAAGTACTTCAGCATCAGCTGCCGCCAGATCTCTGATTAAAATATCGTTTTCATTATAATAAATCATTTTTTCCTCGTCGTTTATGCAGGTAATTATATCACAAAATCTGCAAAAACGCCTTTATTTCTTACCAGAACTGCAAAATTGCGTAGGGGCGACACGTCAAAAATCAAAAACACCGCGTTGTGCGGTGTTTTACATGTTGTTATTTTGTTCTTGGTTTCTTGCCGAACAATTCTTGGCGGCGTGCCTGACATGCAGATACAAATTTTTTATAATCTGCACGTTTCAAAACAAATTTGAAAATTTCTGAATTGTCATACCCAATCGAATAAACATCACGCGTCCCAGAGTAAACAACATAATCGCTTACCACCCATCTGATACTGCGTGAAAGAACCTTGTCGTCATCTTCATCTATTAAAACATCAAGTTGTTTGGCCACTGTCGATTCAGGCACAACATCCATCAAATCTTGTACATTTAATTGATATCTTTCTTTTTTATTCATTTTTAATCCTTATTTACGCTCATTAATATAATACTTTTTTGTTGTTTGTCAATCGTTTGTTTAAATTATCGTAGCTAAATGCAGTACATACGACAAACTCACAAGACACGACAGAAACAATTTGGTTTTAATTTGACAGACGTAACCAATAACACTATAATACAGGGCGATGAAAAAGATATTTTTATGCTTTTTGATGATATCTGTATTGGGACTGATGGGCTGTGGCGTAAAGTCAGAACTGCAACGATCCCCTGGTTTTCCACGCAGTTATCCTGTATATTGATTGCACGCGGCTATGGCGAAATTGGTAGGCGCACTGGATTTAGGTTCCAGCGGGGCAACCCATAGGAGTTCAAGTCTCCTTACCCGCACCACCAATTTTACTTATTGGCTTTGCCAATTAGGAAAATTGAGTGTCTCGGCGTAGCGTAAGCGAAGACGGACGGAAAGCACTAAAGTTTATTTTACTTATTGGCTTTGCCAATTAGGAAAATTGAGTGTCCAGGCCGTGCGTAAGCGAAGACGGACGGAAAGCACTAAACTTTATTTTACTTATTGGCTTT
>JAZRSO010000033.1:0-13045 GCA_045651525.1 Candidatus Enterousia sp. | reverse complement strand
TAAACTATAAAAAAACTATAAAAAGGGTTTGAACGTATAAAATAGAATGAATAACAAAAAACCTGTCATATATCAGAAATCTGTGTATTTTTCTGCTGTTTTTGACAGGTTTTTGCTGTATTAAACGATATTATTTTATTTTTTCTCTGTTATTTCTCTCTTATTTCCGAAAATGCCGAAAATCTGCTGTTTTTACCGCTTTTTCATTTGGCAATATCAATAAGTTATCATATTAATAATTTGTTCCGTCAGATAATTTAAATATTTCATTAGTTGCTTTTTGCATTGAATCTCTTACTGGAGTTAAATTTAAGCGAGCATATACAGCTGTTGACTGTATGGATTTATGGCCTAATGATTTACCGATAATATTCATACTTGAGCCTAAAATCGCTTGATAGCTTGCCATTGTTCGTCTTAAATCATGTAAATGTAAATCTTTTAATCCCGCTGATTTTAACAATTCTTGCCAAAATACATCTGCACCCTCGATATGCCCGCTTTTGCTTTTTGTAGATGGGAATATCCAGTCTTGATTGGCTTTAATTTGTTTTGTTTTAATTGATTTTAGTAAAGAAATCGCTTGTTCTGTTAACGGGATATGCTGAGAATCTCCGTTTTTTGTATGGGGCAAATACATTATATTATTATGAAAATCGATATGAGACCATCGCAAACTTTCGATATTACCTCTACGTTGGCCTGTTAATAACAATAATAACACATAATCCTTTAATTTATCATTGGTCATATTGTTTAACGCGGTCATAAAATCAGAGATTTCTGTTGGTTGTAAAAATCTGTCTCTTGATTTTGTTGGAAATGGTTTAATTTTTAATGCTGGATTTTTATCAATAAAACTCATTTCAATGGCTATATTATATATATGGGTCATTAAACCTAAAAAATTATTTGCTGCACTCGGCTTTTGTTTGCTACCGATTAATTTATGATAAGATTCAATGTCTTGCTTGGTTATTTCGTTTAACCGCTTGTTTTTAAATTTTGTAAAATGATGATTGAATACTTGCTCTTTTTTATGAGCCGTATCTTTTAAATTATAAATCTTCGCGTGTTTTGGCATATATTCATTAAAAAAGAAATCCGATAATAAAATATCGGATTTATGTTCATTTGTTGTATTAAATGGTTGTTTCCCGTCAAAAATATCTTTTATAAGATTATAAGTTTTTGTTCGGGCTTCCTCTATGCTCATATAAGGAAATTGTCCAATTTTTTTAATGTACGTTTTATGCTTTATTATTTTATAGAGATAAAAAGCCCGAGTGCCTCCGTATGTTATTAATAAAGCTAAACCCGATTGATATAAATCGTAATAAATCTGCTTTTTCTGATTTATATTGGGTACAGGTAGTTTCTGTAATACAGAATTAGTGAAAACGAATTTATTTTTTATAGTCATGATTTTATAATCCTTTTATAGTTATTTTTATTCTGAATTATAAAATATAATATGATAACTTATTGATATTGCCAAATGAAAAAGCGGTAAAAACAGCAGATTTTCGGCATTTTCGGAAATAAGAGAGAAATAACAGAGAAAAAATAAAAAAATCCCCCGTTTGGGGGATTTTTTATTGATATCTGATGATGTTGTTGTATAGTGAGATTGTAAATAATAAAACAAAGGTAGTGTTTATGACGGCAATAAAATCTGTTGTATTAAAAAAGACAAGAACTGATGATGGGTATATCACAGAGTTTTATAACCCTGTTTGGGGGCGTTTTGTTGTTGAAAGTAAGTATGATGTTGATAATCCGTGGTTTAATAATATGATTAATTTGATGCGTGTTGGTGATTATTATCTTGTCAGTGGCAAACGTCATAACGAAGCTGATGCGGATGTGCGTGAATTTAGTATTGTTAAATATATGTCGCGCGAAACAGATAATGCGCGTCAATCAAAGCGCGCGTTGGCAATACCAAATATGTCTGTGCGCGAAATAGACAGATTGGCAGACAATACATTAATGCGTTTGACTTATGCGCCGTATCAAACAGAATTGGAAACCGTGTATAGCATAATCAAAGATAAATTTTATGAAACAAATTTGACACCAAATACACATTTGTTTAAAGATTTGCAGTTTGATTCATTGGATTTTGTTGAATTGTTGATGTTTGTTGAAAAAGAATTGAATTTACCTGCGTATTCTTTGGAATTTTCTGAAAAAGCTGCAAATTGTATGACTGTTGGTGGTTTGGCCAAAAAGGCAAAGCGTATTGCCAAACGCACACTGCAAGCACCTGTTGTTAAACAAACGCCAGTTGCAGAAAAAAAGAATTTATGGGATAAAATAAAGCAAAAGTTTCATGGTCTTAGTAAATAAAAACACCGCCGCTTGGCGATATTTTTGTTGACATCTTATGTTTTTGGTCTATAAATATTATTATACCAAATAATAATTGTAAACAAAGGATATAAAATGAGTATTACAAATAATACTGTAACTATTGCAGATAATATTAGAAGTATTATATATGACAAGACCGGTATTATGCCTAAAGACGATAATGCAGATCTGATATTTGACTTGAATATGGACAGTCTGGATATCGTTGAATTGAATATGGAGTTGGAAAAAGTATTTAATATAAATATTCCAGACTCTATATGGCAAGAATTTGGATTAATTACAGTGGCAAAGTTGGTTAATTTAGTAGAGCAAACTGGTGCTGAGGCTAATCCCTCATTGGATATGAGCGGTTTTTTACGCGAAGCAGAATCAACACAAAAGCCAAAAAATACACCAGTGCAACACAATGTTGCCCAAAATGTGGTTGCGCCAGTGCAAAAAACTTTCAAGGGATTATATACAACTTCTGCCAATGGAAAAGTGAAATGTAGTATGACTGGCAGACCATGTCAAAAAATAAAACCAGATGAAATTGCAAAGAATACGCAATTGTTAAATTTATGTCGTCAGCATAAGTGTAATATTGAAAACAACTTTCAAAAAATAATGCAAGAACACACAAAATAAAAATACCGCCGTTTGGCGGTGTTTTTATTCCGTATAATCGTATAACCAATAGTTTTTGTTGTGTTTACTGTCAAATATACGGAACTTTGTATTTGTGTTTTTGTTTATTGTTTTTGATGTTGCCGACAGTCCGCCATAATATGGAATATTTGATATACTGAATACAAGTACGGGTGTTGTTGGTTTTGTCGGTGTTAGTTTCATTGTTATGTCTTTGCCAATATGTAATTTTTTTGGTGTTAAACATTGTGTTATATTGTTTGAATCGATGTATGTTACAGTTCCTGATGGGCAAGGTGTGCATGCAACCTTGCTGGACCAATCGCGTTCAAAGCCAGTTTTGTATTGAATTGTGTTCGCAGGACATTTGGTGTTAAGTGTGTTGTTATAGAAAATTCTGGACATAGGTCCCGAACTGTAGTTTTGATTATCTAAATTTTCAAATAAATTTACAGGCACTGTTCCTGTCATGCTTGTACAATTGGCGAAAGTTTCATAAAACATCTGAGATACAGGTTTGCCTTTAATGTTTTTAAATAATCCGTTTGGGATGCTTTTTAGGGCGTAACAACGAGAAAAAGTATAAATAAATAATTCTGTTGCTGGTTTTGTTATGTTTGCAAATAGATTTTGCGGAATTTCTTTTAATGAACTGCAACCTGCGAATGTCGCTCGAAACAATCCATAGGCACTTTCGGTTATGTTTGAAAATAAAGTTGGTGAAATGTATTCTAGTGATGTGCAGTCTTGAAAAGTTGCCCAAAACATATAAGGTGCAGTGCCAGTAACATTTGGTAATAGTACAGATGGGATTTTCTTTATAGATGTGCAACCTTTGAATGTTCCCTGTAATAATGATGCTGCGGGTGTTTTTATACTGGCGAATAAGCCTTCGGGAACTTCGGTTAATGCGGTGCAATCTCTGAATGTTTCATAAAATAAATCTGGTGCGCCATCTATGCCTTCAAATAACTCGCTTGATAAAGTTGTCAGATTGCTGGCACCTACGTAAGCTTTGAAAAAATCTGGCGAATCACCGTTCGGTAAAGTTCCAAAAACTGCACCAAGGCGACCTGTTAATGCGGTAACGTTATCTACATTATCAAATGTTAGTGTGTTGCTGGATGAATAAGCGGTTGTTTTTCCGGATATGCTGATAGTGTACGTGTTGTATCTGTCGTATGAATGATAGTACGAGTCGCTGTATGTGTCTGTTTTGGTTATGTGTTCAATCGTGCCGTCGCCCCAGTCAATGGTGTAATCGCCTTTTGCTGCGATGGAAAAACCAAAACTGTAAACGTTTGTCGTTGTAATATGAAATTTTGGTACAGGTTTACATTCGGTTTTTGTGGTATGTATGCTGTCGCCGTAATTGCCTGTTGTTGTATATCCTGTGTTACATATACATTCTGTTGCGCCTGGTGCGTTGGTTGAGTTCGCAGGACAGGTTGTGTCAGCAAATACGTCGGTTAATGACGTAAGTAAGGTAATTAATAAAAAAGATATTTTTTTTATCAATTGTTTTCCTTGTGCAAGTGTTTTATTTTCTTTTTTCGCCGATGTAAATGCCCATGTCGTGTGCGACTGACAGTAATGGGTTGTCTGGGGAAACGTACGCGTTTGATGTCATTAAATCTGGAATTTTTGGATCGTGTACGATTTCGCCTGCCTCTACAAATTCAGATAATGAAACGGTTTTGCATTCATCGTCAATCAATGCAGTCATAACATTTGTTTCGCCGTTTTCAATCGCCTGTAATGCACAATCTGCAAAACGTGTTGCCAATATGCGGTCGGCGGCTGTTGTGTCCCCTGCCCGTTGTGTGTGTTCTGGGAATGCAGTTCTGTTCATTATACCGGCAGCTGTTAATTTGCGTGCAATCATATCTGCAGGCTTGCCCGAGTGTCCACGCAATGATATACCTTCGGACACAACGATAATTCCATAGTCTGTCGGTTGGTTTTTAATATGTTCAACCAATGTATCAACATTAAACTTTATCTCTGGTATCAAGATTGCAGATGCGCCAATCGCAACGCCTGCGTTTAATGCCAGATTACCACAGTCGCGCCCCATTGCCTGTACAACAAACCAGCGATGGTGACTGCGCGCTGTCAGCATTAATTGGTCACAATACGATGTTAACTGCTGAACCGCGGTGTCAAAACCGATTGTTCTGTCTGTTAATGGAATGTCCATATCGATTGTTTTTGGTATACATATCAACTGCAAGTCGCGATAGATTTGATGATTTGCCCAGGCAAGTGATATACTGCCATTGCCACCAATTAAAATCAGTGCGTCCAGTTTTAAATCACATAATGATTTGTGTAATTGTTTGTTAAAAGCCGCTGTTTTGCCGCGCTCAATCGCTGTTTCAAAGTTTAGTGCGTTGGCGCGACCGTTATGCAAAAAACTGCCCGCCAGACGTGCATTTTCAATTGGTAACATTAAATCATTTAATTTTACAGCGGCTGGCGGTGTAACACACAATCCATCCGTGCCGTCCAAGATTCCATAAACAGACCATTTGCGTAATGTTGCGCCGCGAATAATGCGTTGAATTGCAGTGTTCAAACCGCTGCAATCGCCGCCCGTTGTCATAATACCTATTCTTTTCATTTCTTTTTCCGTCCTTTTCATAGAATTATATCATAAATAAATTGACAAAGAAATATAATTTGGAATAATTTGTCCAAGTTTTAATTGGAGTTACAAATATGGCAAAAGATAATAAAAAAAATATGGGAAAAACAAAGCGTTCAACAGACGATTTAATTGACAGCGCAATTTCAAAGCAAAATGATTGGATGGAAAATCGTCGTGCATACACGCGCAGTTTTTTGAAAAAGTTAAATGTATTTTCCAAACAAGAATCTGAAAAACAGCCCGAAGTAGAAAAAAAACAAAAAAATCAACGTTCTGTATTGTTGGGATATTGGTTCCCTATTCTGTGTGCGCTGATTGTTATCTTTATTGCGATATGGGTTGCGTTTGTTCGTGTAAACAGTGCTTCACGTATTGTCTTGGTGCCAGAAGTAAATGTTCCAGTTGTTGAAAAGAAACAAGAAGTTACAATTCCTGAATTTGATATTGTGCGTATTGAAAAAGAAGGCAATGTCGTTATTGCTGGTCGTTGGATGCCACATAAAAACATTTCTATTATGGTAAATGGCCGTGTAATTGCAACAGAACGTACAAACTTTGATGGCGAATTTGCGTACAGTACACAGACCGCATGGGATGCCGGCAACTATACAATCGTATTGGTTGGTAATGATCCTGAAATTAAATCAAACGAGAGTGTGTTCGTTTATATTTCTGAAAATGGCCCGCAGAATTCTGTGTCTTTATTGATGACCAAAGACGGCAGTACATTATTGCAAATGCCATCAAGTCTGCAAGATAACGATTTGACTGTTTCCAAGATTGATTACTTGGACTCTGGTCGCATTGTTGTAACAGGCGATGGATTGCCAAGATTGCGTGTGTCTTTAAGTCTGAACGATGAATATGTTGGTTTTGCGCGCGTATCTGATTATAAGCACTTTGGTCTGGGTGCAGATGTTGGTGAATTGACACCTGGGCAAGAATATTCGCTGACTGTGCGTATGCATGATGGTGATGGTCGTACGGTTGGTTATGTCTTTCATAAATTTACAATGCCAGAAATGACAGGTGATGATGATACATACTATACAGTTCGCCGTGGTGATTGTCTGTGGATTATTGCGCGTAATTTTATGCGTCGTGGTATATTGTTTAGTATTATTGCAGAACGCAACGGTATTAAAAATCCAGATTTGATATATCCAAAACAGTTATTGCAGGTACCCGTAAACCAAAAGTAAGTAATATGAAAAAGAAAGATGCACGTTGCAAGTCGCGCATAAAAGAATACCAGCATGCAAATAATGCAACTAAAAAAAGATAGTGCGATTGCACTATTTTTTATTATAACTGTTGACAAATAAATATCTTATATTATAATTTTGTCAAACTTTATAACATAGGATATTTGATTGTATGGCAACTGGTTGTGATAAATTTAGTTTTTCAATTAAGAACACTAATTGGTGTAATCTGAAATGTGCACACTGTTGTGAATGCAGTGGGCCACATATTGCACCTAATATTATGCCGTTGTCAGATGTTGAAAAGTATGTTGGCGAATTTTGTGAACTGCAAGTGCCAAAGTGGGAACATTTAGTCTTTACGGGTGGTGAAACAATGGCGCCCTATTTCCATAATCAACAAGAATATATCCCAGAATGTTTAAATATCGCGGTGCGACATAATATGGTGCCATTCGTCAAAACAAATGGAATATGGGGTGCGGATGAAGATATGCGAAATCTTATTTTGCGTGATTTTGCAAATTCTGCATACCGCAACAATGTGTTGATGTCTATGGATATATCAGTAGATGCGTTTCATAAAAACACTTCGGCAGTGGTCAATATATTGAACAATATTGTGCGCAGTGACTATTTAGCACCCGCAATACGCGTTACCTTGGTTGGTTTTAATGATGTCAAATCACGTACGGAATTTGTAAATATCATAAGCGCATTGCGCGCCAAAGGTTTGATTGTAGAATTTAATCAAAATTTAGAATTTATTATCGCAGTTCCAAATGTATGTGCAATGAAAGTCTTTTATGATTTTGGTGTTAATGTCAGCAATGTAGGACGCGCATCAGACAACAGTTTGGGTAAATATGTGCCAGACGGACGACCAAATGCAATAGATGGACATTGTCTTCAAATAGATAATAATGATACAGCTATATTAAACTATAAACACCGTGCGCATATTAATGGGCGACCAATGAATGATGTTTTGAAAGAATTGTTGGCAAAGGTGCGATAATGAATAATGTTCCTTCGTTTTATGATGACGGGTTGTCAATATCATATCGCCCAATAGATTCTGTTGCGGCTTCTGTACAGTCCTTATCTGATATATTTGTTGAATGGTATTTGTTTGATTCCAGTAAATCAAAAACACTTGAAGAATTTATAGAATCAGAAGCTTTGCAAGATGTTTTTACGTCCGAACAGTTTATGGACGTTATGGCAGGTGTTAAACATATTGATGATAATATATGTGAATTATTATCGCATATATTGCCGTTTAAAATTACGGTTGAACGCATACATAAGTTAAATGATTTAATTAAAGATTGTACACCGGAATTAAAATGTTCAACAGACTTTGTAACTGCAAAGTTGGCAGAAATAAATGCACGCAAAAAACAAGCGCGATTGGAATGGCAACGTCAGTACGACCAAGAACACAAAGAACATAAACGAGAATACAGACATCGTCACTATGTGAAAAACAAGGCCAGAAATGCGCAAATTATGAAACAATATTATTTGGCACATATTGAAGAAATAAAAAAATATAATTTACAATGGTGTCAGCAAAATGCAGAACATTTGAAAGCTTATCGGGCAGAATATCGCAAGAATAATGCAGCTGCTGTATCAGAACGCAAAAAACGTGCGTATCAACAAAAGAAAGAACTTTATAATAAAAAATCACGCGCGTATTATTCGGAACACAAAGAGCAGATAAAACAAAAAGAAGCGCAAAGACGCGAACTGTACAAGCAAGATAATGAATTGGCACAACGTATTTGCCCTGTTTTTAGATTTTTAATGGAATTAAAACGCAATAATGTCGAACTGTTTTTAACCAAATTTACCAGACAAGGTGTTATCGCAAGCAAGGCTAAAAAAAGATGCGTTGCATTACAAACTGGTAATTGGGTACAGTGTTCGTTGTGTAGCGGTTCTGGTAAAGACAATTGCCCTATTTCTGAGGCATTTGAATTTAAAAATGCGATGGCTGAAATTCAAAAACATATTCAACAAATAAAGTCTGAAAATCAAAGATGATTTTTTAAAGTCCGTCTTCACTTTCACTTTGTTCCGAACCCTTTTGTCGGGTTCTCTTCCAACGCCACAGGCCAAAAATTAAAGGTGGGGGTAGTTCTTTCCGTCCGTCTTCGCTTACGCTACGCCGAGACACTCAATTTTCCTAATTGGCAAAGCCAATAAGTAAAATAAACTTTAGTGCTTTCCGTCCGTCTTCGCTTACGCTACGCCGAGACACTCAATTTTCCTAATTGGCAAAGCCAATAAGTAAAATTGGTGGTGCGGGCGAAGGGAATGTCTGATTCCCATATTCGCTGTCGCTCTATGGGCCCCTTTCGCTACGTAAGACTCGAACTGCGCAATGCTTGTTCTCGTCAACTGACGCCCCGAACCCTCTTGGTCGGGTTCTCTTCCGTCGTCGCAATCCAATAATTAAACCGGCACAAGGCCGGTTGAATTATTGGTGCGGGCGAAGGGAATCGAACCCTCGTCTTCAGCTTGGGAAGCTGACGTGCTGCCATTATACCACGCCCGCAATGTTGGGTATTTTATATAAAACAAATAAAAAAGTCCAGACTAAATCAAAAAAATCAATAATTGTTTGACTTTTATAAATTTTTTGTACATAATATGTCCGCAAATCCCAAAGATTGCCATTATAATAAAACCAGTTCGCAGTATGCGTGTGGTACATCATCCGACGAGTTTCGTCCTTGATGGCGGTTTTCTTTGTGGTTAAACAGTTAAATTATAAAAGGAGTAAAAATATGGCAACTGTTATTCGTTTGGCACGTCATGGTGCAAAAAAACGTCCTTACTATCACATCGTTGTGACAGATTCTCGTAATGCACGTAATTCTGGCAATGTTTTGGAAGTTGTTGGTAAATACGACCCAATGCAGGCAAAAGACAGCGATAAACGCGTTGTTTTGAAAATGGACGAAGTAAAAGCTTGGTTGGCAAAAGGTGCACAACCATCTGATCGTGTTTATAAATTCTTGGCAAATGCTGGCTTGGTTGCAAAGAAAGCAATTCCTGTTCAGACAAAGAAACATTTGCAATCTGAAAAAACACAGATGAAAATCAAAGACAAGGCTGACAAATTGGCTAAAATCGCAGAAGAAAAAGCCGCTGCCGAAGCTGCTGCAAAGGCTGCCGCAGAAGCAGAAGCTGCTGCGCCAGCAGAAGAAGTTGCAGAAGCAACAGAAACAGTTGCAGAATAATTTTTACTGTTTTATTATATCTGCACAGACTGATTGGTTTGTGCAGATTTTTTAACTTTGAAATAAAAGGTAAAATTATGGCAAAGTGTCCGTATGATGATAAAGCTTGCGATTATCAAACAGAACGTGTAAAAAAATGGGCAGACGCGGTTGAATATATGGCTGCGAACAAGGTGAATCATGTGTTCTATAGCAGCCCGACAATGTTTGATAACTGTGATAGCAAAGCAACTTGTCCCAGATATATCCTATGGTTGAACGAACAAAAACAACAAAAAAAGAGGTAAAATTATGGCAAAGTGTCCCTTTGATGGATTTAAATGCGGCAAACAGACAAAGCGTAAAAATGATTATAAACGCTGGGTGCATCATCTTGCAGTTACGGGCGATACTCGCGTGTTTTATACCCGTGGCGATATGTTCGAGGATTGCAAAGACAAAGAAAAATGCATAAGATATATAAATTTAATGAGACAGCCACCACAGAGGACAAAATGACAGATTTAAAACGTATCCTGGTCGGTAAAATTGTCGCGCCCCAAGGAATCCGGGGTGAAGTTCGTGTACAGACTTTTACCGCAACACCGACTGATTTTCAGAAATTAAATATTAAAAGTTCCAGATTTAATGACGGCGATTTCAAGTTCGTGCGCGCTGTGCCAAATTCAACCGTCATTATCGCAAAAATTCGCGGCATTGATGACAGAAACAAGGCCGAAACATTACGTGGCACAGAACTGTATATTGAACGCGACACCCTGCCCGATTTAAAAGAAAATGAATATTATCAGGCTGATTTAATTGGCTTTGATGTTTTGCGTCATGGCGAAAAAATTGGCGTTGTGGATTGTTTCCAAAACTATGGCGCGGGCGATATTATTGAACTGGATAATGGCAATATGGTGTCTTTTATCGGCGCAGATGTTGATATGGAAAATAAAACCATAAGGATTTTATAATATGTTTACAGATGATAAAATGAATATATATAATAACTGCCCACAAATACAAAATGCGGATAAAAAGTGTCGCAGAGCGGCTGTTTACGATGCCTTGGACGGGGTAAGATTGCCGAACATCGCAGTAGTAGAATTGCGTTCTGTGTTATTTGAAGTTTGTCGTGCCTGTATGGCAGAAAACACAAAAAACAAAGAAAGATAAATAATAAGGAAGTGTTATGGCAGATAATAAAAAAACTACAACAATTACAATATGTGCTTTTTATAGCTTAAAATGTCCTTTGGGTGCATGGTTAAAAAGCAATCGTGTTAATAATATTCATTATAATGTCCAGCAAAAGCGTTTGTGTCTGGTTGATGAAAAACCTGAACAGGGGTTTGTATATCAGATGACACATATTTGTAACTGTGGGTGCCGCTGGAAGCATAAAACACGATAAATAATACGAAGGAAAAGGAGATAAATATGCAGTCTGTAAAAGTAACAAAATCAGTTGGTGCTGTCTTTATAGATTGTAATATGTGTAATCCAAACTGTCCATTGCAACAGCGGGTTAAAAAAAGTCCTGATGTTGTTATGTGGAAACCAATGGATTCGTTAAAAGCATACACAATAAGAACGCGTAATCTATTGGTTGGAACAGAAAAAATTGCACAAAATGCGCAAGAATTTTATGAAATTGCGCGTAAAATGTGCTATAATTGCACCGAAAAACAAAGATAAAATGCATTTTAATATACTGACTATCTTTCCAGAAATGTTTCCAGATGCCCTGTCGGGCAAGTTTCGTGAATGTGATGTGGTGTAAAAAGGATTGACGTTATGACAATGCAAAAAATAGATTTAATTTTGTCAGATAGTGATAGTATCTTAGAATTTGATAGTGTTTTGTGTGGTTTGTATGACAATGTATCGCAATCTCTATGGCAATTAAAAGATGAGTATAAACAAATAAATTCAGCAGAGGCAAATAAAATTCTTTGTCTATTGAATAAGATGTTAAATGATTTTCGTGTTTCTAGTTTGCGTATGCGTGTAGAGGTGTTTAATTTAAAGAAACAATTTTTGCAGTTGAAGGAAGAAATAGAAAAACATAAAACCAAAATACCAAATAATACTAAGTTTAGATTTTTTGATACAGAAGCGTTGGAAAAGTTGTTTTATGAACAAACACATGAAATTCCAGTGCCAGCAGTCAATGAGATGACAGGTAAAGATATTTTGATAAAAAGACCAGCAGATAAAAGAAGAATCTATTTTGCCTGTGAAAAGTTGGACATAGAATTAGTTTTTTTTAGATGTACAACAAATGAAGATGTGTATAAAAAATTAACAGCCTTTCGTGATTTGTATAGTTTTACTAAAAAAAATTATAGACTGAAAATAATTTCACTTAATGCCTTGCAAAAAGCATATGATGATTTGATGACTGTAGTACCTGAAGATATAAAATATAATTTGTCTAATAGGAAACAGTTGGAACATGTTTTGAATCTGTACAAAAATAACAAAGTGTCAGATGAATTGATTCCTGATCAGCCTGAAAAAGCACCAATTGATAATAAAGATTCAGATATAATAACAGACCAAAAAGAAATACAATATATATCAGATATATGTAATAAATTGTGGGCAGACATAGGCGACCAAGGAAACAGTTGTTTTAGACCTGATATTGCACGTGCTTGGTCTTGTTTAACGTATTGTTTTAATGAAAAAATTACATCAAATAATGATGGTTTTTATCAAGATTTTTATCAAATTGTTTTGTCTAATTTTTTCTCTGTAACAAAATTTGAAAAAGCATTTGGTAATTTGAAGAATTGTTTCGGGGCAGAACTTGATAGAATATTACGATATAGCGGAAATCTTCAGAAAATAGAAAGTTTTTTAGATAAATATAGATATGCTATAAACCAAAATTCTGATAAAAAAGGGACAAAAATTTGTTCTTTTTATAAATTTCTTAA
>JAZRSO010000032.1:0-148137 GCA_045651525.1 Candidatus Enterousia sp. | reverse complement strand
GGGGGCGGAACGCCCCGGCGTCGGAGGGGAACTTGCCACAGGTTTTAAGTTCTCCTCCCTGGGAGGAGTACGGCGCAGCCGGGAGGTGGGTTACCCCTGTCCAGACAGTAGGCGGAAAATAAATAACCCACCCCGTCACTGCGTGACACCCCTCCCCGCGGGGGCGGAACGCCCCGGCGTCGGAGGGGAACTTGCCACAGGTTTTAAGTTCTCCTCCCTGGGAGGAGTACGGCGCAGCCGGGAGGTGGGTTGCCACCTACCCCCACTGTGGGGCTGGGGAAAAACGTAAAAGAAAAATAAAAAAAAATCCCCCGGATGGGGGATTTTTTTTATTCCATACTGGTTGGAACTGGTTGGCCGTATGTTCCGACCAATTCAGAACCAATGTAACACTGAATCTTGGAACCAATGTTTGTCATGAATTCTTCGATTGCAGCCTGCTGTGCCTTGTCCAGCTCAGCCTTTTGAACAGCATCGGTGATATAGTAACCCAACAATCCACCACCAATTGCACCGACACTAGCACCAATTACAGTACCACCATGTTGTTTAAACCAGTTATTTTCTTTTTCAGAATCGGTCTTTATTTCTGCACACTTTGCATATAATGCATCTATGGCATTTTTTAAGCTTGTACCTTTTTCACCTGTAGACGTAGCACTAGAAGCAGCTTCAGTCGTCAATCCATTATATCCAGCCAACTCGGTAGTATATGTTGTCCAAACATTATCACTGCCATTCATCAGACTTACACCATTATCAACCAACAGGTTATAACCCTTGCGTGCAGAAGCGTTAACAGCATCACCACTTTCACTTGCAAATTTACCGCTCGGGATAACAGACAAGACACTGGAACGCGCACTATCAAAATACGTCTGACAATTTTTACGTAGTTTTTCTGCATCACTGCTCTTTTTAGCTTTTGGTTTATCTAACAATCCACTAAATGCATTACCGTCTTGGATTGCGTCGCCCAAGAATGCGCCACCTGTACCCAGACCAACGGCACCCAATGCTGTCATCCAACCTTTTATTTTTGGTTGTGATGCTTCTTTGTCTGCGCGTGCATTTTCACCAACCGCATTTGCAATTTCCATCAATGCCTGTTGTGGAATCCATGAACCGCATACAAATGTATCACCAATTGCAAAGTATCTGGTTGCCCAATCTTTGTTGATAATAGACTTTGATGCAAAGTTACCATCTTCGCCTTTGGTTACCAATGTGCCATTCAATGCATTCAAAATATTGATATCGTCTGAATGAATTGTTACCTTGGCACGGCAGAATGAACCATACAATTCATTACTGGCCACGAATTGATTCGCTTTCAATCCCTGGGATGAATAATCCGCCGGCACTTTGTTGCTTTTCAACTTAGCCCACATATATGTAGAACCCAATTCATTCTGGCCCATAATACCGCCATTGTTTGCCGCCAAACAGTCGTTTTGTTCTTTGGTCAACTTGGCATTATATTTTGCCTGCGCTTCTTTTTCCAAATCATATAACAAGTCCTGGAACAAAGATTCGGTTGCCTGTGTTTGAACATATGTTTCATATCCGATTACCACCGGCTTATCGTATATAGCACCACCAGCATCAACAGTATTACAAATACCTTCGACACCAACGTTATTTTTACAAATGGTGTTACCATTTTCGTCTTTCTTGTGAATTGCATCTTGGCCAGCAATACCAACAGCGCCACCGGCATCATACCAACCGCCACGGACAGTGCTTTGACCGCCCCACGCCTGAACGTATTCGCTGTCATTTGATTTAACCTTGGCTTTTTCAATTGCCAAATGTTCTTCACAACTTGATGCGTTTTTCACTGTTTCAGAACACAATCCCAATACGATTGTATAATCCAAAACACCACCAACCTTGTTCATTGATTTATTAAATGCATCGGAACCTTCGCCTGTCGTATTGGTCAACGTTGACATAACATCTGTACGATTGCGATAGCAATTTACATAATCCGCCCCACATAATGAACGTACACAGCTGGTCGCAACGTTCTGGCACTGTTTTTTCATGTTTGCAATTGCTGCATCGTTATAATTCAACGACAATGATGAATTCAATGCCGCAACCAGGCCAATTGGGTCGCCACTGCTACTTGTTTTCTTTGGGAACAGTGTTGTAAATGCATCTTCTGTGGCGTACATATATGAATATTCACCACCTGCGACATCTTGGTATGCATACAAGCAATTTGGATCTGTATTTGCAACAGACGAACAACCACGTGCAATTTCATCATGTGTTTCTTTACCATTGATTGTATTTTCACCCGCAGTGCTGAACACCTTGGAATAGCATGCTGCACCAGAACCACCACCGCATGTACGCATTACACACTGCATAACTGTTTCTTGGCATTTATTTTTGGCTTCTGTATCAAATTCCTGCAAGAACCCCTGAATCTTTGATTCCAATGAAGACTTGCGGTCGTTATGCGCCATAACGAATACTTCGTCCATAATTTCAGGATTTGCTAAATCAGATGCCTTGGGCTTTTTACCAAAGTATGTGATATGACATGCATCCAAACCACCAATTTCATCTGCACATGTTGTACGCAGATAACGGTTGATTTGACTTGCTGTCAATGTATCACCGGAATCCGCCAAATCAGAACCCAACGTGCCACCGGAAACACCCTGTGCCGCCTGAACCGCCGCAACATTTGTACCTTCGATACAACGTAATGGATTCTTTTTACATGCACCTGCAATACATGCATCTACTTTCTTATAACAGCTGGACACTGCATTTGCCGCAACATAATCAGAACCTTCGTCAATCAATGTTGCAATTGAACCACCAACAGACGACAACTGATCAATTGTTAATGCAACACCATTTTTATCATTTAACAAGCCACCCATCGCCTTGGACTTTACATTATCGCCAAACATTTTGCGAACACCAGACATTGCACATCTGGCCAAATGCGAATCGCAATTCAACGCCTGTTTCTTGAACGAACGTGTAGATGAACACAATTCAAAGTTTTCGCCGCAAACATCATCCCGTTTAAGGCAGTTTGTATATCTTTTTACACATGTTTGGTCGTCGTACATATTTTCAATACGCGCAGCGATAATTTTTTGTCCCATAACACTGCCATCTGTTGGGTATGCATAACGAACAATTTCGTTATCGTCATTATATTCTGCAACATCAGACAATGCAGTCGTACTGGACGTACCAAACAAGCTGTTTATACCCTCAGGCGAACATTGTGCCAATGTACTGATACAATCTGGCATTTGTGCGTGGAACAAAACATTTGTTGTACATTCTGAAAAGTCAACACCACAAGTATCGTCATTTTCAATACATTCCATATACGCATCAATACATTCAATATTATCCAGCAAATTTGATGCACTGACCATAGCAGGCGTTACAACAGCCGACGAAGACGCCGCCTTGAACGTTGCAGTCGGCATACGACGCGCCGCACCAGTCGCCGACACCGCCATCACAGCATTACCAGCACCAATCGCGCCAGGACGTACCGTCACACCAAAAACCGCAGGAACCATGCAGAAAACCGATAAAAAACCAATTGTATTTTTGAGAAATTTCATCCCCTTACTCCATTTTTAATACTTCATTTTAACATAAAACAACAAATATGAAAAGGGAAAAATGAAAAAAGTGATTACTATTTCACATAATTTCTGGCGACTTTTTTTATACCGCGCGTCTTGAACGCAACAGTCAAGATTTCACCCTTGTCTTCGATAACAACACCCGCACCCATTTCGTCATGCGTTACCAATTTCCCAACCATTGACGTGGACTTTTTAATAACAGGCGTTGGTGTGGGCGTATAACTGGTTGATATCTTTGGACGATATGATGCGCCACCACCCTGAAAATCCAGGAATTTATTATCCATTTCTGCGATAAAACGACTGGGGCAATTATACTGACGCGAACCAAATATCACACGCGACATCGCATTTGATATAACACACCGACGACACGCACGCGTTATCGCAACATAGGCCAAACGACGTTCTTCTTCGATTGCGCCTTCGTTGATTGATTTTTCGTTGGGGAATATACCCTCTTCCCATGCGGGCAAGAACACCGTATCAAATTCCAATCCCTTGGCCGCATGAATTGTCATAATGCGAATACTGTTATTTTGCGCCGCGTCTTCAGAATCATTATCGTCCGTCATCATCAAGGCTGCCTGCTCTAAAAATTCTGGTAATGTTTCATACTTTGCAATCACAGTCGTCAACAATTCACGAATGTTCAGTAATCTGTCTGGGGCGTCTGCATCCTTGGACTCGGCCCACATTTTTATATACCCAGAATCATTTAATAACTTTTTCGCAGCATCACGCGCCGGCATTGACGACCAATCAAAATCAAATGCAGATAAAAATTCATCTGCCGCCGTACGCTGTTTCGCAGACAATTTCGCATTACGCAATCCAGACATTAAATTTTCACCACTTTGTCGCAGTGTTTGAATTGCCTTGTCGCCAAATCCACGTCTGGGCTTTGCAATAACACGCAAGAAAGATATATCATCAAACGGATACACCAACAGGCGCAAATACGCAATCGCATCGCGAATTTCCATACGGTCATAGAACTTGGTCGCACCAATCAATTTATACGGCAGACCACGTGACGCAAATTCTTCTTCGAAGATTCGCGACAGACTGCCTGCACGAATAAGAACAGCAAATTTATTATAATCGCCCGAATCGTCACGAACAATTGAATCTGCGATAATGCGCGCCTCGTCCCGGTCTGATGGTAATGTCAAAACATATACAGGTTCCGCCGGCGCGTCCATTGTTGCAACACGTAAATCCTTGCCCAAACGGCCCTGATTATGTCGTATCAGCGAATTTGCCGCCCCCAAGATATTCGCCGTACTGCGGTAATTTGTTTCCAGTCTTATTATCTGCGCATCAGGAAATGTTTTATTAAAATTCAAGATGTGTTTTATTTCTGCGCCACGCCATGAATATATCGACTGATCATCATCGCCAACACAGCAAATATTCGGACACGCAATCCCACGCGTCAGCATCGTCAGCAATTCCATCTGGGCGTTATTTGTGTCTTGAAATTCATCAACCAAAATATATTTGAACTGATTTTGATAGCGTGATAACACATCTGGATTTTTATCAAATAATTCCAAGACTTTCAAAATAATATCACCAAAGTCAACCGCATTCAGACGCGCCAATTCTGCATTATACGCATTAAACAACTTGTCTTTATTTTCCAGCGCAACCAAGCCCTTGTCCTTTATCGCAGAAAATTCTTCGACATAGTCGCCTGGGGTCTTGGTGCCTGCCACAACCAATGATTTTATAACAGATTTTTGGTCGTCTTCGCCAAAGATAATAAAATCATTTCGTAATCCGCACAGCAACGCATTTTTTCTTAAAATCCGCAGGCATATTGAATGAAACGTTCCACACCAAATGTCGCCAGAATACCATGTGCCGTCTGATAAATCTGCCAAACGATTTTTCATTTCGTTTGCCGCCTTGTTTGTAAATGTCAGGGCTAAAATCTGCCAGGGTTTGGCCAAGCCTTGATTTAATATGTACGCAACACGTGTTGTTAAAACACGCGTCTTGCCAGTGCCCGCCCCAGACAACACCAACAACGGCCCGTCTGTGGTCTGAACGGCTTTTAATTGTTCACTGTTAAGATTTTCTAGCATTAAATTCACGCATCTATTATAATACCACAAACAATCGTTATCAAGAAATGGAAAAATGTTATGAATCGTATTATTTGCTTTGACATTGAAACAACTGGGTTTGACTATATGCGTGGCGACAGGTGCATTGAAATCGGCGCCGTTGAAATCATTGACGGAAAAATCACAGACAATACTTTCCACGAATACATCAATCCCGAAGGTAAAATTATTCCACCAGATACATATATGGTTCATAAAATTTCAAACGCCTTTTTGGAAGACAAACCAAAAATGAGTGAAATCGCACCAAAATTCTTGGCCTTTGTTGGCGACAGTCCAATTGTTGCACACAATGGATTTGACTTTGACTTTCCGTTTATAAATCACGAATTGTCAAAATTAAACCTGCCACAAATCCCACGCAGCCAACAACTGGATTCAATCGTAATCGCACGCAATCGCGTATTTGGGCCAAAAAGTTATACACTGGACGCATTGGCAAAATGGTATGGAATATCACTGACTGCACGTGCAGACGCACACGGGGCGCTGATTGACTCGGAAATCTTGGCCAAGGTTTACATGGAACTGGAAAATACTGCCCCTGCCCCAGACGTCAGTGAAATTATCGCACAACAACATGAAGCAATGAAAAAACACCCAAAAATTGGTGGCGACTTTCCATACAGAACATATGAAATCGACGCCGACGAACTGGAAAATCATAATAAGTTTATGGAACAAATAAATAAATAAACACCGCCCAATCGGGCGGTATTTTTAATAACAATCTGCATGACATTTATTCCAATAACACTGACTTGCAATTTGTTGCGCAACATCAACAACGTTCTTGCGGAACTATCACATTATACTTTTCTGCATACGTCATTATCTTGCCTTTGCATTATACCTGGCACAAAGCTCGCATATCTTCTGTACTTTCGACCCCATACTTGGGCTAGAAGCACTAATAACACAATTATATTCACAACCATTACAGCGCAACGGCTTTACTGCATAAGACGATTGTTGTACTGCTTGGCTTGCTGTTTGTTTTACCGTTTCTTTTGATCGCAACTTGCGTATCATTTGTTTTAATTGACGCTTACTTACAATTTTTTTTGATTGCAATCTCACTACAAAAACTTTGTTGTTCATTTTTTTCCCTTTACTTGATTACTACGTTTTATAATATAACACAAAAAGCAATATTGTCAAGATATATATTTAAAATAAAATATACACCGCCCAATCGGCGGTATTTTTTAACGTTTTTTATAACTTAAACAATATAGACTTACAATCTTGCGGGCTGTTTGTAATGTTTCATTATGTGCTTTTGACTTTTCTTCAACTGTCAACTCTCCTGTCTTTGGCAATGGGAATTGGGCAGAACGAATAACTTTATTTTCATCACGATAAGACGATACAAGCCGGCCATTAATATAAGGCTGTGCAACACGAAACCCATGCCATATATAACCAATACTAGAAGCTAATTTACACCCCTTTTCACATTCCTGACATACTTCTGTTTTAACATCTTCAGCAAACAACATTCTTGGCCACCATTTTGCATATAAAACAATTTCTACCTAGATTTATACAGTGGACACAAATCGATAACACACTTTCGTGCATTTTCTAAAACCCTGTCATGTATTTTTTCTAAATCTTTTTCGTCACGAATCTTATCCCCAGGAACACCCACCTGTGGGTAATGAGGCTTGCCATCTGGGCCGATATAACTTGCCACCCTTATATCATTAAAAATATATGGTGTTGCAACAACAAATCCTGCTGTCCAGTTGTCTATATATGACCACAACATACACTTTGCATCACAACCAGTACATCTTTCCATTTTGTTGCTTTCTGCAACACCAATAAACATTTTACCATCAAACATTATGCAATCTTTTTCAAGACCAGTGATGCATTTGTTCCAGCAAATCCAAACGAATTACTGATTGCGACATCAACCTTGCGTTTAAACATTCTCATTATTATATTTTTTTATATTATTCAACGATTTTTCGCTTGCTGTTTTAAATTAGTTGGCTGAATAACATCAAATCTGTATCCACACAAACCAAAGACATCCAAATATTGTGCCTTGTCCAGATTCATTTTTTCGCCATCCACAAAAACAGCATAATCCTGTGATGCGAACTGCAATTTCGGATTATTAGTTTCAACGCCACGCACAATAACCTTTGGCATATCCAATTCCCCAAAAGAATATTCATACACCTTTGCGCCAGAAACAGTTCCAATTTCCTTGCGATTAACCCATATATCTGAACTCGGAACGGTCAAGATTTTTTTCAACAAAGCATAATTCATGCAACAGCCTCCCTTTTATATCTTTTTCAAGACCAGTGATGCGTTTGTTCCACCAAATCCAAATGAATTACTGATTGCAACATCAACCTTGCGTTTTTTTGCAACATGTGGAACCAAGTCAAAATCACCGACTGCATCTTCTGGATCATCCAAATTGATTGTTGGTGGCACAATACCATCACGAATCGCCAGTGTGCTGAATATCGCCTCTACCGCGCCAGCAGCGCCCAACAAGTGACCTGTTACAGATTTTGTTGACGACATTGATACAGGCAAATTACCAAACAATGTTTTAACAGCCGCCAGTTCGCCAACATCACCCAAACCAGTTGATGTACCGTGCGCATTGATATAGTCAACATCCGACGCATCCAATCCTGCGTTCTTTAATGCGGCCTTCATCGCACGCAAACCACCTTCGCCATTTTCTGCCGGTGCCGTGATATGATATGCGTCGCCAGACAGACCGTAACCGGCAACCTCAGCATAGATTTTTGCACCACGTGCAACTGCATGTTCATATTCTTCCAGAACCAAGATACCGGCACCTTCGGCCATGATAAATCCATCACGACCTTTGTCCCATGGACGCGATGCTTTTTCTGGTTCGTCATTACGTGTACTTAACGCGCGCATTGCGGAAAAACCCGCCAATCCGATACGACCAACTGCAGCCTCGGCCCCGCCACAAATCATAATATCAGCATCACCAAATTGAATTAAACGTGCACCTTCGCCAATTGAATGCGCGCCCGTGGCACACGCAGTTACCGTGGAAATATTTGGCCCCTTGAATCCATATCTAATAGAAACATTTCCCGCAGTCATATTAATAATACCCTTTGGTATAAAAAACGGGCTGACACGACGTGGACCACCAGTATGCAATTCAATACAATTATCATAAATTGTATTTAAACCACCAATACCGCTGCCGATTGAAACACCGATGCGCTCTTTGTCGCCGTCGTATGTATCAAGGCCTGCGTCTTTGATTGCCTCGTCTGCGGCAACAATACCATAGATAATAGATTTATCTAATTTTCTTTGTTCACGTGGTTCAACAATCGCATCTGGGTTAAACAAACCTGGTTCTGTACCACATTGCGGTACACCTGCGATTTGCGATGCCAAATCAGACACTTCAAAAGAATCTATCTTTCTTACACCTGATTTTCCATTCAGAACATTTTGCCATGCGTATTCAACACCTGTACCAACTGGCGAAACAATTCCCATTCCTGTAATAACAACCTTTCTCATATTAAACCTTTATATATATTATTGGACATGTGATTATATCATAACGAAAATAAAGATAAAATACAGCAAAAAAATCCGTCAGACCAAACAGCCTGACGGAACAATATTTCAAGAAACAAAAATATTATTTTTTGTTTGCTTCGATATATTTAACTGCATCACCAACAGTTACCAACTTTGCAGCTGCGTCATCTGGAATAGTGATGTCAAATTCTTTTTCAACTTCCATAACGAATTCAACAACGTCCAAAGAGTCTGCGCCCAAGTCATTAACGAACGCTGCTGTTTCTGTAACTTTATCTTCTGATACACCCAGTTTTTCAGCTACAATTTTTTTTACTTGTTCAAAAGTTGTCATTTCTTTTCCTTTGTTTTAGTTATTTTTTTGGTCGTTACCATGACCGTCATTATGATAAAGCCTATCATTTTCATAGCATACTGTCAAGCAATTATAACAATTGGTAACAAAACGCAAATTTTTCACTACAAATTTTCTGTCAACAAATCATCCAACAAATTATTCATATTTGTACGCAAATCTTCCTTGTCCGATGCCCAAACAAGCTGACGCATCAGGAACTTGTACACATCATCCATTGTCAGATTTGGAATACCTGCATCTTTTATTACCTGCCGCCACGACGTACGTGGATCTAATAAATGCATACCGCCATGACTTGGGAATACCCATTGTCCATCTTGGGGCATATCTTGTAACAACAATATTGCCCTGTCAGATAATGGCCAACCATTCCACATATCATGATTAAAATCCAAATCTTCCCAAGACATTGCAAGCACCTTGGAACGAGATGCAAAAGAATATATCAACATTAAAAAAGCACCCCGCATAACAATATTTTCATGCTGTTCAATCACACGAACAAGTCTGCGCAACCCCGCCCTGTTCAGCGGACGTATACGGCGGTTTTGCTGGACTTTTTCAATTCCTACCACAGGATTATTTTTTACAAATCCCATTTCAATTGCATATTTAAAAACACTGTGCACTAATTCTTGCATACGCGCAGCAATTGCATTACCAGATATTTTTTTGATTACATTTTTTATATCGTCAGTCGAAATATCAACAACATTTTTTTCAAACAAATCAGACAAATGTCTGTTGATAGAACGCAACAATTTCATATAAGAATCTTCACCGCGACGTACCTTGTTTTTCAGGTACAAATCCACCAATTCTTTAAAGACAATTTTCTTTCTGCGGGCAACTGTTTTTTTTGTCGCATTTTTCAAAACAGTTTCCACCGCAGCACGCGCATCATCAACATCCACTTCTGGATAACCACCAATTAAAATTCTTTTGTCTTTGCCGTTTACACGTTTGCGAACAAAAAAAGTTTTAACCCCACGACTGGTTATATACATACGCAGTCTTGGCTCTTCCAAATCTTGAACGACATCAAAACCAGAACTTGGTGCTGGCAAGTTATCCAAAATATAAGGGTTAAAATAAAATTGGTGTGCCATAATCGGCCCCCTTGGTTTTATTTTGTATTCTGATTAAATTTATTGTTCCAAAATTGTTTTTTCTGTAACTTTTTCTGTTCCAATGCTTTACGTGCAGTATAATATTCCTTATTTGCAGGATATGCACCACATTGTGTACATGGACACAACTGTTCATCGCCAATTGGTGCAAAGTTTACACAACGTCTTGGGTCATACGACATTAATGTATATTCAAATTCCACCCCTTCCACCGGTTTTGAACGCGCATACATAACACGCCATTTTATACATGCAGGCACTTCATCATACGAATCTTCTTCAAAAAAAGTGCGTGCAATTTTAATTTCTGCAAATTCAAATTTAGATTCTGCTTTACGTACTTCTTTTCTAATTTGTTTAAATTCTTTCCAGTCTTGTTTTTTTTGCGACCATGGTGTTCTAACCAAATAATCAAACCAATTCATAATTTAACCTTTTTTGTTTTAAGATACTTTCAATGCATTTATAAATGCAGACTGTGGAATTTCAACATTACCAAAAGAACGCATACGTTTTTTACCTTCTTTTTGTTTTTCCAACAGTTTGCGTTTACGTGTTATATCCCCCCCATAGCACTTTGCAGTTACGTCCTTGCGATATGCAGCAATTGTTTCGCGTGCGATAATTTTTCCACCGATTGCGGCCTGCAAAGGAATTTTAAACTGATGACGTGGGATTAAATCTTTTAATTTTTCAACGATTTGACGACCACGTTTTTCTGCAAAAGATCGATGACACATAAATGACAACGGCTCTACATTTTCTTCGTTCACCAGAATATTTACCTTGACCAAATCAGATGCCTGATAACCATATACGACATAGTCAAATGACGCATACCCAGACGATATAGATTTTACCCTGTCATAGAAATCAAATACAATTTCTGCCAACGGCAATTGATAAACCAATACAGCACGATTACCAACATAAGATACATTTTCTTGAACACCGCGTCTTTCCGCACACAGCGACATAATGCCACCCATATATTTATCAGGCATCATAATTGTTGCGCGCACCCATGGTTCCTCGATAGATGCGATTCTTGTTGCCTCTGGCATATCGGCTGGATTTTCCAAATCGATAACTTCGCCATTACGCAGATGAATTTTATACAGCACGCTTGGCACAGTATTTATCAAATTCAAATTGAATTCACGCGACAGACGTTCACTGATAATTTCCATATGCAACAAACCCAAGAATCCGCAACGCAAACCAAACCCAAGTGCAGACGATTTTTCCACAGTAAACATAAACGACGCATCGTTTAACGCCAATTTTTCTGCACTTTCGCGGAATGTTGGGTAATCATCTGCCTCGACCGGAAAGAACGACGAAAACACAACCGGCACAGACGGCTTAAACCCAGGCAACATTTGCGCATTTTCAGATTTTGCATCAACAATTGTATCGCCAACCTTGCAATCGTGAATCGTTTTCATACCTGTGATAATAAATCCAATTTCCCCAGTATGTAATTTATCAACATTTACCATCTTTGGTGTAAAGTAACCGATTTTATCAACAACATACTCTGCCCCAGTTGCCATAAATTTAATCTTTTGCCCGCGGTTCAATACACCATCAACCACACGCACCAAGATTACAACACCCAAATAAGAATCATACCACGAATCCACCAGCAACGCACGTGTTGACGCATTTTCATCACCGTGTGGTGGTGGCAGTTTATTCACAATTTCTTCCAGCAATTCTGGCACACCATCACCTGTTTTGCCAGATACAGCCAACGCATCATTTGCATCCAATCCGATAACATCTGCGATTTGTTCACGTGTGGCCGCCACATCACTGGATGGCAAGTCAATTTTATTCAGCACCGGCAACATTTCCAAATCATTATCCAACGCCAAGTACGCATTTGCCAATGTTTGTGCTTGAACACCCTGGGTTGCATCGACCAAGACCAATGCCCCCTCACACGCGGCCAAGGAACGTGAAACCTCGTACGAAAAGTCCACATGTCCCGGTGTATCCATCAGATTTAACTGATATTCTTCGCCATTTTTTGCCTTGTAATTCAGACGTACAGTCTGTGCCTTAATCGTAATACCACGTTCACGTTCAATATCCATTGAATCCAAGACCTGAGCCTTCATTTCACGGGATTGCAAGCCACCTGTAAATTCAATCAATCTGTCAGACAGCGTTGATTTACCATGATCAATATGTGCAACGATGGAAAAATTTCTTATATTCTTCTGTTTCATGCGGCAATCATAAACCAGTATTGCCACATTCGCAAGGCATTTTTTTACCTGATAAAGACTATTTTAAATTATTCAACAATTCGTCAATACGCGCGGCACGTTCCAACGTATCATCATATGCAAATTTAATATCAGGCACATATTTTTGATTCAATCGTGCCGCCAGCTCAAATCGCACAGACCGTGTAATTTCATCTAACCTTTTCTGCACCGCGTTTATATCAGGATTTCTGGTATAGAAAAACAAGCACACAAATTGCAGCCCACCATGTGAATCAGCCCCAACCAGCGACACACCCGCGATTAACGGGTCATCAGAATAAATATCGCGCAAGATTTCTGCGACCAATGTTTGCACCTTGGCAGCGATACGTTCACCACGATTTGAATTAAATTGTTTTTTTGGCATAACTTTTATCCCTGATATTGTTTATTATTATTGTAAAATATTAAATAATAAATTACAATCAAGTAAATTTTTTACACACTGGGGAAAAAGTCATGAAATTTTCAGAATGTATATTAAAAAAGTCAGAATCACGCGGTTATTCATGGGTTGTATTTTTGATGACAGTCTTTGAATCGATATTCTTGTTCATCCCACCCGAAGTATTTATGACCCCACCAATTATCGCGAACAAGCGTCGCGCAGTTCCAATTACAGTTGCGGCCAGCTTGGGGTCATTGGTTGGCGGTGCAATTGCGTATATGATTGGTATGTGGCTGTATGATTCTGTGGGGGTATGGTTGATTGAAACATTTTCCAACCCAGAACTGATTGAATCCACGATAAAGCCAATGTTTTCAAAATATGGAATTTTGATAATTGTGCTGACGGCTGTTACACCAATACCGTATAAATTATTGGCGATATGGCTGGGCTTTATTGGGTATCCAATGTTTTTATTCTTGGCTGTATCTGCAATATTCCGCACAGGTCGCTTTGCGATAATTGCGACATTACTGTATTTTTTCCAGGAACGCGCAAACGCAATTGTGAACAAATATTTTTGGCCATTGACAATTGGCGCAATTATCTTTGCCGTATTGGGCATTGGATTGATAAGTCTGTTTTAAATAAAACAAACCATAAAAAAATCCCCAAACGGGGATTTTTTTATAAACTGTATCGGAATTATTCAACCCAAATTTTTGCAGTTGTTGTACCAGTTTCACCCACAGGAATTGTACCCAATGTCGCAACACCTGCCTTGGTAGCGGTGGCTGTAACAGCGGTCAATTTATTATCAGCCCCAACAGTAATCGTATCTGAATTTACCAACGCATCTTGTTTTTTACCAAGACCTGTATCAACATAACCCTTGCTAGTCAGTGCAGCATTTGCCACCGACATTGAAACGATAAAAAAAGTCCAGAATACTGCGGTTTTTTTCATGTTATTTCCTCTCGTGTTTAAATTATACCAAAAATCACATATATACGTCAACAGTCAAATTATTGTGTTTTTTATTTTTCTTAACCACAACACCCACTTTTACCGTCATACCGGCAAAGGCGGAGTGTACAAGGAATAAAACTTAAAAACTCTTGTCACGCCTATCGTAGACAGGGATAGGGTCTATAAAATTTACACTATTCGAACTTTTACGATGTTTAATTTTTGGTTCGTTTCACTCACACTGTATGGCCCCACTCCTGCCTGCGATAGGCGTGACAAGAGAAAACACAGGAGTGACAAGTTTTTTCTTTCCCTGCCCCCGACCCGCCCCACACAGGGGGACAAGAAAATAATAAAGACAAAAAAAAGACCGGGGCGTCCCCCAGTCTTTTTAATTTTCATAATATTTTTTCAAATATTATTGACCATTTCCTGTTACATCATCAGCCGCATAATAACGATCGATCAATTCCCAACCGTATGTTGTTACACCTTCAACAACTTTCATTGTCAATGTATATTGACCATCAGACAACTTGCTTTCAGTATTCAATGCTGCGTTTGCTGCATTCGCTGCTGTCTGTGCATTTTCAGCACCGGCCAAGGCCTGCTTTGCATCCGCTCGTACATCTGCTGTTGCTTGATCCATAGCAGAAATCTTGTCCGCTGTGATACCAGAATTTACTGCTTGCAACTGAGTGTCAGACAAAGTTGCTTGTTTACCTGACAAACCGGTTGTCAAAGCTGTATTTGTTGCATAATCTTTGCCTTCAACCCATGTCATTGTTGCCATGTCATTAATAGCCGCTGGTTGTACTGCTGTAGCCGCCAACGCACCTTGTGCTGCTGTTGCAAATTCCGCTACATCATGTGTTACGATATCGCCATAAGTAGCAACTGTTGCTGCAGTTGCATCAGCTGTAGCACCTTGTGCTGCTGTTGCAAATGCCGCATCTGCTTCTGTCTTTGTATAAACATCTGCAGAATTTGCTTTGTTGTTTTGCAAATTAGTAATATTTGTGTTTTGAGTTGTCTGTTCTAAATTAATTGCATCAATTTGATTCTGCAAACCCGCAATTGCTGTTGCACCGTCAACACCTGCAATCTTTGCATCAACTTCCTCTTTGGTATATGTTGTAACCTGTGGTGCCGCTGCATTTGCAACTTCTGCAACTGCATTAATATTCTGCTGCAATGTATCTTCTGCAGTTTCCAATGCTTGTTTTGTTGCATAATCTCTTGCAACATTTGTACCCAAATCTGTAACAGATTGTGCAACTGCGCCGACTGCTGCGTCAACGTAGCCTTTTGATGTAACGGCCGCGTCTGCTGCGCCCATTGCTGTTACGCCCAAGATAGTGGCAAAAATGCCTGCTGTTAATTTTTTCATTGTTTTTTCCTTTCTTTCGTTTTGTTGTTTTTGTTGTTTCGTTTTGTTGTTTTATTTTTATTCGCCATCTGGTGCTGGTTCTGCATCAACCAATTCCAACCAATACAATTCGCCATTATTATTCACAGACAGAACACATGTACTGGAGTCTGTAACACACTGACCTGCGCCAGGTTTTGGAATTGCATAACCTGTTACATAATCAATAGTCTGATTTGCGGTTACTAATTTATCAGCTTCCAATTTTTCAGTTAACGCACCAACGATAACATTTGCATTAACAGATTTCTTACCTTGTTCGTCTGTTGTAATTTCAATCATAGTTCCATTTTCGTACTCTTCGAATTCTGGAATATCAAGATCGCCAATCTGCTTTTTCACTGCTGCAATTTCTTCCTGAACCTTGGAAACTTCACTAGCAATCAAGTCATTAATAATTTGATCTGCTTCTTCCCTGTTAAAGATTGAAACTGTATCCGTATGACCTGCATGTTCAATAGTTAAAACACCCTTGGATTCATCATACGACAATGCTATTTCTGCATCTGTCAACGCATCTACTTCTGCCCTTAGACCATCAATATCAAAATTCTTAACAGTCTGTTCCAATTCATCGTATTTAGTATTCAATTCGTTTACACTGGAATTTACAGTATTTGACAATTCTACTTTACCACCCGTACCCAACGAGCTGTTTGTAGACAAGTATTTACCAATTGACAAACGTGGCGCTGTTGCAGAACGTGTCGATGGTGTGCGTAATGCCGCAGAACTTGTCGCAGATGTACGTGTAGAACCGCCAACACGAACAGAACCTGCACGTGCAGTCGTTGCAGACTGTGCCGCAGATGTTGTGCCAGTATAAGTCCCTGCACCACCCAACGAACGTACAGCCGTTACCGCAAATGACGGTGTCATCAATGATGCACATACCAATCCAATAACTGATGCTGATACAAGTTTAAATTCTTTTTTCATATTTTCTCTCCACTTGGTAGCATTATATCATATTTTCTGATACCAAAAAAGCCCTTTTTTATTTTTTCCTAACTTTTTTAGAAATTATATCTGATACCAATCGATACTGAATTATCCAATATCAAACCAACATCGCTGCTGATATCATATGTATTCATATTCTTGTGTTCGAACGTGCGTTCCAGTTTATTTCCCATTAAACCAGACAAACGATAACGCAAATCCAGTGTCAAGTTATAATCCAACTCATACGCATAGCCCAACATAATACCCGCCATTGGCGAAACTGTTTGCTTAGATATGTCACCACCATTAAAATGTAAACCTGTCAATTCTGTTTTTGGCATTGCAATACCAACACCTGCACCAACATACAGACCATTTGCAAAGTCATAGTAACCATTTGCCATTAAATATGGGATTGTCATTTTAAATGTTGTACCTGCCGCTTCATCTTCAAACTGACCCAGCAAGCCACCTTCCAGTTCTGCGCGCCAGAAATATTTAAATGTTTTACCAACGAACAAATCACCACCAAACAAGAATTCTGTATAAGAATCTGTCGGAATTGCTTCTGGTGCATTTGTGTCATATTCATTTTCCCAACTTGCGATATTCAATGCAACATGACCACCAACATACCAACCATTTTTTGCCTTGTCAGTGTAATCATATGTCACATCATAACCGCCCTGGGCGTCACGTTTAATATAACTTGGGGCAGCGTCTGCCACAGTTGTTGTTAATGCAGCCAATACGGCCAAAGAAACTATTTTTTTCATGATATAAATCCTTTCCTTTTATGCACGAACTATATCATATTTTTACCCCCTTTCCAAGCGATAAAAAAACAACATATTGACATACAGCCAAAAAAGTTGTTTAATACACACATATTTAGAGAGGAAGCATATTATGAAAAAAATTATTGTATTAGCATTGGCTACTTTAATGGCTGCATGTTCTGGCATTCCGTCAAACATTGATGGCGATCAGGTTTTCTTTGCGTTTGATTCTGCCAAAATTTCTGATGATGCACGCGATGATTTAAAATCTCAGGCACTGTATTTAAAAAAGAACCCAGATGTAAATATTACAATTCAGGGTCGTTGTGACGAACGCGGTTCTACGGAATACAATTTGGCACTGGGTGCATTGCGCGCTGGCAACGCTGCGCACGTTTTAATTCGCAACGACATTGAACCAAAACGTATTAAAACAATTTCTTATGGCAAGGAAAACCCAATCTACAAGGGCACAGGCGAAAAAGTCTGGGCAAAAAACAGAAACGCCACAACAGTTGTAAGAAAATAAAAAAATCCCCCACTTGGGGATTTTTTTTTGCAGTCAACGATTTAAGAATCATTCACTAACCACTTGCACTCAAATTCATTTTTTACTATATTCCAATCATGGAAGAAAAGACAAACATATCATTTGCAAACGTTGCCGCAAAATATGATGGCAGCCCAGAAATCCTGACCGATGTTTCTTTTAATATCGGTGCTGGCGCATTTTACTTTTTATCGGGCGCAAGTGGCGCCGGCAAAACAACGCTGCTGCGTTTAATATATCAATTACACAAACCAGAACGCGGACAAATCAAACTGTTTGGGAAAAACACTGGCGAACTGACGCGCGATGAAATTACCGAACTGCGTCAAAAAATGGCGATTGTTTTTCAAGAATATTCACTGTTGTCACACCTGTCTGTGTTTGACAATGTTGCATTACCACTGCGCGTACGTGGTGTTGGCGAAGATAAAATAAAAAAACTGGTGGCCAAGGTTTTGGACTGGGTTGGTCTGGGCAAATACGCAGACGCAAATCCACGTGAATTATCTGGCGGACAACAGCAACGTGTATCTGTGGCACGCGCCATTATTGTTCAGCCTGCAATTCTGCTGGCGGACGAACCAACAGGCAACCTGGACGATGAAAACGCATCACGTCTGATGGAACTGTTTATACAAATGAATAAGATGTTTGGCACTACGATTATTCTGGCAACACACAATAAAAAACTGATGGAAACCTATAAATTCCCTGTGATAAAGGTTGAAAACCATCGCGTCAGTTTTACCGGAAAATCCGCCCAACCTGCCCCACAATCCGATTCGGATAAAAAGGTATGGAAAGGGCCAAAACCACAAACTTATTTCACAGAACTTTCAAAACAATTTGACGATATTGGAAACGCGCAATGAAACAACCAATTGTATTTTCACTGATAAAAGAACAATCCAGATTTATGACAGCAATTATGTCACTGTTATCTTTTTTATCAATACTGGCATTGGGCGTCGCATTGGCAATTGGTACTGGCGTCACAAAATGGAATAACCAATGGGAATTGTTCGCAACTGTTCAGGTTACAAACCAGAAAAACGTTGAAAACGTACAAAAAATAATCAAGCAAAACACATCACAAATCGAATCGGCAAATGAAATCACAACCAAACAAATGCAAGACTTGATGGCGCCATGGATTTCTGGCGGTAACGCAATACAAAAATACCTGCCAAAAATGTGGGAAATAAAATTCAAAACCGAATCGGATTTAGAATCTTTTGGTAAACAAATCAAAGATAACGCGCGCTTTCTAACACATGCCAGCGCATTAAAATCTGCAACATCAGCCGGTTGGCAAATGATACTGATGTCTGGGTTTATTTTAATACTGATGCTGGGGGCGATTGGTTTTTGTATTTCTTATATCGCGCAAAATACCGCAATGTTGCATAAACGTGAATTAGAAATACTAAATCAAATTGGCGCTTCTGATAAATTTGTCGCACGACAAATGCAATTTATCGTCGCAAAAATTAGCGCCATTGCCAGCCTTATTGGATTGGTTGCCGCGGCACCAATATTGATGATTATAATATCTGTGGCACACGGCACACGTGTTGGACTGATGGCGACAATTGGACTGACTGGATTTGGTTGGTTGATATTGTGTATGTTACCTGTTGCGATTGTTATCTTTGCAATTCAAATTACACGCCGTACAACAATCAATATATTAAAGAACAGCTAAGCAATGATACGTCGAATAATCACGCCATCTTTTTTATTACTTAGCTGTTTTGTAATTGGCGGCATGTATTTTAAGTCCACTGCCCCCAGACATTGTGGTGAAATACACAATAACGACAGTGTTTTTGTACTGACTGGCGACGAACGCAGAATCCCTTTTGCGATAAAAAAAATTCACGAAATTCCAAATGTCGATTTATATATTATCGGTGCTGGCGCAACAAACCTTGATAAGCTGAACAGACCTGCAATTATTGAATCACGCTCAAAATCAACATATCAAAATGCACTGGCGATAAAAAAAATCGTAAATGAAAAAGACCTGAACCGAATCGTTATTGTCACAACCGAAGACCATATAAATCGTGCAAAATATTTGGTTCAATCAGAATTACCAGACACAGAAATTGTATCTTGTCCAGCTGTATTGATGGGGATGCCACCTGCAAAAAGACTTGAAAGATGGACAACAGAGTATATAAAATACATCGTAACAATGCTTGGAATCAAAGAAAGTTAAACAAAAGGAAGAAACACATGTTCAGAACTGTTATTTTTAAAATCGTACTAGGGCTTTATTTTACCGCATGGTCGCCATTGTTGCTGATTGGACTGGTATCAAAAAAACTATCGCGCAAATTCGTATTTGCAGACGCAGCAGGTGTATTATTGGTCGCACGTCTTATTTGTGGAATAAAATATAAAGTCCACTATCCTGCAACCGAAGAAAACGGTATTCCAAACTTGCCAAACGGGAACAAACGAATTGACGGCAAATGTATTGTCGCAGCAAAGCATATGTCCATATTAGAAATAGCCGCCATTTCGAAAGTCATGCCGAATACATTCTTTATTATGAAACGAGAATTACTGTGGATACCAATTTACGGCTGGGCATTTTGGCGTTGTGGAATGTTGGGTGTAAACCGCGCACGCGGCAAAACAAATATGAAAAAACTGGCAGAAGATGTTGAAAAACGCGTCTTGGATGGATATACATTGGTTATATTCCCCGAAGGCACGCGTGCAAAGCCTGGGCAAAAAATTCCATTAAAACGCGGTCTGTTATTACTGGCACACACATTAAAATTACCAATTTTACCAGTTGGCACAGACGCAGGCCTGTATTGGCCAAAACACGGTCGTATGCATTCTGGGACTGCAAACGTTTGGTTTGAACCATTATTGCCATGCAACGCATCACTGGATGAAATTAGTGACGCAATCAACCGTCACAGCGCATAAAAAAATCCCCAAATGGGGATTTTTTTTTTAATCACACCATCCAAGACGCCGACCACCATTATATGGGCGTGCCAGTTTTTGTTTTATCAAAACATTACCCAAGTCACGACCATCTGGCAATATGACATTTGCATCAATTCGCCCCAGATATTTATCGTCTTTGATATTTTGCAATTCAACAACCGCGCCAACCGGCAACAAATCAGTGACAAAATCTTTGGCAGATTCTGCCATGGCAACCTCACGCGGGCACGCACCACTTAATTCTGGCGTATCAATATTTATCACGCGCACACGAACAGTAATTGTAATATCGTCATCAATTTTGACCCCTGCGGCAAATGTATCACCGTCCAAGACATAATCCACCACCGCCGGCACCGCCATCGCAGAATATGACAACGACACACCAAATATCGCACCCAAGATTTTATTCACCAATACCGCCCCCTGTTTGCATATACCACAGTTTACGATACGCGCCATCTGAACGCAACAGTTGTTTATGCGAACCACTTTCAACAATTTTGCCATTTTTAATAACGACTATCCTGTCCATATTTCGCAATGTTGACAATCGATGCGCAATAACCAGCGCTGTTTTACCACGCATTGCATGTTGCAACGATTTCTGAATCAGCATTTCGTTTTCAGAATCCAGCGCAGACGTCGCCTCGTCCAGCATCAATATTGGCGCATCTTTCAACAACGCGCGCGCAATTGATACACGTTGACGCTGGCCACCAGATAATTTAATACCGTTATTACCAACCAATGTATTATACCCATTGGGCTGGGACATAATAAATTCGTGAATATTGGCTTTCTTTGCAGCCCGAATAACATCTGCCTTTGATGCACCTGGACGTGCATATCGAATATTTTCCAAAATACTGCGATTAAACAGTGTCGATTCCTGGGGAACAAACGATATATTTTTTCGCAAAGAATCCTGGGTTACATCACGAATATCAATACCATTTATTTTTATTGCCCCGCCATCTACGTCATACATACGCAACAACAGGTTTACCAATGTTGTTTTACCTGCCCCAGACAATCCGACAATACCGACCTTTTCACCATTTTCAATATTCAGATTAAACTTTTTCAACACGGCCTTGTCACCATAACCGAAATCTACCCCATCAAAGACAATTTGTGCATCTTTTATTTTCAGTTTTTTGGCACTATTTTTATCTGTGACCAATTTATCTGCAATAACAATATCATATGCCTTTTGTGCCGTTGCCCGCTGAACTGAATATCTGCGCATCAATCCATTTAATTTATCAAACGAATTGTTGATAACCAATGCCGACGACATAACAAACACAGCATCAGATATCACCAATACACCGTCCTTGATAAACAAGAAACACAATACCAACATACCTAATCGCACAACATTCCACAATATGGTCGTTGGCATCCATTGGCATCTGTCTAAAAAATGATTATATTGACTCAGTTTTATCATGTTACTTCGTCCATTATAGATATAACGATTTTCATATTCTGTATTTGCAAAATATTTAACACTTAACGCATTGTTTATACTATCGCTGCGCATACCAGAATACTTGGCACTTTCATCCATCAACTGTTCATTGTTGACTTTCAATTTTTTATTCATAAACCATTCCCAAGCAACCTTGATTGCGCCATACAGCCCTAGAATCACCACAAACCAAACATTCATTGTGAACATTGCACCAACAACAAGCATAAAACCGATAATCGTTCCAACCATTGACACCCAGAATTCTTCGGCCAAGAAATTCAAACGCATTGATACCTGGGTAACAAGTGATGCGATTTGTCCACCAGGATTATCAACAAAGAACGAAATATCATTGTCATAAACACGTTTATACAATACATATAACTTGTATCTATTTACATATTGCTGATAGCTGCCACGCACAAAAGACGAAATAAAATTCAACAACACGTTAAAGAAATACATACCTGCCAACAACACAAATACACCAATGACATGATTCCAATTTGTATTAGCAGTACTTTCAAATATTTCTATCATCCATTTAGACGTCAATGGTCCAAAAACCATTTGCAGAACATGGGTTAGCGTTCCACATACAAACAAAGTACCAAAGAACCACGGGAACTTTTTTATCACCAGCCAATAAAACCCGAACAACGTTTTTGGAAAGTTATACGAATCTAACACACCATTATTTTGCTTTTTATGTACTTTTCTGAACATAAGACCCCCTATTTTATTGTTACATGGCAATATATACTGATTTCAATAACTTATTTCAATACAAAAAATTGACGAAATTAAATTTTTTGTGCTTGATTTTTCCTTTTTTTCTTATATAATGATTGTATCAAAAATAAGAGATTAAAAAAAGACACAATTCCTGTGCCTTTTTTATTTTAAATATTTTCATATATTTACGGCAATCGTGGCGACCATGTCGGTTCCAACCCGTTTATATCACCATCTAATTCAATGTCATAAAGATTTTGACCGGTAATATCAATACTGCGAATATGACTGATACGCTCAATATCATCTGAATGACGTTCTGTTTCATAATAAACCAAGCGACGTGATCCGGGCGCCCACGATGGTGCCTCCATAAACCAGCCACCGGCCAAGATTTTTTCATTCCTGCCCTGTGGATTCATAATACCGATATAGAAAGTATCGTCTGCCATTTTTGTAAATGCGATAAATTGACCATCAGGACTCCATGCCGGGGTGGCATATTTGCCGTTTCCATATGTAATACGTTTTTCTTCGCCAGTTTCCAAATCCAGAACATGGATTTGCTGGCGCCCTGTTCTGTCAGAATTAAACGCCATTTTTTTGCCGTCTGGGGAATAAGACGGACTGGTATTAATAGAGTTTCCAAATGTCAACTGGCGCAATTTTTGCGTTTCAATATCGTATTCATATATATGTGTTATGCCATTTTTTACCAAAGACAATGCGATTTTTGTACCATCTGGCGAAAAACGTGGTGCAAAGTTCATACCACCAAACTGCCCCAGCTTTCTTTGCTCACCGGTTTCTAAATCCAATGTCCAAACACTGGGGTCATCATTATAATAAGACAAGAATACAATCGTTCCCATATTTGGCGAAAAGTGTGGCGACATAACAAAGCTGTCTTTGTCAGACATATAACGCATACCATAACCGTCTTGATCCATAATCGCCATACGTTTAACCCGATTACCAATTGGACCTGTTTCTGCAATAAACACAATCTGGGTATCAAAATAACCGACTTCGCCCGTTAGCCGTTCATAAATCGCATCTGCCATAATATGTGCCAAACGACGTGCAGACTTACGCGATGCGACCAGGGACTGTGCTTCTATCTGCTCTTTACCATTAACATCCCAAACAAAGAATTCCAGCTTATAATCATTCTTGGATTGCGCAGACAATTTTGCCTGAACCAAGACCTGTGCTTTTACCGCCTGCCAAGATTTAAAGTTTGGCATATCGCCCATCTTGACATATTCTGGCAACGCGTCATGCGATACAATATGAAACAAACCTGTGCGTTTTAAATCCGCTTCGACCACTTCGCGTATCATGGCGGCATCAGATGTCTTAACACCGTCTGTGGTTTCAAATTTTAATACAGCCACACTGATTGGCGATGTACCACCAGCAACAATATCAACCTTTAACACCGCATGTGCAGGCAATACAAACAGCGCACACGCAATGACCAAAGACAACAATTTTCTAAGCATTATAAAACCTTTCCTTGTTTATTCTTATGCAATTTTAAACAGATAAATTTCAAATTGCAAGCCACACAACCATCAACACAAACAGCAACACAACCGCCATTACAACTGTAAATATATTTGTATTGACAATTGTAAATACAATGGTATAGTTCCTTGTAAAGACTGCGGTATTGTATAAAGTATAGGAGTTTGTAATGCCAAATGTTATGCAACAATTATTTGTAATGAACATCGAATCATTGCTGCGTGAATATGCCGCATACAAGGCATTTAACAAGTCTGACTGCGTAATCAATATGCGCATCCCCCGCCCTGTTTTGGACAAGATAAAAGAACTGGCTGACGCTCAGCATGTTCCATATCAATCACTAATATCATCTGTATTATTCTCGCTGGCAAATATCGAAGACAAAAAATAAGCAATCCCCACACAAAGAAAGGATACGCATCATGAGCCCAAAAGACATATTTCACGAATTAAACCAAACAAGGCATCATGACACGCGCTGGCAACAACTCAGTTTATTTCAAGAAACACCAACCAATCTGACACACGAATATTGGCTGTATTCCGACTTGCACAATATTTTTGACGAACAAGCATCTCCAACAAACAAAAGACAAGTATTTCCAACAAACAAAAGTATGGAAGACATCGTACGCGAAAAACTGATACTGCCGGACGATTGCGATACCCCCGCTTTTAAACTGCAACATTATGATAAAATCCACCACGAATTCAAGTTGGGTTATCGTACACACAAAGATGCCACCGATTTAAAACTGTCGCGTTATGCATGCTGGTCACTTTTAAAACACAGTCGCAACAATGTGTTTGCACAAACCTATTTCTTAAGTCCTGTAATTGCAAACAACATTGATTACAATACACTTTACGACACAGCATCTGAATTTGCCCGCATTGGCCCACGCCAAGATTTAGCCGACGCAGAAAAAAAGTTACACAAAATCTTGGCCAGCCTGCACGCTGGATACAAAGAATTTTACACCTCTACTTCAATCGCACTATTCAACGGCATGACAAGCGACGAAATCAAAGAAACATACCATATACCACACAAAAAAAATGATCCAATCGCAAATTATATGGGCAGACATACATTACACGCACGCATCGCGGCACTGTACCGCGCATTTATATTATTCAACAACGAAGAAAGAACAAACAAAACACACATCAGATTTAACGAAATATTGTGCAACGAATTATTTAACGAACGCGTTGATATGATAAACAAAACTGGCAGACGCCCAGAACAAGACATAAAAACCACACACATCGATAATGTAAAAAAAGAACTGCAAAACACAGAACAAGAATTTATACAAAAATATTCAATTCAAAATATAAGATAAAAAAATCCGGCATTGCCGGATTTTTTATCCATTCCATGTTGAAAAATCACAACCTGCATCACCCGCAACACTTATCAAGAAACTGATTACTGTACCGATACCAAACAACAGCACAAAACCAACCAACATACCAACGCCTTTTTGTTTAAAAGTATCCAGTTTCACTTTATCTGGGCTTGCGATAAATTCCCATGCCCATTGTGCAATCAAGAAACCCGCACCAATAAATGCCAATGTACGTAATGTTTTCAGCAAGCCCCCCAATTCTGTAACTAACTTGCACAAACCACCGTCAATATTTGCAGCCGCCATCGCAGGTGCCATTGATGCCATCAAACCAATAATTGCAAAATTTGCCTTGTTCATAATTTTTTTCATATTAAACCCCTTTTCCTTTTCTTGTATTTTACCACAAAAACACAAACGATTCAAATAAAAAACCCGCCAATTGGCGGGATATTTTTATTTTACAAAAACATATTTTTTTGTTGTCTTTTTTTGACAGCAACCACAATCTGATTTAACCACTGCCTTTGGCGCAACAGTTGTCAAAACCTGACGTTCTGTGCGTTGAATTTGTCCTGCAACGTCGTTCAAGTACAAATCACGGCACATTGTGTTGCGATAAACAATTTCTTTATCTGTGTCTAATTCGCTGATATCACTTGAATAACGACGACCTGCCTCTGTTGATGTAAAGATACAATCTTCGCCATCTTGAACATAACGAACGTCACCCTTGTAATAATCATAAGAAGAACAGCCGGCCAAAACAACCAAACCGAATAATACAAACAAAGTTTTTTTCATTTTTCTACCCTTTGTAAAATTACCGTTTTCTCTGTCCGGCCCCCGATTCGTAACAATTGTTGCAAATTTTGACCGATTGTCAAGAAAACCCAATAAAAAACTGACACAAAAATATACAAAATATGTTATAATTGTTTAAAAAGGAAATTCTAATGAAATATACAGAACTGGGATTGGTAAACACAAATAAAATGTTTCACGATGCAATTACTGGTGGATACGCCATACCCGCATTTAACTTTTATAATATGGAAACATTAAACGCAATACTAAATGCCGCACGCGAAACACACAGTCCTGTAATTCTGGCGGTATCAGAATCTGCATTAAAATACATGGGACCAGATATGCTGATTGGCATGATACGCGGCGCAAACATTCAGCCACACGAACAAATCGCCCTGCATCTGGACCACGGTTCAAATATCGAAATATGCAAGACTGCAATCGAAATCGGATTTTCATCAGTTATGATTGACGCCAGCAAAATGCCTTTTGATGAAAATATAAAAATTTCCAAAAATGTCGCAGAACTTGCCCACAAACACAATGTTTCGGTAGAGGCAGAACTGGGAACCCTGGGCGGAATCGAAGACGAAAACACATTCGGCACAATCGGATACACAAACCCAGCAGACGTTGAAAAATTTGTGACCGAAACAAATATCGATTCATTGGCCGTCGCCATCGGAACCAGCCACGGCGCCTATAAACGCAAAGCCACAACCGAAGAATTACGATTTGACATCTTGGCAGATATTGCAACCCGCCTGCCTGGATTTCCATTGGTATTACACGGTGCTTCAAACATCCCACAAAAATTGATTAGCACAATAAATGAATTTGGCGGAAAAATATCAAACGCACTGGGTATCGACGAAATACAACTGCGTCGCGCAACAAAATTAAATATATGTAAAATCAATGTGGACAGCGACCTGCGTTTGGCGTTCACTGCCGGTATTCGCAAGTCATTGGCACAAAATCCAAACAACTTTAACCCACGCGATTATTTAAGAGAGGCACAAATTTCCGTAACCCAAACATGCATTGATGAAATAAAAAGCATTATGGGTTCTGACAATAAATTAGCCGACAACAAACAAGCAAAATAAATTAGAATGATTTAGATAAAAACAAATCGGGAATCGTAGTGTACAAAAGTTATAAGAGCCATCCCCTGTCCGTGATTAGCGTAAAAAATAAAAGATAATGGTATAGATAAACGAGTTGGAAATGGCGTAGTGTACAAAAGTTACATGAGCCATTGCCAACCCGCTTTAGATATGCCATTAGATTTTATTTTGCCCGTTCGACGTATTCTAGGGTTTCAGTATTTACCACAATCTTTTCGCCTTGTTCGATAAATAATGGAACTTGAACACGAACGCCGTTGTCCAAAATCGCAGGTTTGCCACCACTGGATGATACAGTTTGACCCTTTAAGGCAGGTTCTGTTTCTTCAACGATTGCAATTACTGTTTTTGGCAATGAAATCGATACTGGCTGACCTTCGACAAAGTTTGCCTTTACAATCATTTCTGGCGCCAAGAATTTCATAGATTCACCCAATGAATCAACAGGCATTGTAAACTGTTCATAATCAGACAAATTCATAAAGAACGCATCTGTGCCGTCCGCATACAGATACTGACAATCAAAATCTTCGACCATCAGTTTTTCAACCTTGTCTTCTGCGCGCCAGCGGTCGCCACCTTTGTTACCAGAATCAATATCACGCAGGTCTGCCTGAACAAATGCACCACCCTTGCCTGGTTTAACCTTGGTAATCGATGTAACAGAATAACGTTTTCCGTTATGTGAAATCACCCAACCCACACGCATATCATTTGCGATATAAGATGCCATAATAAATACCCCTTGGTTTATAATTTAACTGTTTGATTATACGAACGAACAAATTCAACGCAAGCACTTTTTATTGCGCTTTTCGTTTATTTGCCCAATATCTGTCAATACTGTCCATAATCAATTTATCTGCCGTTTCCCTGTCTGCCCAGCCAATAACCTTGGACCAGGCATGTGGCTGCAAGTCTTTGTAATGCTGAAAGAAATATTTTATCTTGGAACGCAGAATTGCAGGCAACTGTTCAACAAATTCTGTATCAGTATAGAATGGATCAACCTTGTCGCGTGGAACACAAATAATTTTTTCATCGCCACCGGCCTGATCTTCCATCAGCAAGGCACCAATTGGACGAACCTCAATCAAAATACCTGGGCGCAGTGGCGCATTACAAACAACCACACAATCCAATGGGTCGCCATCATCACCCAATGTACCTGGGAAATAACCATAATTCGCAGGATATGCCATTGGCGTATGTAAAATCCTGTCTGCCTTTAACAAACCAGTTTCTTTGTTAATTTCATATTTAACATATCCACCTTCGGCCACCTCTATAATCGCATTCATTTTTTTTGGTGGCATTGAACCTGGGGCTATTTCATCAAGTATCATATTTTCCTCTTTTGTTTGTAGTCATTAGGGTACCATAAAAATTTAAATTTGCAATTTATTGCCAAAATAAAAACCGTCGTTTGACGGTTTTTATTTTTTGTTTTACATTCTCATCGGCATTAATACATATAACGCGTCTGTATCTTTGTCCGTAGAATTTATTTTTGTTGGTGCCAATGGGTCTTGCATTTCCATCTGGAATTTTTCACCCTGAACCTGACCAGCAACATCCAACAAGAACTTTACATTAAATACAACAGTAAACGATGCGTCACCATTATATTCAATATCTAATTCCTGGGTTGCAGTACCTGCATCTGGACTGGACGCATTGATAACCAGTTTATTCATACTGAATGTCAATTGAACAGATTTTGTTTTATCAACACTGGCAACAGAAACCAAGTCAACCGCATTGATAAACTGTTTTCTGTCCAAGATTGCAATCTTGTCATTTCCCTTTGGAATAACAACGCGATAGTTTGGATACTGCGCATCAACCAATTTGCTTGTCAGAATCGCTGAACCAACAGTAAAGCGTGCCTTGGTATCAGACAATTCAACAGTAACATCATCAACATTGGCATCTTCCAACAATTTTGACAATTCGCCAATTACACGACGAGGCAAAATAACAGATGGCATTTCTGCACTACCCGCAGGCGCAGGCATCGCACACAACGCCATACGTTGTGCGTCTGTTGCAACCGCAGTCAATTTTGCATCCCCGCTGTCATCAGAAATATGGAAATAAATACCGCCCAAATGATAACGAACATCGTCTGTTGGGATTGCGAATTTTGTCTGATTTATCAGATGTGCCAAATCACCTGTTGTCATTTGGAATTTAGTGGTCAAATTACTGCCCGCCATTGCTGGGAAATTTTCCGCAGGCAATGTTGGCAAGCGAAATACCGCACGACCACTGGACACAACCAACTGATCGCCAGATTGTTTAAAAGAAATTTCTGCATCATCTGGCAATTTACGAACAATGTCATACAACATCTGTACAGGAACAGTTGTCTTACCACCCAATGTGATATCTGCAGCCACATGTTCAACCAATTCTAAATCAACATTTGTTGCGGACAAGATTAAATCATCTGCAACTTCTAATTTTACATTCATCAATATCGGCAGTGTTGCGCGCTTTTCAACAATAGACTGCATATGTCCCAGCGCACGTATCAAAACCTGACGAAATACTGAAAATTCCATTATACGCTCCTGTTTCCTTTTACTTATATGTGTGGTTTCCTACACTCGTTGTGTTTAGTGTATCAAAAAACACCGATTCGGTGCAAGACCAAAAGAACGTAAAAATGTCAGATATTACATTTTATTCAAAAACAACTATATTTTTATGAATTACCGCATCCGCCAATTCAGATACGGGCATCCCCAGCCATTCTGGATCATCGCGATACAGCGGCGCACCGCGTTCCAACGCCGTTTCACACGGATGACTGTCTGCCAACCAATTTTCCAACAAATCGCCTGCAACCAGTCCAAGCCCTGCACCTGCAACCAAACTTAAACCACCTGTTAGCGGCGCAAGCAACAAACCAATACCCGTTGCCGATGCAACCTTGCCTGCAACAGCCGCACCACTTATTTTAATATCAGGTTCTGCCAAATTACCTGTCAGCGCTATGGAATTCACAACTTTTCCCGTCAATGACAGCTTTAACCCACGCACAGGAACAGTTGTTAAAGACAAATTCATTTTTTCACCACCTAAATCCAAGCTGCCTGCCAAACGAACATTTATCGCATTTGTTTCAATTGCAAAGCCATTTTGCGTTTCAAAAACACCATCACGTAATTTTGCATTTAATGCCAAACAAGAAATCTTGATTTGATTGTACTTTTTTTCAGAATTAAACAAGTCTTGAATACTGTGTCGCAATGTCGTCAAAAAATCAGCCCCATACATATACGAAACCAATTCAGAATGTGCATACCCAGAACCAACAGAATAAACATTCACAGGCCCCGTCAAATTCTGCATAACTTCGGATAAATTTTTACCATGCGTTTTGACATATAAATCAATATTTACCGGCAATTCAGATATAAAATCAGACTTGTTTATTTCTTTTAAAATATCACCAATATAAATATTTTTTCCCAAGAAACCAACATCAGCTGTCAAAACACCATTGTCACTAACACTGCCATCAATTGCGAAAACAACATTTCCTTCTGCCATAGACAGTTCAGAATCAACCCTGACATTATTATCACGCGCTTTTAATACTAAATCCAGATTTTGAATATTTAAATCGCGATACATAACAAAGTCATCAAATTCTATATTTACATCAACAGACCTGTTCCAGAATAATTTACCAAACAACGGAATATCTTTAAATACATTCAGTTCACGATTCGGCCGAACATGCTTTCTTAGACCATTACTTGGAAACATTGTTGTTAAATCAAATTTATGCGAATAAACATAAGCATCTATCACAGGAATACTTTTACCCCAATCATAGACACCAGATACTGTAAATTCTGTACCATTTATATTTACAGACGATTTACGTACAGTTAATTTTTTTCTGTCCAAACCACCCGCCAAATTTACTTTTACATTATCTATCTTGGATATTTTTGTTCCAAAGAACCTTCCAATATTTGAAACATTTGGCAAATCACCCTTGATAATAAAATCTATTGGCAGCTTACTGGTACCTTCCAGCGCAACATTTCCAATCAACGCTTCGCCACCTGTTGATATTGCAATTTGCACAGGATAAATCTTGCGTTCGGCATTATATTCAGACATAGAAATGATAAAAGAAGATACATCTTTATCAAACTTTACCCAACCCGAATATTCACGTTTATCATCTTTGTGTAACAAACGCACATTCAAACCAGCAAGATTATACTTTTTACCCAACACATCTGCTTTTAATTTTTTGATTTCAACACCGCCCAATCCAGAAACTTTTATTGGATATTTATCAGGCGATTTTTTTCCTGCGCCATCAGGATTTGTATTTTTTAAATTAGGCACAGAATATTGACCGTTTTCATTTTTTTCTATATTAACCTTTACATCATACAATTTAACATTTTGAATCGTAGGCCTGTCACGAAACAAAGATATTAAATTCAATCGCACATCTATTTTATCTGCGCTGTATGCATATTTATTTTTTGCCCAATCCGCATTTGCAATATGAACATCATTTAACTCTATCCTTGGTCGCAACGACAATTTCCAAGACACATCTCCATCAACCTGAACAGGCATTCCTGTTGCGTCTTGCAATACAGAAACGATACTGCTGCGCAAAGTATCTAAATTTACCTGACTTAATGCCACCACCAAAGCCACAACCAAACCTGCGACAATTAAGGCAATCATTCTTAGAATCGGGAAAAATGGATTTCTGCGTACAATCATGGCATTTTAAATTCTAAAAATTTCATTATTGGCAACATAAAATCTGGCACCGTTGCACGTAATGTCATCATACGCCCAGAACTTGGGTGCTGAAAAGTAATTTTATATGCAAACAAAAACAAATTATTTGTTGCCAACATAGACTGCAAAACACTATCTACATTTTGACGTCTGCCATATAAATCATCGCCAACAATCGGCGCATTTAATGAAAACGCACTGTGTAATCGCAATTGATGCGTACGGCCTGTTTTCGGTGAAAATTGCACCCAAGACAATGTTGAAGTTGCATTTGATAACACCTTGTAATCGGTTATTGCGCGTTGTGGACGTGGACCCGTGCCATTATTCAAACGCGTTGGCGCATCAAAAACCTGACCCTTTAACATAAAGTTATCAATCGTGCCTGTTTTTGGATTTACATTACCATTTAACAGCGCCAAGTATTCTTTGTGCGCTTTTTTATTCTGAAACGCATCTGCCAGGAATTGCGCGGCACGTTGATTTTTGGCAACGACCAACACACCACTTGTTTCTTTATCCAAACGATGAACCAAGGATACCTTGTCATACGGGAACAATGCAGCCGCCATTTTATCAACAGATTTTCGTATACCCGTTCCGCCCTGCACCGCCAAACCAGCCGGTTTATTAAAGACAACAATATCATCATCATTATGAATGATACACTGACGCAACTTTTCTAAATCTTCCAATGAAAATTGATTTCCTGTTTCTGTCTTTTTTATACGCGCAACTGCATAAGACATAACAGTTGGCGGCACGCGGACTGCATCACCTGTACGCAGGATTTCCTGACCTTTGACACGTTTTGAATTCACACGAATTTGCCCACCACGACACAACTTATAAAATTCACGTTGTGGCATAGACGGGAACTGTCGCAAAAACCAACGTAACAGCCGTGTTCCATCTTCTACTTTTGAAATTTCTATAAAATCCGCCATACAGACGCCTTTTCTATACTATTCACCAAAGACGATTTGAACACTGTTTTTACCATTTTCTGCATTACATGAACCTGTCGCACCACCCTGCTTACCATCAGACAATTTATATCCAACCGAATCGGACCACGCCTTGGCAACCAGTGATTTGCATTCAGATTGTCCCAATCCGTCAATTGTCACAACAAACTGACGTGCATTAGATGGGTCAACAGACAACAAATAAGAACCACCATATGGATTTTTATCACTCATACCAATAACGCTAAAAATCGTACTGCCGTTCATATTTGAAAAATCATCATATTCTGCATGAATATTGCGAACCATTGTAACCATTTGTACAACTTCGTCATTTACGGCGGTCAACTTTTGTGTACGCATTGCTGTTGAAATCATACCGATTGCACCAACAGTAATTACACCCATAATTGCCAACACACCCAACATTTCAATCATTGAACGTCCAGATTCTTGATTCATTGAAAAACCTCTTATTTGCTATTTATACTTTTATATTCTATCATAAAACTTATGAATATTCAATTTTCTGATTTAATCGAAAACGCACCCGCCGCCCCAGGCGTCTACAAGATGTACGACGCAGACGGCAACTTACTGTACGTGGGCAAGGCAAAAAATCTGTACAACCGCCTGCACCAATACACAGACATACAAAAACTAGAATTACACAAACAGGTTATGCGAACACTTGTTACACGTGTTGACTGGGAAACAGTACCGACCGAATCAGATGCGCTTATACGCGAACAAGAACTGATAAAAACACAAAAGCCAAAATACAATATTATGCTGACAGATGGCAAAATGTATCCGATGTTGGCACTGACCAACAGTAAATTTCCACGTCTGCTAAAATTCCGTGGTAAACTCTCACAACGTCGCGATGTATATGGTCCATACCCATCTGTATCTGCATTGAATGACACAATAAAAATAATTCAAAAAGTTTGCCAATTGCGCACATGTACTGACGTACAAATGAACAACAGATCTCGTCCATGTCTACTATACCAAATCGGGCGATGTTGCGCACCATGCTGTTATCCTGACAACCAAAAATACGCAGAAAACGTACGTACAGCACGAAAAATTCTGACTGGTGACAGCACACCAATAATTGCAAAATTAACACAACAGATGCAAGAATTTTCTGCAAATATGGATTATGAATCTGCGGCAATTACACGTGACAAAATCGCCGCATTAACACACACTGCCACACGCGGTATACGACACAATCCGTCGTATACACCAAGTTTAGATTGGAACAAAACTGTATCAGATCTAGAAAAATGGCTGGGCTTAAAAATCAACCTTGTGGGCGTATTTGATAACTCTCATTTATTCGGGAAAAACCCAGTTGGCGCAATGATAACGTTCGGACATAACGGATTTGAAAAATCAGGTTACAGACACTTTAAACTGCATGACAAAACACGCGCAGGAAACGATATCGCAATGATGTCAGAATTTATTGACCGTGCTGTCAGTCGTGGTCCAAAACTTGATTTAATCATTGTTGACGGTGGCCCTGCACAATGGAATATCGCAAATAGACGCGCCAACGGAATACCTGTTATTGGGGTTACCAAGGGTGTTGTTCGCGATGGCGATGAACACTTTATTATGCCAGATGGACATGAATACTTTGATATGCCAAAAGACAGTCCGTTATTTTTAATGTTACGCGCAGTACGCGACGAAGCGCACCGATTCGTAATTACATATCATCGCAACACACGCGCAAAACAAATGACAGCATCTGTACTGGATGAAATAGACAGTATTGGCCCAACCAGAAAGCGTGCACTATTGCAACACTTTGGATCCGTTCGCGCGATTATGGATGCAGATATAAATGCACTAAAAAAGGTTTCCGGTCTTGGTAAAAATGCAGCAGAAAAAATATATGCCCATTTTCATACAGAAGTGATATAATACATACCAGAAACAAAAAAGGAGAAAACATATGAAGTTCTTTGTAAATTTCTTGTCATCGTTTCGCATTGCGACTGCATTTGCGATAATTCCAACACTATTGTTTAATATGTATTGGACCACATTTATATTATTTACGCTGGGCGCAATGTCAGATTGGTTTGACGGATTCTTGGCACGCAAATACAATGTATGCACCAAGATTGGTGGCGTCTTGGATCATATCGGCGATAAATTACTGGTTGTAAACACATTTATTATGTTGGCAATCATGATGCCAGTATGGTTTGTTATTGTTCCTGTTATTATTATGATTTGTCGTGAATTATACATTTCTGGATTGCGCGAATTCTTGGGAACCCAGAAAATAGAAATGCCTGTTCCAAAGGCACGCTTTTCCATGGGCAAAATCAAGACAACATTACAAATGATTTCTATTGTTGCATTTTTATTGATATTTGCTGTTGGCACAATAATCACACCAGAAACAGACAGTCGTTTTATAATGTACTTGATTTATGTTTTGCCACAGATTGGCATATGGGGTTTGTGGTTATCATTGGTTGCATCTGTTTGGTCTGCAACGCAATACACAATCACATTTATTGGTCACATGAAAAAGATAAAATAAAAAAACACCTATACGTAATAAAACCGCCGCATACGGCGGTTTTATATTTATTTTTTTTAATACTTAAAACCAACTTTTTTTATCTGATTTTGCACTTGCAAATTCAGACAATAATTTCTTTTGCTTGTCAGATAATTTTGTTGGGATTTTTATTGCGATATCAACATACAAATCACCAAATACACCACTGCGACGTGGATTTGGCATACCATGCCCACGCACACGCAGTTTTTCACCAACCTGTGTACCCGCAGGCACTTTGACCGCCAGTTTTTTATCATCAATTGTTTCGATATCTATTTCGCCACCCAACGCCAACGTTGTAAATGGCACATCAACACGCATAACTAAATCATTACCCACGCGTTCGAATCGCTTATCAGGACGCACACGTATATCCAAATAAAAATCACCAGACGGGCCACCATTTGGGCCTGCTTCGCCCTGACCAGCCAGACGCAGTCTGGTACCATCTTCGACACCGGCCGGGATTTTTACTTCCAGCGTGCGTTGTTTATGTTGCGTCCCAGTTCCATCACATTCAGAACATTTTTTACTTATCTTGCGCCCCAGACCATTACATTCTGGACATGGCGATTCGGTTACAAAGAAGCCTTGGCGTGTTTGCACAAAACCACTGCCACCACAGCGCGAACAAACTGGTGCAGGTTCACCATTATCTGTTCCATTTCCATGACATTTTTCACATGTTACATTACTGGAAAATTTAACAGTATGTGTTTTACCAAAATACGCATCCTTTAAATCAATAACGACTTCGTCCAGCAAATCACGTCCGCCACGCTGTGGTGCGCCACGTTGTGGGCCACCGAAACCGCCACCGAATCCAAAGCCACGCATGGCCTCTCTTAAAATATCTTCCATACCGGCACCACCACCCATATCAAAGTGGAACGCACCGTTTCCAAATGGATTACCGCCGAACCCTGCCCCAGACGCATTACCGCCAGCAAAGGCCGCATCACCAAATCGGTCATACGCCGCACGTTTTTGCGGGTCTTTTAGAATATCAAAGGCATTATTTACTTCCTTGAATTTTTCTTCGGCATCTTTGTTATCAGGATTTCTGTCTGGATGATATTTCATCACCAGCTTATGATAAGCTTTTTTAATATCTGCATCAGACGCATCGCGCGCAACGCCCAAGACTTCATACGGATTTTTATTCATTTTGTAATTCCATGGTACTTTTTATTGATACAGAATATATAAGACAGCCAACAAAAAAATCAAGCCCTGAAATATAAATAAGCTTAAATTCTTTGGGCTTGCGAAAAAATTAAAAATGTTCTAATAATAATATCACTATGACAGAGAAAAACATGAACACATACGATGCATCAGATATACAAGTTCTCGAAGGGCTGGAACCGGTTCGCCTGCGTCCTGGCATGTATATTGGTGGCACAGATGAAAAGGCGTGGCACCATTTGCCAATTGAAATCATGGACAATTCCATTGACGAAGCGGTGGCTGGTTTTGCCAAGAAAATAACTGTAAATCTGATTGATTCCAAAACGATTGAGATAACAGACGACGGCCGTGGAATTCCTGTGGACGAACATCCAAAGTACCCTGGCAAATCCGCATTAGAGGTTATTTTAACAACCCTGCATTCTGGTGGTAAGTTTAATAATAATGTGTATAAAACCAGTGGCGGTCTGCATGGTGTTGGTTCTGCGGTTGTGAACGCCCTGTCATCAGAAATGATTGTTGATATTGCGCGTGACGGATATAATTGGCACCAGACATTTTCACGTGGCATACCGACCAGCCAGATGCAGAAAATGGATGCGACAAAAAATCATGGCACCAAAATCCGCTTTACAATTGATGATGAAATCTTTGGTGCAAACGCTGTATTTAAACCGGTCAAGATATACCGCATGGCACGTGCCAAGGCATTCCTGTCCCGTGGGATAAAGATTGATTGGCATTGTAATCCAGAATTGCTGACCGAAGATATGAATATTCCAGCAACCAAGACATTTCATTACCCTAATGGTGTTGCAGATTTCTTGGCTGAAAAAACAGATTCCAAGCCACGCATTTTACCACGCATATTCAGTGGCAGTGTTGATTTCCCAGATGACAGTGGCCGTGTTGAGTGGGCATTGACATTTTTAACAGACGAAAACGGCGCTGCATCTGACGATGGATTCTTTTCATCATATTGCAACACAATTGCGACAATTGACGGTGGCACACATGAAACAGGTTTCAAGTCTGCCATTACCAAGGGGATAAAGGCATATGGCGAAAAAGTAAATAACAAAGCGGCCGCGACCATTATTGGTGAAGACGTATTTGATTCCGTGGCGGCGATTGTATCTGTGTTTTACAAAACGCCACAATTCTTGGGGCAAACCAAAGAAAAATTATCAAATCCAGAAATTGCCCGCTATACAGAAAATGCCCTGCGCGACCCATGGGAAATGTTCTTGGCATCTGACCCCAAGACTGCAAACGCATTACTGGATTTCGTAATCAACTTGGCAAATGCGCGTATCAAGACCAAACAGGTCAAAGATGTTGCCCGCAAAACCCCAACAAAGCGTATTCGTATGCCTGCGAAACTGGCAGATTGTTCAAAACATGGAATTGCAGGAACAGAATTATTTATTGTAGAGGGGGAATCCGCAGGCGGCACGGCAAAACAGGCGCGCGATCGTGCAACCCAGGCAATTATGCCATTACGTGGCAAGGTTTTGAACGTTATATCAAATTCAGACGAACGATTCGGTGCGAACAAGGAATTAAACGAACTGATTGATATTATTGGCGCCGGCACTGCCAAGGATTGGAACGAAGACAAACTGCGTTATGAAAAGATTATTGTCATGACCGATGCCGACGTTGACGGCAGTCATATTGCATCATTGTTAATGGCGTTCTTTTATCAATATATGCCACAATTGATATATGGGGGCCATTTGTATTTATCGTGCCCGCCATTGTATAAATTGACATGTGGCACAGAATCAATCTATGTTGACAGTGACGAAGAACTGGAAAATTTAAAAGCAACCAAATACAAAAATAAAAAGGTTGAAATTTCCCGATTCAAAGGATTGGGCGAAATGATGCCAAATCAATTAAAAGAAACAACGATGTCGCCAAAGACACGTCGTTTAATTCGTGTTGACCTGCCCCCACGTACCGAAGAAGGTGCCGAAGACACAGAAAAAACACGCACAATTGTTTCTGAATTGATGGGTAAAAAACCAGAATTCCGTTTCAAGTTTATAACCGAACACGCACAGTTCGTAAAAGACTTGTTCGTATAATAAAAAACACCGGAAAAACAATCCGGTTTTTTTCCTTCTTTTTTTATTTGACAGACGTTTTATTGGTGTTATTTATATAAAAATGATAAGAGGATAAAAAATATGAACAAAAACATACCTGCAAATCATGTAAGTTCAAAGAAAAAGAACACATATATTGCATGCTTTACAAAGATGACAATTCCTGGCGTTTTTGAATTATGCAAATGCACACCGGTTGCCGTTTCATACATCAATGGCACAAAACAAGAAACACGCACAGGCTGGCTGCCAGCGCAACAGTTTCCAAACCCATGCGCCAACAGGGCTGTTTTAAAATTCACCAAAACAAAAGAAGCGATGGGCGAAAAGTTGGCATCAACGATTATTGAATACTTAGATAAATATACATTGGAACCTGTTGCATATATATTCCCAGACGAAGTATATATTTGCGACGGCTACAAAGAAGAAAAGAACAAGATGTATTTCTTGGATCGTTTAAATCACGCAACCAAACGCGACTTTATTCGTGAAATGGAAAAACGCAAACGCATACTTGCCGGTATAACAAAAGCGAATCATAAATAAAAAAATGCCCCGTTGGGGCATTTTTTATTATTGGATACCGACATTAAATTCGTCACCCCAACCAGCAACCGACTGGCCACCGACAACGCATTTCAGGTCTTCAAATCCTTGTTCGGCTTGTTTCTTTTTCATTACACTGCTGGTAATCAAACCACCAGCTGTACCCAAAACAACACCGGCGATTGAATCTGATGCCAGACGTGCGGTATTAAATTCGCCCTGGGCATTTTTCCAAACACTGACATCAAACCCGGCAACAATACCATCCAAGACCTTGCCCGCCGCGATAATTTTATTTTTTGAATTGCTATCTATAACCGGCGGTTCCGTTTGCTGACAATATAGTGTAACAGATGTCTCAACCTGGGTGTACAACTTGTTATACAGCGCCGCTGTTAAACTTGAACTGTTACACAACGTCTGTATTTGTGTTATCAAACTTATCGTCGCAGAATGTGATGCAGATGCACATTGTACAGTCCACTGATTAAACAAACTGATGTCAACATCAGGACAATGAAATGGCACATCGTCATTTTCTGGAACAACACACCTGCCACTACCGCCAATCATTCTAAATACTTTTCCGCCTAAACAGACACAATTTGTGCCATTCCATGTTGCTACAGAAGCAGGCAAATCACAACACGCTTTACCTTCTTCTGATTCTCGCTGTGATTTACATGTTACATCCGACGAACCATCAATTTCACATTTTCCATTATTTGCCTTCATACCTGTTTTGCATTTCATCGCTTTGCATACCAAGGTTGGACCATCACGACAAATCAACGCATACTCTGTTCCGTTATCGTCGGTCAGCGGATATCCAGAACACTCTTGTTTTGTCAAATGCCTACCATATTGTTTACCAACCTCAATTGTACCATATTGCGCTGTCTCACAAACATCCTTGGATATCGGTTCCCATTTATCATTTCCGGCAGCCCTTGCCTTGCATTCATATGTTGTTTTTACATCTATTCTGTTTCCACGAAAATAATGTCCTGCTGGCAAAGTCAAACGATTTCCATCTTGGCAACTTTTAGAATTAAATTTATCACATTCGTATCCCTTGCCATCGCCTGATGTTTTATTTTTTGTATTTTCATAACCCTGCTTCACAAATTCATAGTTAGCCGCATCATATAAAAACTCATCATCATTATAATGCTGATTACCATCATAACTTAACGTGGTTGGCGCATTACAACCTGCATACGCATTCGGGCACGCCATACAAAAAGAAGCCATCAATAAAAACAAAAACTTTTTCATATTCCCATCCTATTTATTCTATCTCTGTCATTTTATCATATTTTACGCCACCCACCAAGTACTTATTTTACAAAATAATTTTTTGCCACAACTTACACTAACCACTTACACTAATAAAAATTCCCCAATTGGGGGATTTTTATTTATATTCCTTTATCAACTGTTGAATCTGGGCAGATAATACCAAATCAGATGTCTGCTGCTTTTCAATTTGACGAATTGCATACAATACTGTGGCATGATCACGACCACCAACAAAATTACCAATCTCAGACAATGACAAACCGGTAACATTTTTCAATACAACCATCATTATTTGACGTGCCAATACCAATGAACGTGTGCGACCGTTACCACATACCGCGTCATATGACACCGCCAACTTTTCACACATTTCGCGAACCATCGCAGATGGTGTTTTTGTCTTCTGCAATGTATCTGCCAATAAACGTTGCGCAACATCCATATCAACAGATGTTCCCATCAAATCTGCATATGTTTTGATTTTTGTTGCAATACCTGCAATCAAATGACCATCGTTTGCAACACGTTGTGACAATGCACTTGCAACATCCATCGCAACACCTGCACGTTGTAACATAATGTTTTTTACATGTGCGTTTGGGGATGCAACCTCTGCTGTCAGGCCAGATGCCAATAATGACTGAACACGTCTGTCCAAACCTGTCAGATTATTTGGTGCCGCATTTGCAGTCAAAACAACATTTTTACCCGCATTACGCAAATCAACAACCAATTGCAAGAATTCTTCGGTTGATGCCTTTTTGCCAGACAAACCCTGAACATCGTCCAAAATAAAGATGTCACAGTTGCGGCAGAAATCTTTGAAGCCAAAAACATTGTATTCTTTTAATGAACGTGAAAATTCAGATACAAATTGGGACGCAGTCATTTTTACAACACGACCATTCGCAGCACCTGCAATACAGTCTGTCAACAGTGTCTTGCCACAGCCAGACGCACCATAAATAAACAGCGGGGAAAACGATACTGCGCCCGCTGCAATTTTTTTACATGCAGATAATACGAACATGTTATCATCACAACAAATAAATGAATCAAATGAAACAGATGATTTAACTGCTTCTTTGGCAGGTGCAAATGTCTGTGTCTTGTTATCGTTTGCAACAGGTGCATTTGCAACAGGCGCATTGTTTGAACGAACTGCAATTTTTGCATCCAAACCAAATTCATTTGCAACAGACAAAATCAAGTTGCCATATACACTGTTGATAAAATCAGCCGAGAATTGATTCTGTGCACCCAAAACCAATGTGTTATTTATAATGTCAAAATTTAATGGCGCAATCCAAGAAGTAAAACTGGCAGAATCAATTTTTGCGGCAATGGCCCCCTTGATATTTTCCAAGTTTGTCATTGTTACATTTGCCATTGTCTGCATATCGTTTTCTCCTTTCCTTCCCTAAAAGAGTTTCCTGCCCCATTGTGTTTTGGTTTGCAAAAGCCACCCACATAAAACGCCAACGCATTACCGCATCAACCTTTTATACGCCCTACTTTTTCATCCCTCTCACACGGTGACTGAAAACCAATGTTTGTTATTCTTGTTAATCAAGAATGCCACCCGTTTTCGCACCCATAAACACCAACTTTAATCAGTGTTTTTTGTGGAACCCCTGATTTATTTTCTTAAATCTGACGCCCCGGTTTTCCGCAGGATTTTTTCCTGCACGTTTGATTGATTTTCTTCTCTCAATCTTGTTTTGGATACGTCAAATAATTTATAAGATAATTTTCTGTTTACAACCAAATATTAAACATTTTTTGAACATTTATTTTTTGACAACGATTCGTTTTTTTGCCTGTTTTCTGCCGTTTGTATATACACTGTATATACATGAAAATATTCATATACGAACGTAACCACCGTCAACTTTTCTGACCAAACCCTGCAATTCCAATACAACTAATTCTGACTTGATTTCCGAAACCGATTTTTTGACAAGTTCTGTCAATACAGATTCAGACACAGGAACTGAACCAATTTTATCAAATACAGAATTTTCCGAATCGTTTTTTTTCTGAATTTTTGTTTTTATTTTTTCTTTTTGTGCGTCTGCAAAGAAATCTTGAATACCCACGCACAATTTTGCATCACCATTCCGAATCAGTGAATTTGGCCCCGCCCCGCGAAAATCCGCCGGATGCGATGGAATAGCCCAAACATCACGACCAAAATCAATTGCGAATCGGGCCGTCGTCATGGAACCTGACTTCATATCGGCCTCGCTTAAAATCAATTTGTCAGAAATCCCGGCAACCCAACGATTACGTTGCACAAAGTTTGTCGCAACAGGAACAAATCCCACAGGCATTTCGCTGATAACCGCACCGCGTTCAACAATTTCCCAATACAGCGATTCGTTTTCCAATGGCCATATATAATCAACCCCACCCGCCAAGACCGCAATTGTGTTTGTATTGCCCGTCGCACGCAACGCACCACGATGTGCCGCCGAATCTGTACCAATCGCCATACCTGATACAACCGTCACACCGTGTTCTGCAAATGTCGCCGCCATATCGGCAACAAATTTCATCCCCACACCTGTTGCATGACGCGTTCCGACAATAGACACGGTTGGACACGTCAACGTTTCAAGATTTCCCCGCACAGTGATAATTGGCGGATGATTTTTTAAATCACGTAATGCTGATGGATAAAAATCGCTATCATCAGATACATAATGTATATTCATTTTCTGCGCCACATCCATTTCGCGCAACACACTGTCCCGAAAATCCGAATCGGGATTTAAAAAATCAACAACCGCATCCACCGAACCAAATTTAGCAATCAATTCCGCATAACGAACAGGCCCAATTTTCGGTGTACGAATAATCAATAACTTTTTAAATAAATCTGACATAAGTACACTATACGATATTATTACGAATAAAAACCAATAAAAAAATCCGCAAACGCGGATTTTTTTTACTAACTTGCCAAATCAAACAATCCATTATATTTATCACAGATTGTTGTAACCTCGCTATCTGTTGTGTTTTTCCACATTTCCTTGTTGCATTCTATCTGTAATATTTTCAAGTTACTGATAAATCTATTATATTCAGACGCATTTTCTTTTTGCAATTCCAACACCTGGGAACGTAATAATTGATCACCCTCTAATGCCTTTTGCCCTTCTACCTTGCCACCAATCAATTTGTTTCCGAACAACTCCATGGCACCAACACCGATACCTGCGCCACCAACAACGCCACCAACCGTTCCCCAAACACGTGCTTTCTTTTTCGCATCCAAAATTCTCTGGCGCATATCGTCTTCGCTTGCCCATGAACCACATGTAATCGCCTGACCCATTGGGAAATACATTTCTGGAATATCAGACAAATCAATTCTGTCATCATCTGACTTTAATCCAACCTTTACAAAACACACATTGTTTTCTGGCTGCTCAACATCTTCTATCATAGATGCGTAATTATTTACATTACTAAAACGAGATGCCCAAACAAAAGTATTACCAATACCAATATTATTCGCCAAGCACGCATTACGTTCTTTTTCGCGTGTATCAACCTTGACTGCAGGCACCATTTGTTCTGGTGTAACAGCCATATTTGAATTATTAACCGCCGCCATCGCGGAAATTTGTGTCTTTGATACAGTCGCACGCGGTGCCGCCATCATCTGACCAGACATAGACACACGACCACGTCCCGCCGGCGCAGCAAAACCACCCGTTACAATCAAACAGCCCATAAACAAGGATACAATTTTTTTCATATTCTCTTTCCCTTTGGAATACATTTATATATATTATATCACAAAATCGATAAAAAATAAAGCCCTAATAAAAAAACGGGCAACAATGCCCGATTTTTATTTTTTCCACTTCCATTCTATCTTGGATTCATCGCCCCTAATCAAGCGAATTATATTTCCACGATGACGCCACACACACAGCAGACCAATTGCCAAGAACGCAAATCCAACATTTACGCTAATCGCAAAACCCAATATTGGAATCAAACAAAAAACAATCGTTGCACCAAACGAAGATGCCCCACTGGTCAACGCAACCAACAGCCATTCAATTCCACACACCGCAAAAGATAACGGGCTGACCGCCAACAAGGCGCCAAACAAAGACGAAATCCCCTTGCCTCCCTTGAATTTTAGCCAAATTGGATAACAATGACCGACAATCGCCGCAAAACCACACCATGCACCAAACGCATCGCCAGAAACATATTTTCCGATAAATACCGCCACAATTGCCTTGGCCATATCTAATATCCACACCAGTCCCGCCATACGCAAACCACCAACACGCATAACATTTGTTGCGCCGATATTACCACTGCCAACCTGACGCAAATCGCCCTTGCCAGCCATTTTGGTCAGTAATAATCCCATAGGAATCGAGCCTAATAAATAAGATATAATAATTGCAAAAATATAAATCATGTTATTTTTCCTTGATTTTATGTTTGTTTTTTATAAAATATCAGAAACTTATAGAAAATAAAAGGAAAATAACGTGGCAAATCATAAGTCATCTGAAAAAAGAATTTTGGTAACAGCCAAAAAGAACGCAATCAATACAGCACGTCGCAGTGCGGTTAAAACAGCAACTAAAAAGGCATTGGTCGCCATTGAATCTGGGGACAAGGCTGCTGCAACAACTGCATTACGCAACGCAGAAAGCAAGATTATGAAATCTGCTGGCAAAATCATGCCAAAGAAACGTGCTGCACGTAAGATTTCACGTTTGGCGAAGAAAGCATCCAAAATTGCTTAATAGAAAATCAGAATAAAAAAAATTCCCCAATTGGGGAATTTTTTTTACAAGAACATTACACTATATATAAACTAAAAAAATAAATTAGAATGATTTAGACACAAGTAGTGCCGGCAACGTTCACGATTAGCGTAAAAATAAAAGATAATGGTATAGATAAACGGGTTAGCAATGGCGTAGTGTACAGAAGTTACATGAGATGTCGCCCTGCCCATGATTAGCGAAAAAATAAATTAGAATGATTTAGATAAAAACAAATCGGGAATCGTAGTGTACATGACGCTACATGAGATTCCCGATTTGTTTTTAGATGAATTATTATAATTTATTTTTAGTTTAGGGGGGCGCCCCAATGCTGCTGTATCGTTCTTTCTGTATCCATTGGACTTACCAATACCTGTGGAGTCAATATAACGACCAATACTTCACGGGTTGCAGATGTTTCGCGCGAACCAGATAATGCCATAAAGTCAGGATCGCCCAAGCCATAGCGTGTATCTTGGCTGGTCTGTTTTTCAAAGCCAGAAACAACCAACATTTGACCAGATTCCATGATTACTTCTTGCATAAAGCTACGTTCTTCAACCTCTGGCAATTGCAGGGTTACTTCACCAATTGTCTGGGTTGACATACGCAACAATTCACGAACAGACATACGGAACAACAATAAAATCTTGCCGTTTTCCAGTACGTTTGGCAATAACTGCATTGTGAAACCTGTTTCCAAATCATCTTGATCAACAGTACTGGATTCCACAGTTGTAAAGTTTCTGGATTCAAAACGTTTGATATAACCTGTACTGCGTGTATTGCTGACCGGTGCAACACGATTAGAACGCGTTGTTACACCAACATTTGTAACCAAAGATACCTTGCCCTGCTTTGCCAATGCTTCTATCAATGCATTAGAGCCTGCAACACCAGACAAAGAACCATTCATAATGTCATTTTGCGTATATGCACCACCAACAGTCGTACCGCCTTCGGTATGTGTCGCACCTGTCAATGCAGACACAGCATTTGATAATACTGCGATATTCATTGAACTGGCCTCGGTCGATGCCAGATTATTCTTTGGGTTTGCAACAATATTTAATCCTGATGTTGAATTAATAGCCGCAGCCAAATTCAAACCAAATGCAGAATCATTAGAAATTGTAACCTGCAAAACTTTGACATCGATTGTAATCAGCTGTGACAGACGTTTATTCTGACGTTCGATATATTCACCAACACGTGCCAATACAGATGGGGACGCAGTTACAGTTATTGTTCCCAAACTGCGCGAAACAGTAAAGTCTGCATTATCACTTTTACCAATGATTGAAGATATTGCACTTTCAACCTCGTCCCATTCTTTTAAGGTTGATTCCAAAGACACTTCATTTGAATCGTCTGTGGACACAGCTGTTTGGTACGCAACCTCGGTCCCCAGGGCATACAATGTAAATGTTTTTGTTTCTGTTTCATAAAATACAATTGAATTTTTATCGTAATACCATAACAAATCCAAATCAGTTGCGACCTGAGATAACAACCCAGACAATTTGCCAGTATATGCAACATTCACCATCTTTTTTAATTTATCAGCAGATATCTGACCGTCTATCTTAACAGGAATACCTGTTGCAGAATAAATATCATTTGCCAAAACCTGTAATGACACAGGTTCATTTAACAAAATTGTTACACCTGTATCAGTTTCAAATTGCGATGGCAGATTATTACGATGTTCCAACACAATAGATTTATTTCCCAACCATACACCCTCAGACATAGAAACAGTATCACCACTGGCCACCTTGGCACGTGGATTTTTCGCCATTTCAAACGCCTCGTATGCGTTTACAAAATCATTATCAACAGATGCGGCAACCTTGGCAGAATCTTTGGTTGCACAACCTGCCAACACAGACACACCCAAAAAACAAATCACAATCTTTTTAAACAAATTTATCATTTTTACATTCTCCTACGATGTATAAAACGCGTTTTATTCTTCATTTGTAGAAATCAGCAACACTCTATTTCCTTTATAGAATTTTGCATATGGAATTGGTGTTGCACGTCCAAAATTACGAACCAAAGCAGACGCAACATCAACAAAACGACCTTTGAATACTGCACTGGCTTCGATTGGATATTCACGCGCAGTCGCCCATACCAAATCCCAACCTTCTTTGTTACACCAATTTTGCAAAACTTCACGCAAGGTCTGACCATTTGCAACAACCCAAGAACGAACTTGATCTGTCAAGATTGCGGGCGCTTCGGCATCTGCAGACTCTGCCACTTCTATTTCTGTTTCTTGTTCGACAATTTCTGTTTCTTCTGCCTCTGGATTCATATTCATTTTAACAGCAAACGCCTCATAAGAATCAGCATATCTGCCACAATTTTTACGACCACTGCGTGACACTGCCAAAACATTACCACCGTCATCTTCTAAAACCTCGCGATGTAACAACGGCATTTCAGAATTGGAATTACATTCATCATCAAAACCAACAGGAATCTGCGTACCATGCAACATATTTGCACCACCAGACCATTCGTCGCCACGTGCACCCAAATTAAAGTTATTTTCAACAACCAAATCAGTACCAATTTTTGAAACAATACGAATATTATCACTTTGTTGTTTTTTAGAACACACACCCATTTCACAAGACACTTCGACGTCCGCCTCAGACCCAGCAATTGGCCATGCAGGAACCTCTTGATACGTTTCAACAACATCGTACGTAGTCGTATCAACAGTCGTCCATTCATTATCATTCACATCTTTTTCTTGTTCATAAAACACCTCTGACGTGACAACCTGAGGTAGAAACTCTGCCGCAAAGCAATAACCCGCAGCCGTTGCAAACATAGCAAAAATCAATATATTACGAAACATATCAAAACTTCCTTTCCCTAAATATTTTGTTATATTATAACAATTTGACCGAATCTGTGCAAGACCTAAAAACAACCAAATAAAATTATTACAAGATAAAATCGCACGAATCGCAAAAAGATGTTATACTGTTTGCAACAAATAAAAATTAACAGGGATAAAAACATGCAAAATATTATCATTTACATTATTTTTGGATTAATAGTAACACTGATTGCCGGAATTGGTTTTTATATTCACAAAATGAACGCCCGCATGACCGGTATTACAAAGACACTGGAACATCAGTACAACCTGATTGTAAAAATGCAGTCCGTCTTAAAAAACAAATATGCGACAAACGCAATCGCAGAAAACGCAGAAATGATTTACCAAGACCTGTTGCAAAACCTAATTCCTATTATGGCCGCCATTGATATTATGCCACGCAACACCCCGGAACATCCGCTGTGGCGCGCACTGGGTGGCATTATGGACGAATACGCAAAAAACCCATTTGTACTGGAAAAATTGCGCCGCGGAATAAAACTGGACTCTGAAATCGCCCGCAATGTTGATAACTATATGCGTCGCGCGGATAACTTCCTGCATCATTTAACAACTACAGAACCAGATGGCTTGCTTGCAAACACATTTACAGATGGTCTGTTGGGACAATCATTAACGTTCTTTGCCCAGGCAAAACAACTGGCAACACAATCTAATCAATAAATGGCAAAACTGTCCGAGAATCTTATCCGTGAAATATCAGGCAAACGAAATGAACCTGATTGGCTGTTACAGTGGCGACTGGACGCATATAACGCATGGAAGCAAATGCCCGAACCACACTGGGGCAACATAACATATTCACCAATTGATTATGACAGTCTTGACTATTACAACAAAGTAACAGACATTGATAATTCTGATTTAGGCGCCATATATGACAAAATGGGTCTGCCAGAAAACGAAAAAAAAGCACTGATGGGCATGGCAACAGACACTGTTATCGACAGCCGTTCTGTCCACACATCATATACCGCAGAATTGGAAAAACACGGAATTATCTTCTTGCCTTTTTCCGACGCTGTAATTCAACACCCAGATTTAGTAAAAAAATATCTTGGAACCGTTGTACCACAATCAGATAATTTTTTTGCAGCATTAAACGCATGTGTATTTTCTGATGGCACATTTGTCTATGTTCCGCCACACACAAAATGCCCGATTGACTTGGCCAGTTTTTTCAGAATAGAAACCGCAAAAATCGGACAATTTGAACGAACTCTTATCATCGCAGATGTTGGCGCAGAATTAACATATATGGAAGGTTGCAGCGCCCCACGCAGAACACGTCATCAACTGCACAGTGGCGTTGTTGAAATTATTGTCCACGATGACGCGACTGTAAAATATGCAACTGTTCAAAACTGGTTTGCCGGCGATTTTGATGGCACAAAGAACATAGGCGGAATATTAAATTTTGTAACCAAGCGCGGCAAATGCGATAACAACGCAAAATTATTATGGACACAAATAGAGGTTGGTTCTGCCCTAACTTGGAAATATCCATCCACTATTTTGCGCGGAAACAATGCGTATAGCGACTTTTATTCATTATCACTTACACGTGGCGCGCAAATGGCAGACACTGGCACAAAAATGATTCATATTGGCGACAACACAACATCAAACATTGTATCATATGGTGTTGCAAGTGATATATCAGAACAAACTTTCCGAAGTCTTGTTTCGTTCTCTGGCAACAATTGTAAAAACGCATCAAAATGCGACAGTCGTTTAATCGACAGTACTGCAACAGCAAACACACTGCCACGCATTATACATAACGGTAAAAACAATCAACAATCGCACGAGGCAACAACAGGTACCATCGACGCAGCAACATTGAATTATTTAAATATGGCAGGCATTGAAACAGACACTGCAATTGCATTGATTATTGGCGCAGCAGCCACCCCTGTTTTATCACGTCTGCCGATGGAATTTCTGGTTGAATCAAAACAACTTATCCAAATGGCACTGTCAAAGGATTAAAAATGTTAGAAATAAAAAATTTAAATGTATCTTTATCAGAATCAGAACACAGATTATTACATGATATCAATGTAAACATACGCGCCGGTGAACGTGTATTATTAGCCGGACATAACGGTTCTGGCAAATCAACACTTGCGAACGCAATCGCAGGAAATCCAACGTATACAACAGATTCTGGAACAATATTTTTTAACAATTCTGACATCACAACAGAAAACACAACAACACGTGCATTAATGGGTATATTCTTAGGTTCTCAACACGTACCAGAAATACCAGGATTAACAGTTTTAAGCTTTTTAAAACATTCATGTTCTGCGCACACACACTTTAATACAGGTCATGATTTATCTATGGCTGAATTTCTAGAAAAACTAAATAACGCCACTGAACAATTAAACATCCCACGCGACTGGCTAAACCGCAGTATGAACGTTGGATTTTCCGGCGGCGAACGCAAAAAAATTATGCTGTTGCAATTAATTCTAACACAACCAAAGCTGGCAATATTAGACGAACCAGATTCTGGTGCAGACATACAAACCCAAGAATTAATTGCCAAAACAATAAAATCAATGCCAGACACAACGTTTATATTTATCAGTCATCAACAGGCATTTACAGAACTGGTACAACCAACAAACACAATAACTTTATCTGACGGTAAAATTATGATAAAATAACAACATTCAAACATGGGGGAAACACAAATGAAACAAACAACATTAAATACCTGGTTATTCAAATTACCATTTAAATTCGCAATTATATCTTTTGCCTTGATATTATTACTGTCTTTCTTATACCCATTCATTGGTCAACTATTCTTTGATGAAACACATGCGTTACCAATGAAACCATTGTTTATATTTATGATTGTCAGCATTCTGACAGGAATATATTTTTCGGTAAAAAAAGCACCAAGAATCAAGATGGACACATCATCATTTATAACAATACATACTGCACAAACATTGTTGATATTTTTGTTGTTTTCTGCATCAACGTATTTACTGTTATCAAACCAACAAAACATACTGTTTAATTTAATGGTTTCCGAATCGGCTTCTGGGCTTTCAACAATTTTAATACCTGCAATTGCATTATATTTTTTATATCTTGTCGGCATAGAAATATTCAACATATACGTTAAAATACGCCGTATACAGGATTTTAACATACCAACTTGGAAAATCATTTTAAGCATCCCATTTGGTTTTTCTGCACTGTGGGTTCCAGGCTATTTATTAAATACAACAAAGCCAAAAAAAGTTGCACAAGAAATCAAATCAAAATGGTATGCAAAGCTTATAAGCTGGACAACAAAAACACAATTAAATACAATTTCTATGTTTGTGTTTATAACTGTTTTATCATCATTCTTTGCAGGACTTAATGCAGTATTACTGACATTTTCATTTGCGTTACTATTTGGTATATGGGCATTACAAATTGGCACAAAACAATTTGAAAAAAATATGGCGAAAAAATATTCTTCTGTTGCAGTAATCATAAACATCGCACTGATAATATTATTTATATGTACATACATTTTCGCACCAAAAACACAACAAAACATTCAAATAAATATTTCTGACATCGAAGTGACTTCAACCCAAGGACAATAAAAATGAACGGAATAATTATATTTACACTATTTGTTTTCTTGTTATGGATTGGTCGGTCAATTTTAATACCACTGTTGATTGCTGCTTTTTTATGGTATTTAATGAACGCAATATCAGACTATTACCGCAAAGTCTTGCCATTTAAGACACCACAAACAAAATCAGAAAAAACATATTGGCATATATTTAACTGGTTGTCTAATATCACCAGTCTTGCCACGATATGCTTTGTTATATACTTGTTCATAACACAAATTAAACCTATGTTTTCAGAGCTGGTATCAATACTGCCTACGTTACAAGATAAATTGACACAATTGGGCACATATCTATCAAATTCTGTCGGATTAAAATTTGATGCAAACATGATACCAAACATAACCAAGATTGCGTCTAACATCGGCTCTTCTGTCGCATCTGTTGCGACTTCAATGGGTATGGTGTTGGTATATATGATATTTATGTTTATTGAACAAAGTACATTTAATCAAAAATTTGCCGCACTGTTTCCAAACAAACGTCAATCAAAAAAATCACGGTATATATTAGACAGTATTGATTACAACATGAAAAAATACCTGTTTGTAAAGACAACTATATCTGCGATTACTGGTGTATTTTCATTTATTTGGTTGCAATTGATTGGTGTTGAATTTGCAGGCGTTTGGGCATTTATTGTTTTTGTAACCAGCTACATTCCAACAATTGGCGCGATTGTCGCATGTTCTTTACCGATTTTATATTCATTAATAACCGCACCTACATTACAACAGCCGATATTGACAGCCGCAGGCTTAATCATATTACAAATTTTATTTGGCAACATTCTGGAACCAAAATTCACAGGAAAAACATTGAACATATCAACACTGGCAATTTTAATAAACCTGGTATTTTGGGGAATGATTTGGGGCATTGCAGGAATGTTTTTCAGTGTTCCATTATTGGTTGCGACATACATTATCTGCGCCCAGTTTGATTCAACACGATGGATTGCGATTCTGCTGTCCGCAGATGGGAATATCCCAGATAAAAACGAAGATTAAAAAACGGGCATTATGCCCGTTTTATTATTGCAATCGCGTTTTCCAAGATAACGCGTGCAGATTCAGAATCCAGTTTTTGTTTAATATCACGCACCCTAACCCGCCCCATAGATTCCTGGGCCGCAACCGAAGTTAAATTTTCTTCTATCGTGCAAATTGGCAAATCTGTTTTTGCCACTAATTTATTTACAAAATCACGCACCAGTTTTGTTGTGTCTGATTCTGTTCCATCATTATGAATTGGCAAACCAACAACAATGCCCACAACATTTTCATCATATGCAATTTTTGCAACGATATCAGCATGATTATCTGCACCACGTGCCACATTTATCACAGGTCGCACAAAAACAAAATCACGGTTTGGGTCAGACACAGCGACCCCAATTCGGGACAAGCCCCAATCAACACCTAAAATACGCCCTGTGCGTGGAAAACCCTTGAAATCTGGCAAAATCATTGTATAATTCCTTTACTTTATAAATATAGGATTGAAAATGGCATTTAGCAAGCAACAATTACAAAAATTCGCTGATTTAATCAAAATTGAAATATCAGACGAGAAACTGGCCGAAATGAACATTGATTCTGTTGTCCAATGGCTGGATAAATTACAAAAAATCGATACTGCTGGCGTTGACCCGATGTTAAGTCCCGCCGAACACAAATCACCAATGCGTGATGACGTTGTAACTGATGGTAACATTCGCGACTTGGTTTTGGCAAACACACCAGATAATGCCGGCACATCACGCGGCTATTTCGCAGTACCAAAAATCATGGACGGGGAATAAACAATGAAAGATACAAAAGTAAAAATTATTATTCCATATTTAACCGATTTGAATATATCAATATCAAATGATGATGCAATTCGGTTATTGGATTTGATAAAAAATACGGATATGAAGTTATCCACATGTATCAAATCTTACTTTAACAGCGAACTAACAATTGGCGCACATAATTCAGCAAGTGTCGCCAGCATACACAGTGAATTGAAACTTTTAGGTATGGCAAACATGGAAAAAACAATCTGCCAACCAGCAAAGGGAAAACAAGTATACACCCAATCAAGATTAGATAAATCAAAACGTTGTTTTTATAATTTGCAGTGTGGCAAATGCCAAGATGAATATGTACGCAGAACCGTAGGCGCTGTATTATTCCCACAAATATATGCAAATGAAAAACAGAAATAAACAAGGATAAAATATGGCAAAGAAAACACCTGTACAATTTGTAGTATTTGAACCATATGGTGAAATTCCAGAAACAATCAAACTTGGCAACATCACACAAATACAAGCAATCGATTTAATAAACATTCTTAAAAAAAGCAGTCCTGCAAAAACAGCATGCATCAAATCATTAAATGCAAAATATACTTATGCAGCAGACTTTGATTCGTTCAAAAAAGACCTTAAAAATCATGGCACTTTGGAAATATCTGGAATGTTTTACCCAGACAATAAGCCACAATGCGCAAAATGCAAAATTGATGATTTAGCAAAAGCAAAATGTTGTGTGCGCAATCTGCGTGCTGGCAAATGCCAAGACTCATTCATTAAAAAAACATTGGGGGCAGCATTGTTCCCACAACACTATGGAAAGAGAAAATGATAAACCTGACAATAGTTGAAGCATTAAAAAAATTAAACAGTGGCGAAATCACATCCGTGGAACTGACACGCGCATATTTAAACCGCATTGAACAATACGGTGCCGATTTAAATTGCTATATCACAGTGACACCAGAACGTGCCATGGCAGACGCAGCCGCATCTGACGCACGACGTGCCGCAGGAAACGCATTGCCACTGGACGGCATTCCATTGGCAATGAAAGACTTATTTGCAACGCGTGGTATACGCACGACTGCTGCATCACGTATGCTGGAAAACTTTGTTCCAGAATACGAATCAACTGTTTCACAGAATTTAATCAATGCCGGTACAGTTTTGTTGGGCAAGGCAAACTTGGATGAATTTGCAATGGGCACTTTCAGCAAGACCAGTTACTTTGGTGCACCTGTCAACCCATGGCAACAAGACAAACACTTAACAGCAGGCGGTTCTTCTGGTGGTTCTACATCTGCGGTGGCTGGTGGTTTGGCATTATGCGCCACAGGCACAGATACCGGTGGTTCAATTCGTTTCCCTGCGGCAATTACCGGCATGGTTGGAATGAAACCTACGTACGGTCTGTGTTCACGTTGGGGATGTGTTGCATTTGCATCCAGCTTGGACACACCGGGGCCAATCACACGTACTGTTGATGATGCAGCATTAATGTTGTCATGTATGGCAGGTCATGACCCACTGGATTCAACCAGTGCCACAAACGGTTTTTCATGCAACGCGCCACTGGAACCAATCTTGGGCAATGGTAAAAAATTACGTGTTGGTGTTATCAAAGAATTCGCAAATGTTGAAATTTCACCTGACATGAAATCATTGTTTGAAAAACGTATTTCTGACCTACAGTCTATGGGTGCAGAAATTGTTGAGGTTTCAATTCCAAATATCCTGGATGCATTGGCGGCATATTATATCATCGCCCCTGCCGAGGCATCATCAAACCTGGCACGTTATGACGGTATGCGTTATGGTCTGCGCGTCGAAGGCAAAGATATCTATGACACATTCAAAAAGACACGCGCCGCAGGTTTTGGCGACGAAGTACAACGCCGTATGATTATTGGTACTGCGGTTTTATCCAGCGAATCGTATGATGTGTATTTCATGCAGGCCGCCCGTGTTCGTCGTATGATTGCAGACAGTTTTAATTCTGCATTTGAACAGTGCGATTTAATTGTATGTCCCGCATCTGCAGGCACTGCAATGCCATTAGATTCTTCATTATCACCATTAGAATTCTATGCGTTGGATTTATTCACAGTTGCGATGAATTTGGCTGGCATCCCTGCATGCAGTGTACCATGCGGATTGGCACAAAATGGTCTGCCATTGGGTATGCAGGTTGTCGGTCGTCGTTTTGATGATATGCGCGTTCTGCAATTAGCAAAACACATTGAATCATCTGCGAACATTGATAACCGCCCAACAACAATTATGGGAAAATAAAAAAATGAATAATCACATCATCTCTTTGGACATAAAAAAATCGACCGCGACGGTCGAAAGAAAGGAGATGATGATGGTGGCTAGGGACGGAATCGAACCGCCGACACAGGGATTTTCAGTCCCTTGCTCTACCAACTGAGCTACCTAGCCAACGCGGAACAGATAATAAGACACAAAAAACAAAAAAGCAAGGGAAAAAGACAAAATGTTTACAATAAAAGGCAAAACAGGCGATTGGGAAGTTGTAATTGGCTTGGAAACACATATCGAAGTGTTATCTAAATCAAAATTATTTAGCGGTGCATCTGCAGACTATAACCCATCTGTATCCCCAAACACCCAGGTTTCAATGATTGACGTTGCGATGCCTGGAATGTTACCGGTATTGAATAAACACTGTGTTGAACAGGCAATTAAATTTGGATTGGGAATCAACGCAGAGATTTCACGTCACAGCCGTTTTGCACGCAAACAATATTTTTACCCCGACCTGCCCCAGGGCTATCAGATTTCACAACCTGCCGACGAAGCACCTGTTGTTGGTCGTGGTTGGGTTGAAATTATGGGCGACGACGGCAACCCAAAAAAGATATTTATTGAACGCGCACACATGGAACAAGACGCTGCAAAAAACAAACACGATATGCACCCTGCTAAATCATTCGTAGATTTCAATCGTACTGGTGTTATGTTGCTGGAAATCGTAACTTTCTTGGACACAAAGAATCCAGAAAACAATTCATACATATCATCCCCAGACGAAGCGGAACGTTACCTGCGTGCAATTCGTGAAATTGCACGTGCATTGGGTGTTTCACGTGCAAACATGGAAGAAGGTTCTATGCGCGCCGACGTAAATGTTTCTGTACGTCCTGTGGGGTCAACAGAATTCCGCACCCGCACAGAAACAAAAAACATGGTGTCATTCAAATTTATTAAAACAGCCATTGAGTATGAGGCGCGCCGTCAAATCGAAATCTATGAAAACGGCGGCACTGTCACCCAAGACACAATGCGCTTTCATCAAGACGACGGAACAACAACTGTCGCACGCAGCAAAGAAGACGCACTGGATTACCGTTATTTCCCAGACCCAGACTTGTTGCCGATTGAAATAACAGACGAACAAATCGAACGTATTCGCAGCACTATGCCAGAATTACCATCACAGACACGCGCCCGCTATACGGCGGAATTTGGGCTGTCTGAATACGACGCATCACGTTTAACAGAAAACACAGACGTATCGCGTTGGTTTGACACAGCGGTAAATGGCAAGAAAGAAAACGCAAAATCAATTGCAAACTGGATGATAAGTGAACTGTTTGCCCACCCAGAAAACTGGGATGAAAAAAATGAAAAATCCGGCTTTGTTGATGAAATGCGTATTATCACACCATCTGATTTATCTGAATTGGTTGAAATGATTTCAGAAAAAGCAGTGAACGGAAAACAAGCCAAAGATATATTTATCAAAATGCTGGACGGCGAAAGTGGCACACCACGTGAAATTGCCGATAAATTTGGTATGAAGCAAATGACAGATACTGGTGCAATTGAAAAAATAATTGACGATGTAATCGTCGCAAACCCATCCCAGGTTGAACAATATAAATCTGGCAAAGTTGGGTTACTGGGATTCTTTGTCGGCAATGTTATGAAGGCAACAGGCGGCACTGCAAACCCTGCTGTTGTAAACGAATTATTACGTAAAAAATTAGCATAAAAACAAAAAGGATAAAACAATGACAAAAGTTATCAGAATCGTTGAAGACAATCATGTAACAGGTGTTGTATATGATACTATTGAAATTACAGACTTACAAATCACACAAAAACAACGATACAACCAAATGATCGCAAAAACAACCAAGGCACGTATGAAACAGTTGCGCGATTCTCGGACAAGACGAAAATAAGAAATGATTGTTATCTTTGCACATAAATTAATAGACGATATAAAAACAAGGTTACTGGCTGAAATAGAAAAAATTCGGCCAGGTGCATGTGTTACGGTTACACAACAAACACCTGAGGATACAACAGCAGACATACTGGACGAAGCTGAAAAAATTCATACATCAATCAACATCACAGAAGATATAATATTGCAAAACATCCCCAGAATATTGGAGAATCCCCCCGAACCAATAATGGACAAATCAGGTCTGTCGTTGGAAGAAAAAAACGCACGAAAATATCATACAAAAAATATGACATCGCGTTATAACACTGTCAAACAAAGATACAACAAGCAAAAATATCATAAGACTCAAAACAGAATAAGGTAAACAAGATGTTAAATGATTTAATCAGAATGATGCGTAAAATGGCAATATTTGAAGCAAGCGTAAAAGTCCGCGAACGCGAAGATCGTTATAAAAAGAATTTTATTCTGCGTGCGAAAAAATGGTCACAAATAAAACACCTGCAAACAAGATATAACAATACAAAGCATAAATAAAAATCATGAAAAAATTCTTTATTCAAACTTTTGGTTGTCAGATGAATGTGTATGACGGCTGGCGAATTGCCGCGATGCTGGAACACCGCGGAATGTGCCGTACAGACGATATTTCTGACGCAGACATTATCATATTAAACACATGTGCTGTCCGCGCCAAGGCAACAGACAAAGTATTTTCTGCACTGGGGCGTATCAGACGCGCAAAAAAGCCATCTGCGCTGTTTGGTATTGTCGGTTGTGTTGCACGCGAATCAGGCAGTGATGCATTTCGCAGAATCCCAGATTTGAATTTTGTTCTGGGGCCACAGAGCTATCATAAACTGCCACAAATTTTAGAAAATCCAGATGCAAAATTATTTAATATTGACCTGGGCGGTTTGGAAAAATTTGATGAATTGCCACAAATGGAAAAATCACCAACTGTTGCATACATTCCAATTCAAGAAGGTTGTAATCACGTCTGCACGTACTGTATTGTTCCATACACACGCGGTCGTGAAATATCACGCAAATTTGATGATTGCGTTCGCGATACTATTCATGCCGCAAACACTGGCGCAGTTGAAATTTGTTTCTTGGGTCAAAATGTAAATGGATATAAATACACAGATGAAAATGGCACAACATATCGCCTGTCTGATTTAATTCGCCAGGCTGCAAAAATCGATTCGGTAAAACGTATCAGATTTACATCCAGTTACCCAACAGAAATGACAGATGATTTAATTGAAATGTTTGCGATTGAACCAAAGCTATTACCATTTTTAAATATGCCGATTCAAAGTGGCTCGCAAAATGTTTTAACACGTATGAACAGACCTTATTCATTGGAATTATATACAGACATAATTCGTAAATTACGAATCGCACGTCCAGACATACAAATATCATCTGACTTTATTGTCGGATTCCCTGGCGAAACAGATGATGACTTTGAACAAACAATGCGAATTGCAGAAGAAATAAAATACATCAATTCTTATTCATTTAAATATTCCCCACGTCCACATACTGCGGCGGCGCTGATGCCAGATCAGATTCCTGAAAACATAAAGGCAGCAAGACTGTCCAAACTGGACACATATCTAAATGAAGTTCAACGCGAATTTAATATCAGTTGCATTGATAAAACAATGGAATGTTTACTAGAAGGCCCAGACAAAACAGGCAAACACCTGATTTATCGCACACCATATATGCAACAATGCGTTGTTGAAAAGCAGTCTGATGATACCCCTGCCCCAATCTTGGCAAATATAACCATCACAGCTGCAAACAAAGCATCACTGCGCGGTAAATTTTCAGAATAACCTAGAACAATAATTTTGCATCAACACTGGCCTTGTACGAGAATGTATCCAACGTACGTACAACGGTCAGTTTTAAATTTCCACTTATCATATCCAATGGTAACACAAAACCAACATTGCCTGCCAATGATACAAAACCATTTGTATCAACAGTTACCAAGGCACCATATCTATATTCCAAATCAGATATTGAATATTTATAGTCTGCACTTACACCAACGCGTCCGCTGTATTCCGAATAAGAATTACCAGCCACATCATATAATTCAGATACAACACCAACAAATGGTGACACCACGAACGAATCGCCCAAAACAAAACGTTTACCAAATTCTGCGACCAAGTAACCAGATAATGCATCTGGTTCTTTAATAATTTTATTATTATACCAAACCTTGTCTATATCAAACACAGTATTCATAACGCCAAAACCAGCACGCAAGAACAAATCATTTTCAAATCTATAAAGACCGGATAAATTCAGCCCATAAAAATACCCATCAAAATCTTCTAAATCAGAAGAATATAATATCTGTCCCGCCTTTAACGACAAAGATAAATTTAAATTATCTTTTATAACAGAAATCGCATTTATATCTGCACCACGCACATAGAAATTATCAGACAAAATTCCAAACACAGATGCCCCAATACCACTTTGTGCAAACGAATCAAACTCAACAGTGTCGACAACATTTATTACACGCAAAACATCATACAAGACATCAGGATTAAACAACGCTGTTTTAGATAAAGTATTGTTGATATCGCCTATATTTGTATCCGAATCCAATTCATCCTTTAATTTATCATTTTCGCCCAAAATAGATTCAACAAAATCCCCTTTGTCACCATCTATGATTTCTTCATATTCTGTTTCACGCACATGTTCTATGACCAATGTGCCATCAACATTCAAATGCCCCACATTTGAATACATTGCGTCTTCTACGACATTGGATTCAAATCGTGCGCTGTTACCATTAAAAATCACATTATCTAATATTGTTGCATCGTATATATCCGCGACATCTTTTATAACGAAAACTACATTCGTTCCCAGTTCGACAATCTTTGATTTATCTGTTGGTATTCTATCTATTTCCAAACGAACGTTTTCTAAATTAACCTTGGTTGCACCATCTGCTAAATCAATAACATCTGCCAGTGACAAAACATCATCAACATTTTTAACATCAAGCACATAATCCGCACCAAAATTTACGGAATTCATACTATCAAGACCGGCTATAACTTGAACGATTTGTGCGTCATCACCCAGAACAAAATCAGATTTTATAACGCCATTATTTTCAACATACAGCGTACACCTGTCATGAACGGTAATCTTGTCTGGGCTAACATTTCCATAATTTTTGATATAAACAGATTCCTTTATTACTAATTCAGCAGGTATGACATTTATATTTTCTGGAACAAAAACATCATCATTTATTTCATACTTTTCACCAACGACATCAAAACACCAATATCCACTGCACTTATCAACGCAAAACGCATGTGTCGTATAAAATAATGTCAGCAAAGAAAATATAAACTTACGCATTCTATACCTTTCCGAATAAGGTATAGAATATAAGAATATTTTCGTAAAGCAACATTAAAAAACACCCCGATATTTCACGGGGCGTTTTATCATGCGTATAACGTAAAATTATTTTTCCAATTTACCCCAGCCTGCTTTATATCCACCATCGCGTTCCAGATAGATATTCGCACCATTTAACTGTGCTGCGCTAAGGCCTTGAATCATATATGTCTGATGCAGTTTACCACTGACCCCTGTTTCCAACATTGGCATTCTTATATCCATTGCCTTGGAATTATGACAGCATTTTACATCATTATAGCAAGAACTGCATTGATACAGTTTAATTGTATAAGGTACACCTGCGCGCAGGTCTTTCAAATCAACTTCCATTTTCAGACCATTATCTGTTTCATGAAATTTGATATGTCCCATTTTTGATTCACCACCATGACTGCTGTGGGTGTACATTTTTGCATACAAACTGTTTACATCTGCTTTTTCATATGTCTGATAAACAACGATTGTATCAGATTCAATCATTTCAACAGGCTGAACATATTGTGCTTTGTGCATATGCTTTACATGATGTCTTTTTTCTGGACAACCAGAACACCCTGCCAACATTGTTGCCGCACCCAACACAGATGCAAAAACACATGTTTTTTTCATTAAACTAGACATTTAATTTCTCCTTTGTTTTGTTATGGATACAAATTAACTATATTACACTTTATTAAAATTTTCCGCAGGTTTGATTCCCTAGGAATTCCAAGAAACACAACGTATAGAGCATTTTTTTGAATTCAATCCTGTAAAACAAAAACACATATTTTGATACCGTATTTTCGTACAAACAAAGGAGAGAAACATGTACGAACTGATACAACATTTAATTGCATTTAAATACAGTTGCAAAATAAATCATTGGTCCACAAACAACTATTCTAAACACCTGTTATTTGACAGGCTAAACGAAGATATTGATACATGGGTTGATGAAATTGCAGAAACATACTTTATGGCCGAAGATAAAAAATCCGCATTCAAGCCGGACTTATTAAATCAAAAACTTGTACATACAGATTTAGTAAAATCATGCGAAAAGATTATTTCTTTATTAGAAAAGTTGCAAAACGATGACGATATGAACGAAGGCATAAATTCACTGCTAAGCGCAATTGAAACAGGTTTTTTAAATAAACTTGCGCTTGCAAAACTTGTATAAAAAACGCCCCGTTTGGGGCGTTTTTTTTAGAACATAAATCTGATACCAACATCGCCACCAAAGTTATGTAACCCTGATTGGATATCGACATATGTATAACGCGCAGCAACATCAACAGCGAATCGTTCCATATCAAATGTCATACCCATTGTTGCCATTGCAGAAACGCGTGTTTTGCTTTCGCTGTGGTGTGGAACCAATGCGCCTTCGCGTCTAACATCTGCGAATGCCATACCAATACCCAGACCCGCGAATGGACGAACAATTTGATAATCGCCAAATTCCATATAGTTGTTCCATAACAATGTCTGTAACTTTGCCTGAACATCTATATCACCTGCTGCACCAAAACTTGCCTTGTCAGAAGTTTTACCAAAATAAGACCATTCCATTTCTGAACGAACTGTATCACAAACTTCTAAACCAAGCGCTGCACGACCTTGGAAAATCCAATCTGAAACAGATTCTTTATTCCCATCATATTTATAATTTAAGTTGGTATAGCTTAAGCCACCTCTTAAACCGATATATGGGTCCATACCCCACATTTGCCAAGAACTGCCCTGATCTGGATGATTGATACCAGCAAACGCAGGACACGCTATTAATGCAGCTAATGCTGAAACTGCTATTTTTTTCATTTTTTTCTCCTTTTAATTTTTTTTAGGTTCAAAGTTTCATGTCGACAATTTGATTTTATCAGTGTTATTTAAATATTTGCATAGGTATGAATCCCTTGGGAATACAGGCATACAACCGAACCCTGTTACGGGTTCTCGTCCGCTTGTCTGTCCAAAAATAACACGACCACATTCGTGGTCGTTGTATTTTTGGTGGACACAGCTTGGGACTGTATATTCCCATCTGTGGCACATTGCCACGATGGGCCCCTTTCACTACGTAAGGTTCAAACTGCGTTTCACTTGTTTTCACCAACTGACGTTCCGAACCCTGTTACGGGTTCTCGTCCGCTTGTCTGTCCAAAAATAAAACGACCACATTCGTGGTCGTTGTATTTTTGGTGGACGCGCAGGGACTCGAACCCTGGACCCACTGATTAAGAGTCAGTTGCTCTACCAACTGAGCTACGCATCCAGAACTGATTTCTTTATCAGAACGGGGCTAATTATAGACTTTTTTCTGTCAAATGCAAGTTTTTATCACAATCACACTTTGGTATATATAATTTTGCATTTTTTATATCTTCAATCGTCTGCGTGCCTGCCAATGTCATTACCCTGCGTAAATCTTGTTTTAAATAATCAAAGACAGACACAACACCACGCCATCCACCCAATGCCAAACCATAAATAACAGGTCGTCCAATCGCAACAACATCTGCGCCACTGGCGATTGCTTTGAAGATATGCTGACCGCGTCTGATACCACTATCAAAAATAATTGGCACGCGTTTATTTACACGCTTTGCAATATCCGACAATACTTCTATGGATGCAGGCGCACCATCCAGCTGACGTCCACCATGATTAGAAACCCATATTGCGTCTGCGCCCGCAGCAATTGCGATTTCTGCATCGTCTGGATGCTGTATCCCTTTGACAATAACAGGCAAATCAGTCATATGTTTTACACGCATCACATCATATGGTGTCAGCCTATTTTGTCCAGCTGCAAATATTTTTCCAATACCCTGCCCTTTTGTTGGACCACTTTTTTGCGCAACATTTGGCAACGGCAATGGGAATTTAAAATCATTTCTTATATCACGAACACGTCTGCCACCGATTGGCGCATCCACAGTCAATATGATTGCACGAAAACCTAAATCTTCTGCTTTTTTGACCAAGGCCCGATTAAACGAATCGTCTTTGCTAAGATACAATTGAAACCATTGTGGCGCACCTGGAACAGCATTTGCAATTTCTTCTAATGAAGAACTTGCATAGTTACTAACACTCATAATTGTTCCACTAGCGGCAACACCACGAGCGCTGCCGGCCTCGGCCGACACGTGTGCCAGACCATGGGCGGCGGCAGGTGCCGCGATAACAGGCAATGATATATCAACACCCAAGATACTGGTTGAAATATCTGGCATATCAACACCCGTTAAAACACGTGGATAAATTTCAATATCATCAAACGCAGATATATTCCTGCGCATTGTACCTTCTGTTTCTGCGCCCCCATATATATAGTCAAAACCAGCACTGGGTATAATATTAGCAGCCCTTTGTTCCAAGTCATCGATATCATATATAACAATTTCTGTATCTGCGTCAGACGCAACATATTTTTCACTTGGCGCAATAAATTTATTATATCGCATTACCAACCACACAATCAGCAACACCACCAAAATAACACATAAAATAAAGATTACTTTTTTCATATTAAACCTCCTGCAAGATATAAAATATCACAGGAAATAAAAATAATTTATACGACAGTATTCATAATAAAAACCGCCATACGGCGGTTTTCTTACTTTAAATAAGCATTTGGATTATATGCCTTGGTACCCTTGCGAATTTCAAAGTGCAATTGCGGGCTATCTACCTTGCCAGTTTTTCCAACAGCGCCTATTTTCTGTCCGACATTTACACGCGTACCACGTTTAACATTCATTGAATCCATATGTGCATATACAGTCATCCAACCACCAGAATGCTGAATAATTATCAGATTACCCATACCCTTGACTTCATTTCCTGCATACGCAACAACACCATTTTCTGCAGCCTTGACAGCAGTGCCCTGCTTTGCAGAAATATTTATACCATCATTAAATAACCCATTTGATTTTGCACCATATGCAGACAATATCTTGCCACGTACAGGCCACGAGAACTTTGACGAAGAACGTTCTGTAATCTTCGGCAATTTCTTTGACGGATCTGACGAAATCTTTTTAGTTGTCTGTACAGGCTTTGATTGTATTGCAACTGTTTCATCCTTTTTTACAGCTGTTGCAGATTTTTGTGTGTTTATCGCAGATGCCACCTGTGTTGTTTTTTCTGTTGCGACAATATTACCAGCCTGTGGCACACGCAATTTTTGACCAACAGACAATGCAAATGGTGGCGTCAATTTATTCATAACAGCCAAATCATTTACAGGAACCGAATGTTTTCTGGATAAAGAATACAGTGTATCCCCAGGCTGTACTGTAATATCTGACAATTCAATACGAGTTGTTGTCTTGACCGCACTTGTCGGCTTGTTCACAACCAAAACATCCGTCGTATCTTCTGGGTCGGCATCCACACTTTCAGAATCAGACAATACTAATTTCTGCCCAACAGCCAGCTGATACGGTTGTGTCAGATGATTTACACGTGCCAAACTATCAACAGATGTATTATGCTTTTTTGCAAGACTGTACAATGTATCACCACGTTCAACAATTATCACATCTTCTGATACATCTGGTGTGTTTGCCACAGCAACAAATTCTTGTGTTTTTTCCGAAACAACCACAAGTTCTGCCCCATACATCGATTCGGAATCTGTTACATCAGACTGTGCCGGCATCATGTAATCATCCGCACTTGCATACACGATATCGTCTTCAACAGATTCTGTACCGTATAAGTCAGGCGATTCGTACACGCCATAGTCTGTCACAGCAGAATTATATATTTCTGGATTTGTATTAGGATCTGCCAGCAACGCAGGATATCGTGCAGAGATAAAATCCCCAACACTATCAGGAAATGACATAACACGCGGTTGCAAATCACATGCAGTCTGCGTCAATATAATTCCAATACAAATTAAAAAGAATTTTTTCATACGCCATATTATATCATAAATTTAATCACGACGCATAAACAAAATACTAAATTCAAACAACAACCATAACGGCAACGCTAATAAAACCTGTGAAACTACATCTGGTGGTGTCAGAACAGCCGCAACAATTACGATAAACACAATTGCATATCGTCTGGATTTTACAACCAGACTGCGTTTTAATACCCCCAGTCTATTCATCAAAACCATAATCAAAGGCAACTGAAACGCCACACCAAATATTTTCAACATACCAATTGCGAATCGCAAATAGTCACGCGCCACAGGTAATAACATACTTGGCACATCTGTTGTCTGATTTAATTCAACAAAGAATTTAAACGCAATTGGAAACAGAAAGTAAAATGCAAATGATGCGCCCATTAAAAATAACACTGGCGACAAAACAAGTATTGGCCAAATAAAATTACGTTCTGTTTTATGAAGTCCTGGACTGACAAAGGCCCAAATATGCCACAACAAAACAGGCATCAAAACAATCAATGAAAACAGTACAGACAAAGACAAACGAATCATCAATCCATCTGTCAGTCCTGTATATAACAATGTCCCATCAGGCCACACAGACAACAAAGGCTGCGTCAAACAATTTTGTAACAATGGCGACAAATACCATCCAAAAACAAACGCCAAACAAAAAATCAGCACACACCACAAAATACGTCGGCGCATTTCAGAAAAATGTTGCATCAGTGTCATTTTTTTCATTTTGACACCTTTTTCTTAGTTTTCTTTATAGTCTTTTTTTGCTTGATTACAGTTGAAAATCCATCCAACACATCATTTGTTGTATTATGAATCAAATCATCAATTGGTTTTTCTAAATCAATTTGCTGTTTAAGATTTTCAGAGGCATCTGTAATTTTCCAAATAATCTGACGCACAACATTTACCAAACGCGCCAAGAAACGTGCAACATCAGGCCACAAGCGCGACGGTATAACCAATACCGCCACAACAATAATTACAAAAAATTCAGCCCAACTTATTCCAAACATTTTTAATCATAGAAATCATCACCACCACTGGTGCTAACTGTTTTATGCCGCTGTATTTGAAAGAAATTTTTATCAAACTTTGTTTTTTCTTTCAAACCACGAAACGCAACATCTGTGGTTGCGCCTGTTGCGTCAACAACAGACCAAGAATTTAATTTCACAGGATTTTTATCAAACACAACTGTCATATGCCCCAGTCCTTCTTGGCCACGCAAATTCAGCATCAGCGAAAAAGTATTTTTATAATCATTTGTTTCAACAACATTTATATCTGCATTTTTTAAATCGATATTTTTTCTGATTAAAATCCCAGCTGGCGTACTGGTCAGTGGCACAGTTGTAATTTGATCCAACGACTTGTCAAAGAAATACAAATCTTGACCATCCGCAATCAGTTGAATTGGCATATTGTCGTAATCAAGACGAACACGTCCAGGGCGCAACATCGCAAAATCCCCAGACTGATTTTTACCATTTGCCGTTTGAACAAAAGTCCCATTTAACCCAGTAATAGAATTTAAATATTTTTCTGCACGTTCAATCAATTTCGTATCAACGCCCGCAAACGCATTTACAGACAAAACAGCACAAAACACAAACGTAAATATTTTCTTTATCATGTAACTATTCCCCCTTAAATAATTCCAAGATACGTTTACGAACATTTTCCATATTATCACGAACAATTGCGCCGGCGGCACGCTCATGTCCGCCACCGCCCAACGCCACAGCAATTCCATCAATTGGTTTTCTGCGACTGCGTATAGAAACCCCTGTTTGTTCCGGCTTTTGTTCTTTTAACAGTACGATATATTCAACACCCTTGATTTGTCCCAGCAGATTTAATACAAGTTCACCACGACCATCAAGATATTTATAATCCTTTTTATATACGGTCGCCAATGCCAATCGACCGTTATAAAAGAATTCTGCATTTGCAGCGGTTTGCGCTTCTAATTGTACAGCCTTGCGTTGTTTATTATTCATCAATTCAATCAAGTTGCGAACATTTACACCGCTATCAATTAAATCAGCCATTATTCGCAACGCATCACCATTGCGCACAAATTTAAAATTACCTGTATCCGTTAAAATACCCAGTGCTAATAAATCAGATGCAATACTGTCAATATTCATATTCGCAGCACGCATAACATTATAAACAATAATTGCCGTTGCCGCCGCAGTATCATCATTCAAACATAACTCAGCAATCGTATTATCGTTTTTATGATGGTCTATTTCCACAATAAATTTTGCATTATCCACCAATGGACGCGGTCCACCAATATGCGCTTGATTTCCATAATCCATAACAATTGCGACATCAAATATTTGCGTTAAATCAACACGTTCAAAATACTTGATACGATGACGATGCGGGACATAATCAAGACTGTCCGAAATATTGCCGTCATATACACACAATGGCTGAACCCCAAAATTTAATTCAATCAAATGCGCCAATGCCAACACACTGCACAACGAATCGCCATCTGGGTTTTTATGTCCCATAATGACAATTGATTTTGCGGCTTTGATATGCTCAAAAAAATCTTGTATTTTATTTTCCATTTTTTCACATCGCTATATCTTCCAGAACGAACTGAACACTGACGCGTCCGTTATATTCATTTTCTTTTAACTTGCCCAACATCATTATTTTAGTATTTGTATTCGCATCGTCTAGTAAAAAATTACCAACATCTGTTCCAACCAGATTAAACCCAACAAAAGACAATTGTGTTCCTGCACTGGTCATTACACTGCCCCGCAAATGAGAACCATTTCCCATAACAGACGCATATCGCAAAGAACACCCATGTAAAACCAATGTTGGTTCTGGATTACCCTGACCAAAAGGTTCCAGTGATGACAACTGTTTAATCAGACGCATTGTTGCGCCACCTGCATCCAATTGTGCATCAACCATAATTTCTGGTTGTGGTATTTCGCCATTTAACTGTTCTTTAACTGCACGTTCCAAGAATTCACAAAATGCACCTTCGTTATCTTCGGTCAGCGAAAACCCAGCAGCAGCGGCATGTCCGCCACCCTCGCTCAACACACCGGCAGCCAGCGCATCATGAATAATTTTCCCCAAATCAACCCCTGCAATAGAACGTCCAGAACCATTGATTTGACCATCTGATTTTGTTGCAACACACGACGGTAAATTATATTTATCTTTTAACCGCCCCGCGATAATTCCCATAACGCCACCATGCCAATTATCACCGCATACAAACAAGCTGCATTTTCCGCCCTGGCAACATTTTTCCGCCATATCTGTCGCCGCCAACATAATTGCATTTTGAATATCAATTCTTTCTTGATTCATCTGATGCAATTTATTTGCCAAGTCATGTGCAATCAATTGATTGTCTGTCAGCAATAATTCCAATGCCGGCGATGCAGAATCTAAACGACCTGCTGCATTCAAACGCGGCCCCAATGCAAAACCTGCGGCATATACAGATGGCTTTTTAATCCCAGCCAAATCCATCAGCACACGCAACCCCAGATTCTGACGCAATCCCAAAACTTTCAGGCCTGTTGCAACAAACGCACGATTCAAGTCAACCAATGGCATCGTGTCACAGATTGTTCCCAATGCCACAAAATCCATATAATTTAACAGATTTTCATTTTTTACTTTATCTGCCAAATCAGAATCTAAACTACGGCTTTTCAGTTCACGGTTTACCGCAACCACAGTTAAAAACGCAACACCAACACCCGCCAAATAAGACAATCCCGACGTATCATCAAGACGCTTTGGATTTACAACCGCGTCTGCATCTGGCAGAACAGCATCTGGTGAATGATGGTCTGTGACAACAACTGTCAACCCAGATTTTTTTGCAAAAGCCACCTCTTCAACACCGCTGATACCACAATCAACAGTAATCATCAGATTTACATTATCTTTGACGATTTCTGCGATTGCATCATTATTTAACCCATAACCTTCGCCTTCGCGGGTTGGCAGGTGCCAAACAACATCGATACCCAATGCCTGCAAATATTTTACAAACACAGCAGTTGATGTAATACCATCAACATCATAGTCGCCGTATATTGCGATTTTTTGATGATTTTGTACCGCATCTGCAATTATTTTCGCAGCCCTATCCATATCCATCAACACAGACGGATTTGGCATAGAATCCTTGATACTTGGGTTTAAAAACTGTTTCGTATCGGCGTCTGACACAATTCCACGTCCAGCCAGAACATTTTTCAACAAATCATCTGCACTACTAAATTCATCATACGCCAACACCCATGCCTTGCCCAGCATGGATTTATCCACTATTCTTTTCACGTTTTACTCTTTTTTATTGTCGTATGTATTATAATCTAAAATTCTTCAAATAGCAATGGCATGATACTATCTAAAATTTTACCGGTTGTTGGCACTGCGTTCCACGCAGCTGTACGCCACCCAAGTGTTTCTTTTGTTCCCTGTGGTTCATCTAAAACAACCAGAATTGTATATTGTGGTGCATCTGCTGGGAACACGCCAACAAACGATGTAATGTTACGTTTATTATCAACCTTGCCATTTGTATATTTTTCAGCAGTCGCAGTCTTGCCACCAATTTTCACACCTGCGACACGTGCTTTTTTACCACTGGTTTCTTCGGCAACACGCAACATAATAGGACGCAATTTCGCAGAAATTTCATCCGCCAAAACGCGTTCGCCTTGCACAACACCAACATTTCTTTTTTGTAACGTTGGATAAATATAAATACCGCCATTTGCAACCGCATTTACCCCCAACAACAAGTGCATAGGCGTAATTGCATAACCCTGGCCATACGCAACTGTTGCGCGTTCCACCGGCCCCCATTTGCGTTGTGGAATTGTGTTTTCTGTACGGCCAAATTCAAGGGACAGCGCCTTGTTCATATGTAATTTTTCAAAGAATTCTTTTTGCGCATTTTCTGGTAATTCCAGTGCAATTTGCGCACTGCCAACATTACACGACTGCAACATAATTTCTTCGATATTTATACTTGGTCGCAAGGGTTTAAAACTGCGAATATCTGTAATTTTTTTTGCCAGTCTGCCGAACTTATCATATATCGGGAACGGCTTGGCAACATAATATTCTTTTTTGATATCAATTCCATTTTCCAATGCCAACGCAGTATTAAATATCTTGAAAATAGAGCCTGGTTCATAAACCATACGCATTGGCTTAAAACTGCGATTTGCCACAGGGTCTAGATTTAAATTCTGCGGATCAAAATCAGGCAACGACACCATCGCCAACATTTCCCCTGTTCGCGAATTCATCAACATACCCATTGCAGCCTTGGCACTATACTTTTGCATTGCGATTGATAACTGTTCATAGAAAACAGATTGAATTCGTGAATCCAGCGACAACCGCAACGGATCACTATTTTCTGTCAGATAATCGTTAAATCGTTTTTCTGCCCCATCCAGTCCGACACCATCCTTGCCAACAAATCCGACAACATGTGAAAACAATCTGCGCTTTGGATATATTCTGATTTGTTTTTGGTCTACTTCCAGTCCGACCAGTTTTGCTTCTTTTACTTTTTTAATTTGATTTTCAGATGCATTTTTTGCCAACAAAACATAACCACGTTCTGGTCTGACCAGTTTTAACGCATCAGCCAAAGAATATTTATAAGGGAACAATTCATGTATCAAATGTGCAATTTCTTCCCTATCCTTATCTTGTACAAATTTGTTTATCAGTTGAACAGAACCAGACATAACGTTTTTAGCCAATATATCGCCATTTCTATCCACAATATCTGCACGTTCAACCAGCCACTGGCCATTTGCGCCAATATTTCTTGTTTTTTCTGTACCCTGGATACCCAATTGCAATGTACGCGCCCCGAACAAAACAAAAGCAAATAAAAATGCAAAATATATAAAATTCAACCTGCGACGTGTAGTCGCATCGTTTTGTGTTGCAGAAATCCCGTGTTTTAAAATATCTTTACCAACTTCGAACATCAGTCAATTTTCCTGTCTTTTAATTCGTACACATCAACAGATTTTGCATAGTTTACTGTTTCTGTCCTGGGCAAAACCATTGAAACAACATTACGCAAGTTTTCCAGGCTTATCAGCGACGCAAATTTTGTTTGTTTCATTGCGATTTCTTGCTGTGTTTTTACAATATCATTTCTAACACTTCGTAATTGCCTGTCTTGTGTACGAAATGCAACCTGCAACAGGACAGTCAAAAACAGCACGACACATAATAACCATACACCTATTTGAAACATTTTTTCATCATCATTCATTCCCCTGCCCCCACTTGCAATAATTACTACGTATTTTATCACAAATTTTGAAAAAAACGAATCATAGAATTCACACCATTCAAGCGACCCGCGCCCAGGTGTAAATTCAGTTCAGAAAACTCTTGTACAAAGTTTATATTTTTTATTTCTGCGTCTTCTTTGCCATCAACCATTGCAATAAATATTGCAACGATTCCAGCAACAATTGCCGAATCGGCACGCCCATAAAAATTATTACCATCACGACAAATTTCAACAAACGACGAACACCCCACAATTTCTGTACACGTGGCATTCTGTGGCACAGGCGATAAATTCTTGCCAAAATCCATAACCAATTCCAATTTCATCATCGGATCAGAAACAGAATTTAAAAGATTTTTCATATCAACATAATTCATCGTATCACCAGCCTTGATTTGTTAAATCTAGTTCTAAACGCGCCTCGTCCGACATACGCGATAAATCCCATGGTGGATCCCACACTAAATCAACGCGCACAGGCGTATCGCCAGATATTGCACGCACGCCATCATGTACCTGTGTCAACAATTCTTCCATCATCGGGCATGTTGGACTGGTAAAAGTCATCTGTAACACAATAATATCATCACGAATATCAATATCATATATCAAGCCCATATCCCACACATTCACAGGAATTTCTGGGTCATATATTTTTTTTAACACATCAATAATATCTTGTTTTTGAACTGTCATTTTACGATTTCTTTTATGTATTCAATTAGCTGTTTTATTTCATTAATTGTATTATACGCACCAACAGAAACCCTGATTGAACCATCAATATTTAACAATTTATGAATCCATGATGCACACATATTACCAACACGTAAACATACACCACGTGCCCCAATCAACGTGCCAAAATCCAACACATGCATACCATCAACCACAAACGATAACAGAGATGCATCACGTGGCGATATAATTTTAATTTTTGGAATTTCAGCAATCGCATCATACATATACTTTATTAAATTCAAATCAGGGCGATTATTTTCAATATCTTTTACTGCTGCACGTACGCCAGAAATCTGGGTTAATGGTAATGTACCAGCTTCGAACACATATGGTGCAGAATTTAAAATCATTTTATCTTCATAAACCTTGTTTACCATTCCGCCACCAAATACCACAGGCGCATATAAATCAGGATTCTTTATATATAAAATTCCCAATCCTGTATCTGTGCCAATTTTATGTCCAGAAAAACACATAAAATCACAATCCCACAATTTAACATCTATTTTGTTATGCACAACAAATTGCGCAGCATCAATCACAGTTATAACATTTGGATTTTTTTGTTTGGCAGCACGCACAATTGCACTTACATCTTGCGGCACACCAATTACATTTGACATTGCAGTTATAACAAATACATCTGCGTATGGAACCTTTGCAATATCAATATCCATCGATTCGTTTAAATTGCAAACAACAACACTTGCCCCAGATTGTACAAATGGCAATCTGGCGCTGTGATGATCCAAGTCTGACACAGCAACAGTATGTTTATCAGTCAGTTTTAACATCTGCGCAACCATATTCATTCCAGCTGTTGTTCCAGATGTAAAAACAACCTGACGCGATTCGGCCCCGATAAAATCAGCAACACAATTACGCGCATTTTCAACCATTTCATCAACTTGCACCGCACGCGCACATACGCCACGCCCAGCATTGGCATAGTGATTATTTAAAAAGTCCAGTTGCGCATCGATAACGGCATCTGATTTCAAGTATGTTGCCGCTGCATCTAAGTATATGATTTTATTCATTTATGATTTCTCTTGCATTTTGTGCTGATTATAATACACTCGCTTGGAATATCAACAAAAGAAGGAGAAAAAAGATGGCTATACAACACGCAAACGATGCAACAATTAACACATTTATTGGCGACGGTATAACATTGGTTGATTTCTGGGCTGCTTGGTGTGGTCCATGCCGTATGTTCGGCCCAATATTTGAAGTAACATCAGAAAAAATCACAGATGTAACATTTGTAAAATTTGAAATAGACGAAACAAACAGACAGACACCTGTAAAATACGGCATTCGCAGTATCCCAAGTGTTTTGGCTTTTAAAAACGGTGAATTGGTCGAGGCACGCACAGGCCTGATGGACGAAGACACCCTGACAGATTGGATAAATGAACTAAAAGGCGTACAATAATGGCCACAAAAAATTACAAGAATATTGAATTACCACCAAAATACACACCTAAAAAAACAGAACCATATATGTGTCCTGAACAGTTGGCGTATTTCTATAATATACTGATCACACAAAAAGAAGAACTGGAAAGCGACAGCGATTCTGTTTTGAACGCAGTTCGCTTGGCAGAAAAAACAGAAAACGCCGGCGTTGGTGACGAATCGGACAACGCATCGTATAACCAAGATATAACAATGGATTTACGCATATCTGAACGTAACAATAAATTATTACAGAAAATCAATGCCGCCTTGGCCAGAATGGAAAAAGGCGAATATGGTTACAGTGTAATTTCTGGCGATGAAATCGGCCTTAAACGAATGATTGCACGTCCATTGGCCACCATGACAATAGAAGAGCAAGAAGAATACGAAAACCAAAGATAAAAAACAAGAAAACCGGCATTTGCCGGTTTTTTATACCAAATTCCCATCACAAAAAAACTTGACAAACGTTATTTTTGCGCTATGTTTTATCTACTAAAAATAGGCAATAAATATGAACACAGAAAACAAAAACAATCTTTTTAACCCCAGGGAAATTATATACATTGTGTACAATGGTATGGCCACAGCCGGAATTGTCCATAATACAAACCTACTTATTGACAAAGGTTACGATCGTGAAACCCTTATCGTTTTATTAATGTGGCTTACTGGATTTGCATATTCTGCACAAGGTTTATATCAAATATATAAAACCCGAAAAGAAAATCAAAACAATCAAAAACAACGATAAAAACACCCGCCAAATGGCGGGTAATTTTATTTCTTTTTTGCGACTTTTTTTGCAGTTGCTTTTTTAACAGCTGTATTCTTGGCAGGTTGTTTTACATCTTTGATTTCTTTTTTAAAGATATTCAAACCATCTGCCAAATTTTTCATCATACCTGGAATCTTGTTAGAACCGAACAAGATAACGACCAGTACAACGATTACTAAAATTTCTGCCCAACCGAAACGTCCGAACATATCAATCCCCTTTTATTATTTTGTTACATAGCATTCCAGACCATCTGCCTTGGCGTTACGGCAAAAACTGTTTGCATCTGCAGACGAATTAAAACCAACGCGCAATCTGTATGTTGTTGTACCATTTTTCAATTGTGCAGCCAAGATTACAAATTTTTGTCCACTGAACAAGCTTGCATGTGACGCGGCCAATTTACGTTGACCTGCTTCTGCCAATGCGCGTGTACTGTATGAACCCAACTGGGCATACCAACTAAATACAGATGCAGGGGCAGTCTTTTTCACCGCTGGTTTTGGTTGTGGTTTTGCCTTTGGTTTTGCAACAACCGGTTTCGCAGGTTGTGCAACCTTGGCAGGTTCAAATTTAACTTCTTTTCTATCTTCTATGACACGCACAGGTGCAGATACAGGTTCTGGTTGTGGCTGTGCCACAGGTGCAGGTTTTACCTCTACTGGGGCTGGTTTTGGCTGTACAGCTGGCTGTACAACAGGCTTTTGCTGTGGCATAACATTCATATCCACAGGCACACCTTCGCCATCAACCACCATAACTGGTGCGTCTAAATCAACCTCTATCGAAGAAGATGTTTCATCACTAACCGAACGAATAATTATATATGACGCCAATACGATTATCATCACACCCACAGTCAACAACAACCATGGTTTTTTTGGACGTGGTGCCACGAACGCAGGCACTTCTGGTAACGTATCCATTGTATCGTTATCATCTAAATCAAGTAAGTCCAAATTATTATCTTCGTTGTTCATATGCCATTCTCCCTATGATTGATTATACAGACATTATATCATAAAAAAACCGAATAACCAAACAGATATAAATAAAAAATTACTTTGGCATATTACCGAAATTTGGTGGCACAATCAGTTTATGATTTTCTGCAACAATTGGTTCCACTTCGCACTTTTTTGCGCAACCACTGACAACCATTGGCAACGCGACCAGCGCAATTAAAAACAAAACTTTTTTCATATCATCTTTCCTTTCATTTATTTATATGGGGCAGTTACCCTGCCCCACATATATTTTTTTTACAATGGCATTTTGATTGCATTTTGCATCATTTCAACAAATTCAGACAGCGGTATTGTTTCCTGATTTTGCTGACCCAGACGACGCAAAGTAACTGTTTTGTCTGCCATTTCTTTTTCGCCGACAACTGCAACGATTGATGTTTTTGCCAATGACAGTTCGCGGATTTTATAGTTTACTTTTTCATCACGCAAATCTGCACGTGTATTTACACCAACCTTGCGTAATGCGGATACAACTTCGTTTGCATAGTCTGCATGCTTTTCAGAAATTGGTGTGACAACAACCGGTTCTGGTGACAACCACAATGGCAAGTGACCACCTGTTGATTCTAACAATATTCCCATAAAGCGTTCAATAGAACCCAATATCGCGCGATGCAACATAATTGGACGATGCTTTTCGCCATCTTCGCCGATATAAGACAAATCGAATCGTTCTGGCAAATTCATATCCAACTGCACCGTACCGCATACCCATACACGACCAATTGCGTCACGCATAGAAATACCAATCTTTGGGCCATAGAATGCACCTTCGCCTTCGGCGACACTATAATTTGCATTTACAGCTTTCAACGCATTATGTAATGTGCTTTCTGCGAAATCCCAAACCTCGTCAGAACCGATACGGAATTCAGAATCCGGTCTTGTTTCCAGCGTCATATGCAATTCATCAAATCCCAGCGCACTGTAAACACTTTTAATCAGATTTAATGCCTTGGCAACTTCCTCTTCCATTTGTTCTTCGGTACAGAAAATGTGCGCATCATCTTGTGTCAATTCACGCACGCGCATCAACCCCGCCAACGAACCAGATGATTCATAACGATGAACCTTGCCAAATTCTGCCAAATACATTGGCAGGTCTTTATATGACGTAATACCATGACCAAACACCAACATACCGCCTGGGCATGACATTGGTTTAACACAGAAATCTTTACCGTCTTGTGTTTTACCAGCATAGTTATGTGATGCGTATTTTGCCCAGTGTCCACTGCGTTCCCACAATGCACGTTCCATAACAGTTGGCGTTGATATTTCTAAATAACCTTCCCTGTTCTGACGTTCACGGATAAAGTCAATCAATTTACGATAAACCTTAAACCCTTTGTCGTGCCAGAAAACAGAACCTGGTGCATAATCTGGTTCAAAATGGAACAAATCCATATCTTTACCCAGTTTTCTGTTGTCGCGCGCAGCGGCTTCTTCTTGCATTTTCAAGAACGCGTCCAATTCTTCTTTGGATGCAAATGCATCAACATAGATACGTTGCAACATTTTGTTTTTCGCGTTTCCTTTCCAGTATGCACCTGCAACACTGCGGATTTTAAACGCATCCCTTGGTAAATCCTTGGAACTTTCCACATGTGGTCCACGACACAAATCTACGAAATCACGGAACGTATAAATAGACAACGCTTCGCCTGCGGCATCATATTCATTTAACCATTCCATTTTATACGGCTGTGCTGCAAAGATTTCTTTTGCTTCATCTAATGCAACATTACGTTGTTCAAAGCGACCATTAGACTTGATTAAATCGCGCATTTCCTTTTCAATTTTTGCAAAATCATCTTCGGAAAAGCGATATTCTGTATCAAAGTCATAATAGAATCCGTTTTCAATTGCTGGTCCCCCTGCGAATTTAACATCAGGGTGCAATTTTTTAACTGCCGCCGCCATTACGTGTGCCAACGAATGACGAATTATTTCAATATCATAAGACATAATAAAATACCTTTACTTTTTATTTATTTTTTCAAACAGATTAATTATAGAAACTTGTGCGATTTATCGCAATAGAAATTACACCCCCAAAGGGGTTGTAGTTGTTGTAGTAAAGAACAAATTAAATAATTTCATGCCTCTTATTCTATTCTTATATATAATAAAAGTCAATAAAAAACCCGCCATACGGCGGATTTACTGTTATTTATCTAATTTATACAGATTTTAAACCAATCAATTTTAGACTTTTCTATATTTAGCCGTTTTTTGAACAAAATCTTGACAAACACAAATATCGTCTTATAATGTAAACACAAAAACTAAATAAAAAAGGTTCCAGAATGAATATACCAACAGATTGGTCTAAGATATCAGATGAAGAAGCATTAAAATATATCGCTTACTTAGATAAACACAGCTATAAATACAAAATAACTATGGACGAAAACAAGGTTATACACATTGGCAATGTCGCCAACATTGCGTATACACATAACAAAACAATGAAATGTTCTGCAGTAGAAATAAATAATAAACATTTCTTTGCAGAAGTTTCTTATATATGTCCGTTTGATGAAGCATATGATTTATATTACAAAATGCAACATAAGTTGCTGCCATTTAAAACCAAAGCAAAAGAATGGTGGGAAAATTATTATGATAAAGTATTGATTGTGACATTGTTGACATGTGCTATGGCTGGTATTTTCGTAGGTGCAAAAAAAACAAGCGATTATTCCAAACGCAGCAAGGAACAATTTAAGCAAGAAATTATAAACGAAGCACTGAAACAGTTTAAACAAGAACAACAAAAAAATAATTCAACTATTCAATACCCTATACAGAAATCTAAATAAATATTGACGCTATCATAAAACCAACAAATTCCCCCATTCCACAAGGGGGATTTTATTTATCCAAAATACAACCGAACAGAACAGCAAAAAAGAAACACACGCTGCCGCCGATTACAAACAGGTGCCATACTGCGTGCGAAAACTTCATACGACGCCACAAATAGAATATCACTCCAATCGTATAAGACAATCCGCCCGCCAATATAAACCACAGACCGCGTACTGGGATATTACGAATCATTGCCGGCAATATAAATAACAATGTCCATCCCATCGCAACATATAACGCAACCATCCAACGTGGTTGTTGTTTTGGATTACGAATTTTCATATACGAACCGAACAAAACAATTCCCCATAAAATCGCGAACACAATCCACCCGACCAGCCCGCGCAAATTTACCAATAAAAATGGTGTATAAGTCCCTGCAATCAACGCATAAATTGCAACACTGTCCCAAACTTCAAAGAAACATTCGTGCTTTTTACCAATTGTCGCATGACACATTGTTGAACCAAAATACAGGGTAATCATTGTCACGCCAAAGATTGCACAAGACACAATCGCCCACGGGTCGCCTTTTAGTCCTGCGAACACAACCAACAATGTCAATGCAGCAATCGCCAACCCAATTCCAATACCATGCGTTAAAATATTTACAACTTCTTCGCCATGTGTTGACGGTTTTTCCCAACGGAACAACCCAGTTGCCCGCAGAACCTTTAATAATTGTGACCCATGCGAATCTTTTTTAACCGCCCGAATTCTGGCACGTTTTTCCTTGGTCATTTTATTGCCCCCTTTATATTCTAAAATCAACCAATTTTATCGGTTTTATATCTTTTTCATCAAATTCACCACGAACATTCGGTATCTTTCCGATATATTTTGGTTCGCCCAACATATCAACCAACGCCAAACGTTGCGATTCATAGTGTCCAGAACCAAAAATTGCGAATACGGTATCATACTTATTTAATGCTGTTGCAATATTTTCTAGCATAAATTTATCACGGCCAAACTTATTTAATGTACCACCCATTTCGCCCAATACACCTGCTGAACGCATAGGTTCTGTTCCTAAAATTTTACGTACAACATTTTCATCAAAAACATAATTTGGATAATGCGCTTGCAACACATCCTGTTTTTCTTTATGCGACAAATCAGCAAACACAACCGGTATATTTTGTTTTGTTGCCACAGCCGCCGCATAAATCAACGTATTTGTTTGTGACGCATGCTTACCGATTTCACGACCTGCATTTTCAAATTCCGTAATCAAGATATCGGGCTGCTTAAATTTTCCAGATTTAAAGCAAAAATCCACCATATCAAACGATTCGTTTTCGCCATGTATATCACACATATACACCAGTGTTTTATCATTTTTTTCAAACAATGCGACATACGCACCAGGATACATACGTTGTGCGTCTTCCCAGGCTTCTAACAAATCAAAATTTGGCTTAAATTGCATTTTGCACCCTTTGTTTAACACGTTCGCCACCCATAACTGTCATTATTGAATACAGGTCTGGGGTGTTTGTACGGCCCGATAACGCCACACGCAGATTCATTGCAACATCGCCATTTTTAATACCACATTTTTCGGCGACCGCGACAATTTTTGCCCACCAAGTATCTTTATCATCTGCGGCATCGTATGTTTCCAAAAACGCGCGCAACGCGTCCTTGTTAAATTCATATTCTGTATTTGGGACAAATAACTCATCCCAGAAAAACGCAACATTTTCCAACGTCTGTGACCAAGTGATAAAGTCTTTGCGTACACGCTTTGGATTATCGCGTTCAATACCCAAGACACCTGTCAGATATTGAACATCTGCAACCTGCATTTTGTTAACATCTGTTCCATATTCATTTGCCCATGTAACGACACGACTAACCAATTCTGGCACAGGCAACGAACCAATAAATTCTTTGGCCCACCATTCCAGTTTTTTCATATCAAACAACGACCCAGATACCGGCATTTTCTTTGGACGCATTTCGTAATCCCAGAACGATTTAACCTGGCCCTTTACTTTTGCTTCTTCATATCCCGGCGCCAAAATATTTCCCAGATATTCAATCACAGATTCAACTGGCCAACCCGCTTCCAAGAAAAATGCAACATTTGCCTCTGGATCTTTACGCTTTGACAATTTTCTTTGCTTGCCTGTTTCTTCATCAATCTTATCCAATGTCGCAATATGAACATATGCAGGCAATTCCCAGCCCATCATACGAAACATCTGAACATGCATTGCAAACGTTCCAAAATAAGACTCATCACGAACAACATGTGTTGTGTGCATAAAGTGATCATCACACAAGTGTGCAAAATGATACGTTGGCAACCCATCCGTAGATTTAATTAAAACAGTATCTTCATTATGTTCTGGCACAGACAGCGACCCACGCACCGCATCTTTGCAGAAAATACGCTGTTCTGGATTACCCATTGAATACAAACGAATTGACGGCACCAACCCCTTATCCAGATATGCAATAATTTCTTCTTCGGTTAAATCACGATCACGTGCCCATTCACCATAAATCCCCGTTGCAAAACCTGCCGCTTTTTGATTTTCACGAATTTCGTCCATTTCTTCCTGGGTTAAAAAGCACGGATATGCCAACCCACGTGCCAATAAATCTGCCGCCACAGAATGATAAATATCTTTACGTTCTGATTGATAATATGGTCCATACACCGGATCGTTTTCATACGTAATTCCAAATTCAGCCAACGAATTTATGATAATATCAACTGCATCTTTATTTTCACGCTTTGTATCTGTATTTTCAATACGTAACAAGAACACACCACCTGACTGTTGTGCCAACTTATAACTAATCAGTGCGCTATACAAATTACCCAAATGCATATAGCCTGTTGGACTGGGGGCGAATCGTGTCACTTTAACCCCTTCGCCCAGATTACGTACTGGGAATTTTGCTTCTAATTCATCCAATGTATATTTTGGTGCCGCGCCCAAAACGCGTGCGATTAAATCTTTTGACAAACCATTTCTCATCTATATATTCCTTGTGTTTTATAAAACTCAATTCTATACTAAATATATGGAAAAACAAGAAATAAGAACATTTGGCCGTCGTCACGGCAAAAAATTATCCACCCGTCAACAAACACTGATTGACGAATTGTTACCCACCCTTGCCCCAGAAATGGGCGATATATTGGAAATTGGATTTGGTGCGGGCGAACACGTAGGCGATTTGGCACACAATAATCCAGACAAAATCATCATTGGTGCCGAACCATTTATGAACGGCGTGGCCAGTTTGCTGTCTGCAATTACCGACGAAAAATCGAATCGGGTACTGGATGAATACAAAAACATTCGCATCTGGGCAGATGACGTTCGTGATTTCTTGCGTAAAACCGAATCAAAATTTTCGCAAATTTGGGTATTGCATCCCGACCCATGGCCCAAGGCAAGACACGAAAAACGCCGCCTGTTGTCTGCTGAATTCTTGAATATGTTATCCAAATACTTGTCTAAAAATGGCGAAATTATTATTGGTACAGACCACTGGGAATATTTCGATTGGATACTGGAACAAATCAAAAAGACAAATTTATCTGCAACAGTTCCAGATATGGAAATTGTTCAAACACGTTATCAGCATAAAAACAAGGCAGGAACCGCCGCACCAAAATATTTGGTATTACACAACTAATAATTTATAAATACCTTGGTTGTTTTAATCAGTTCTGGACGTACACTTTTTATCAGACGCAATGCCTGCTCTATACGTTGGAAATTCTGGCCAAACGCAAAATGAACGTCAAAATTATTTTCATTTTCCCACACATCCAGCATTCCATATAAACGCCCAACAAAATCAGATTTGTCCCCTGTATCTTTTGACAATGTTACCAGCAAAGACGTTGCATTTATCTTGCGTAAATTTTCAAACAAATTTTCCCAATCAGACGAATCGATTTGATTTATATCAATTGCGATTGATAAATCCTTGTTAAAGAACAAATCATCCCTGATAACGTGCGTTTGTTCAACCAATTCGCCCAGCGCACCATACGGCAGGAAAATCTGTGCGCCATGTGCACCATGCTTGAACGCAGTATTTATCGCCATTGTCACATCAGAAATCTGCTGTTCTGTAACCTTTTTATCTGGCAGAACGAAACGCGACAATATTTTAACACCCTTGTTTTCCAGCCACGGCCAAATAACAGGCACACATTCTGGCACAACAGAAACAAAAGATATATTTCTGTCCATAATAACGCCAGCTACACGTGCCAATTCGCCAGAATCAATTGCCGCATCACACCAAACAGCCGCAACATCTGATAAATCATCAAAAATAATATTTTTTTCTATCATAACTCTTCCTACTTTATCATAAATATGATACAATAAAAACCGTAATGAGAAATAAATTTGATAATATTTTACTGGGAACATTGTGGTTGCTGTTATCAACCCTGGGTGCATGTTTTTGGTTTAACACTCAATTCGGATTTAATATATTATCAGGCACACATTGGCGCCACCTTGCATATATGCAGGTCACCCAGACACAGATAAAACCATTGTTTTATATCTCTATGATTATTGCTGTATTTTGTATTGTGTTTGGTCTGTATTTATTAATTCGCCCACGTTTTAGAAAAATAAAGTTACCACAATCTAAAAAAACAAACGAACAAACACAACCCGTAACACACAACAGCAATACAAACGACCCCGATGTATTTGCACTGGCGCGTCCAAAAAGACTAAACGGCATGCATACCAACACACCAACAACACACATAGAAATAATGACCGCCCCTGTTGCAGGCGCCCCTTCAACCGCACCTGTTTTATCGCCACCAACACCAACCAGTTCTGCAACACCAGAACAAGAAGACACAGAACTGCAAGAAATATTCTCATCTGCCGGATACGTTATAAAAAAGTCACCACGTGTACATGGGTACAGGATTCCTTTATTTGCAATTGGCAGTAATGAAACCGTATGGATTGGCGGACGAAACATTGAAACATCTACGATGCAAAGCATTATTGACGCATTTCAGCAAGTATTTTCTGACACATTAGAAGACGTAGAAATTAAAATAACCGGATTTGTAATAGCAGCCAATGACGTAACAAACCCACCTGCCCCAGAAATACTTAATTTCAAAGACACAGACGAATTACGTGCATATATATCACAAAACCCAAATCCACCAACAGATCCAGACATGGCTGAAAATTTTGATGCCTTTTCTGGCTATATATCAACAGTAATTGATTACATAGGACACTTGTAATGTATTTAAACGCCAGTCTTGCTGAAAAGAAAATCGCCGAACTTGGACTCAAAGATTTACCAATTATGGAAATCAAACCAATACGTGCAAATATTCCAAACGACTGGTTTGCCAGATATAAAAAACTGTGCCATGAATTTATGACAACGCTGTCTGATTGTATCGAAGAAATTGCATTGATAAACCTTTCCCAAGAAGAATTTATTGATTTAATTACCGGGAAAAAAATCGCAGAAAATTTATCAATACGTTTTAGAATACCATTGGTATGGGGTGGCGAGCTAAGCATTGAAAATATGTTTTTATGTAAAACATTTCCACATTCTTATAACATGGACAGATTTATAATATCACAATCTGGAAATGATTTAATATGGTTGCCAAATCCAGCGAAAAAAATCTATTTACCAATTGGCAACATCAGCGGTGGCGATGGTGGGAATGGCACCGAAGACAGATTGACAGAAACAATCGCATCACAAATTGCAGCTGATAGAGATATGTAAACACAAAGGAACGAATATGAATACTGCTGAATTCATAGAAACAATTAAATCACGTGGTGCCGTCATATTTTCCCCAACCGGACAATATCAAATACAATTATTAAATGGTGCATTACAGCAACGCAGATACGCCATGTTACCAAATGCACTTCGTGAATTATATGAAAACACCGGCGCAATTTGTATGGATACTGGTTACATATTTGGCCCTAATGAAATAGCACGTGAGAAAAATTACCCGATACCCAGTATATTAAAAATAAATGATGATATATCTGTTCTGGGCAAGACAGTCGGCAAAACCATATTTGGTCGCAATGATTTATTTTGGTTTGCATTTGATGCGTTTGGAACATTCTATATGCTAGACAACTTGAATTTAACACCATTGCGTCGTTATGATGACCCATACCGTGCGATGACAGACTGTTTAATATCAGGGAAAATTTAACATGAAAAAAATATCCGTTTCTTTATCTGGACACCAAACAAGTATTACACTGGAATCAGAGTTTATTGACGCATTACAAAAACTTGCTATACGGCAGAATCGTTCAATCGCAGCAATTATAAATGACATAGATTCTACACGTCCACGCGACAGAAATTTATCATCTGCAGTACGTGTTTGGATTTTACAACAAGCAATTTTACAGACTTATAAAAACTAGATTTATTCGCGTGTTTTTGAAAATACAGCCGATCCAAATATCGACACAATCAACACTATAATCATCCAATAATTCAAGCCTATTTCACGATATGGCGTATTATGCGCCCCCCAAACAAAACCGTCCAAGACACCCGACATACCGACCGGCAACGATGAAATAATTTCACCATCAGACGCAACAAACGCGCTTATCCCAGAATAATTTGCACGCACAACTGGCAATCCTGATTCAATCGCATATCTGCGCACCATATCAAGATGTTGATAAATACCTGGGGTTTTGCCAAACCAGTTATCATTTGTAATATTTATAATTGCATTTATGTCACCTGCCCCGTCTGGCACCAAAGAATCAGAAAAAATAATTTCATAGCATACTGCCGGCACAAATTTAAAACCATTTAAATCTATGACTTCTGGGCCATTACCCGCAGTTAAATTTGCAGGTGACGGCAAAATACCCAGTGGCGAATATTCGCCAAAAGGCACCAAATGAGATTTACTATAAATACGTTCTATACGGCCGTTTTCTTGGGATACAACCATTGAATTAAAAACACCACCCGCATCAAACGTATTCGCACCAAAAACAAGTGGCTTTTGCAAATAAGATGCCATATCAACAGTATCAGTATTCAGAACAACAAATGGATACGATGTTTCTGGCATAATTATAATGTCAAAAATTCCCTCGGCAGATGCCATATTTATTAAATTACGTACATTATATTCTGCATATTGCATTGCCGCTACCCTGTTATGAGTTGCCTTTTGCATTTGCGATGACGCAGGCTGAACAATTCGCAGCATAACCGCCGTTGAATCTGCTCCAACATCAGACAACTCAATATTATGCACACCATAAAATCCGCCGTATACAGCGATTCCAACAAACACAATATTTACAATCCAAACACATATATTTTTATAATTCCTGAATAATTCAACCAAACCTGCGATTAGCCCAACAATTATAAAACTTAAACCCAACGCACCCCACAGCGACATAGAATTTGCCAACACAGGATACGGCATTGTTATATTTGCAATTGGGTTCCATGGGAATCCGGTAAACATCCATTCACGCGCCCATAAAACGCATACCCAAACACCCGCGAATAAAAATATTCTGGATGCCGCAGACGTTTTCTTGTTCGCCACAGCAACAAATGGCCATGAAAAAATCAACCATCCCGCCAACATCAATCCAATCGCACCTGGTATTGTCCATATTGCATAAACATCTGCGATTTCTGGCACAACATATATAGAATGTAAGACCCACCAAAACATAAACAAACCATACATTGCACCGAATGGTGCAACACGAACAAACGAACGCCAAAAACCACCAATATTTTTATTACTTACAGTCAACCAATACGCGCCACCGACACCCAAGACAGTCAACCACCATTGATAGAATGGTGCAAACCCAAACGCTGCAAACGCACCAAACACGCCGTATAGAAGATATTGAACAAAACTATTATCTGTAACTTTTAGTCTTTTTAAAAACGCAATTGTTTTTGCACCTGGGCAACAAGAACCATCCACACAAGATATTTCACAAGTGCTTGCATAAGGATTTTTTATTCCCATTTTTTCCAGTATTTTTGTTTCTTTGTTTTCCATAACAACTGCGTCATTATCATTGATATGGTCATACCCTAACAGATGTAAAACACCATGTACAACCATATGTGCCGTATGATGTTCAACAGAGATATTTTCTTGTTCTGCTTCTTTTATAACTGTATCCAGCGATATATAAATATCGCCCAGCAATTCATCGTCACCCAATTCAAAAGACAAAACATTTGTAGGTTTATTGATATTACGATATTCACGATTGATTTTTTTTATCTCTTTATCATCGACCAATACGATTGACACTTCGGAATTTTTATATTTTTTTCCAACGACCGCATTTGCGATTTTTGCAAAATCGATTTTATATTTTTTCCAGCGATTATCATGTATATCAACATAAACTTTCATAAATATATTCCTTTAAGTTAAATCAACTTTACGTTCTGTTCCGTACAGCAACAAATCATGCTTGGCATTTTTTTGTCTTATTTGCTTGATACTATTATGGAATGCAGTTACCTGTCGAACAGACAGATTTTTTATTTTTTCATCAAGCCTACTTCTTAATTGTCCATGTGTATCATCACCGAATCGTTCTGACAGTTTCAAATTTTCTTTTGCAGCATTATAATGTTCCAGTTTTTCTTTATTTGTCTTGGCGTTATTACCCAACCCTTCGCGACACAGGGCAGCATTATAATACGCATAAGACCTCATCTCTTTTGGCATAGATTTTATTTTTTCTGAACTTATCAGTTTCTGTACAACTTCCAAACCTTTCTGATATTCGCCCTTATGGTAATACAAGATTGACAGATTACTATATACGATATAATTCCTGTCATCTTTTTCCAACGCTTGCATAAACTTTTTTTCTGCCTGATCATGTTTATTTGCAAAGAACAACAACTCGCCTTCTTCATTTAATTTTTCAGACTCTGATTGTTGTGCAATAACCTGCTGTTCATATTCTTGCATAAAGTCTGCAACAGGCGTTTGGAACAATAATCCTTGTTTCATTGTTTCTATTTCTGTGTTACTAAAAAAATCACGCACAGGCACTTGTTTTGTACCTTTTGTAGTTCTATTTTTCACACTTAATAACATATTATCAACATCGTATTCCAAGACATCATTTGGTTTAGCGCTATGATTATTACCATCATATATCAGCAAGCGCCCCAACACCATTTTTTCAGGGTCAAATTTTTTATCTTCTTTTTGTGCTGCACGTACAAAATCTTCGATACCATATGGCGCTTCGCAAATTGAATTCAATATTGCATTATCTGAAAGCTTTCCCTGCATATACAACGCACACACACCATATTTATTTGGCATACCACCCCACCCCGTACCACGAATTTTACCAAACGCACGAACATAGGCATCTGCGATTTTTTCAACACTTTTTCCAGCATTCACAGCATCAACCACAGGTCGCCCAGAATTACCATTCATGTAAACATTTTCTCCGGCATTATACGCAGCAACAGCAAGACTTACAAAAATGCGCGCAGACATTGGTTTCTTAAATTCTTGGCGCATCTTGGGATATATCATTTCTCTTAACCATGCGTCGCCCAGAATTCTCGCTTCTGTTTTTGTAATGCGCGCCATATTTCCAACTTTGCGCCCCAGTATTTTCGCAGCAAAATTACGATGCAATTCATCTTTGATTGTAAATCCAGCACCGATGGTCAAGGTTCCCCTATTACTGCCATTATCATAATACGCAGCTTCTATAAAACCTTCGGTTGAAAAGATATGTGCAACAACATAAGGCTGAATTGCATCTATTTGCTTTTTCCATTCTGCATCATTCGCATTTGGATTTAAAACAAAGTCTTCAAATTTTTTTTGATTATCTTGTGGGTTATAAATATTTTCTTTTTTATCATCGTTATCATTGTCTTTACTAAATCCATTTGCGGCTAATTGCCCACCAGAAACAGCCATTGTTCCAACCATCATATAATACAACACATAGTTTTTTAACCATGGATATTTTGCACCAATCTTAGTAAACGCGCTGTTTTTTGATGCACTTTCCATATTTCTGATTAACGCATTATCAACAAACAGTGCATTTAATCCACGCACAATATATTCTGCCAGCCACAACGCAGACACACCAGATAGTTTACCTGTTTGTTTCAAGACCTCTTCTGCCCAAACTTTTAATTTAGATTGATTGACTTGCAGCACAGATTCACCATTTTTATTTTTGACGCGCGTAAAAACATCCGGCAAATGCACAGTATCTGGTATTTGTTTATTTTGTAAATTCAAACGTACTTTTTTCAGTTTATCTACGGCAGCCCGCACATCATCACCACGTTTTTGTGCAACAGTTTTATCAGGCATGTTTATTTCCTCCCCAACCCTGTTTTCTTGGCGATTTTAGAACGCTTGCGCGAATATGCCGGTGCCACAAACGGATAGTCATTTGGCAACCCCCATTTTTCCCGATATTCTTGTGGGGTTAAATCAAATTTTCGTTTTAAATAGCGTCGCAGCATAATGTGCCAGGTACCATCTTCCAAACATTGGATTTTATCAGGATGCACAGAATCTTGAATTTGTTCGTCTGTAACAGACGTTCCACGCAGAATTTTTCGTGCGTTTTTTACGGCCTCTTCCATTGTCAGTTTTGGATTCGCAGCGATTGCCGCCGCCGCCAGATTTGCCACAGCCAAAGTAAAATCAGAATTTTTATTTACCAACTTGCCATTTCCCTTATATTTTAATACAATTATTATATCACAAATAAACCCTAAATAAAAGCCAAGTAAAATGACACGACCGCTTGCAGATTTAATGCGTCCGAACACAATAGATGACATTGTGGGTCAAAAGACATTATTGGGTGAAAACGGTCTGGTTCGTCGTATGGTTGACGGTCAGAAATTATCAAATTTGATTTTATGGGGCCCGCCCGGATGTGGCAAGACAACGATTGCGCGTGCATTGGCAAATTCTGTTGATATGGATTTTGTTCCAATGTCTGCGGTGTTTTCTGGCACAGCAGATATAAAAAAGGCGATGGATGCCGCGCGTATGAATTGCGACATTGGCCGCAACACATTACTGTTTATTGATGAAATTCATCGATTTAATAAAACCCAACAGGATACACTATTACCATATTTAGAAGATGGCACCGTTGTATTTATGGGCGCAACAACAGAAAACCCCAGTTTTAATTTGAACAACGCATTGCTGTCACGTTGCCACGTTGGTGTACTGTCGGGACTTTCCACCGAAGATTTAATGGAATTGATAGGACGCGCGGAAAAATTCTTGGGTATAAAATTACCACTGACAGACGATGCCCGCACCCATCTGGCACAGATGGCAGATGGCGACGCACGCTTTTTATTAAACACTGTTGAATATTTATCAAACGCAAAATTCAAAGAACCTTTAACGCCAGACACCTTGGATTCCGCCGTACAGAAACGTGCACCATTATCAGACAAACATGGCGACGAACATTATAATTTAATATCTGCGGTGCATAAATCCCTGCGTGCCAGTGACACAGATGCGGCACTGTATTGGGCGGCGCGCATGATGACATCTGGCCAGGATCCAATGTACCTGTTTCGCAGATTGACCCGCTTTGCGGTCGAAGATGTTGGTCTGGCCGACCCGAACGCATTACAGGTTGCGATTGCAGCATGGAACGCGTACGAACGCCTGGGCAGTCCAGAGGGGGACTTGGCCCTGACACAACTGGTGATATATTTGGGCACCGCGCCAAAAAGCATTGGCAATTACAAGGCACAAAAGGCGGCATACGCCGCGGCGCGCGCCACCGGTTCACTGATGCCACCAAAAAACATTTTGAACGCACCAACAAAAATGATGAAAGATTTGGGCTATAACGACGGATACATTTACGACCCCGATACAGCAAACGGATTTTCCGGCCAGAATTGTTTTCCCGAATCCATGGGTCGCCAGAAATATTATTTTCCCGTTGAACGCGGGTTTGAACGCGAAATTAAAAAGCGCCTTGAATATTGGGACAAACTGCGCGAACAATTAAAGAAAGAATAAAAATTCCCACGTTCCCATTTTGCGAAGCCCCCCTGCCCCCGTGTGGGGCGGGATAGTGAACGTTATTGCGTATGCAATTACGGAAACTTGGGTGGGGGGGATTTTATTCTTGAACACTCGCCCCCACCCCGGAATCACAGCGACAATAAATTGTCGGCGATTCCGACCCGCCCCACAATGTGGGCGGGGAAAACACTATTTACTGATACTTGGACATAAAATATTCATGAATATCAATATCTTCATTTATGCAACGTTGTAATGAAAACACAACGTCATCAATACCGTTTCCAATCAGCCATGAATTCGGTATACGTATCAATTTAAATCCTTGTGATTCTATATATGTAGTTCGGCGATTATCGTATTCTATATTTTTCGCATGTTGTTCTCCATCGAGTTCAATCACCAATTTTAATGGGAAACAAATAAAATCTACAAAATAGGGTCCAATTGGTTGTTGCCTGCGAAACTTTACCCCAATCTGATTTCGGTTTATCCGATACCAAAATCTTTTTTCCATCTCAGACATATTTTGTCGCAAATTTCTGGCACGCAATGTTTTTGGATTATTCATTACAAGAAACCCTTTTTGCTAAGTATGAAACAAGAAAAATATAAATCAAGCACATTTACCACCTGCCCCCGTGTGGGGCGGGATAGTGAACGTTATTGCGTATGCAATTACGGAAACTTGGGTGGGGGGATTTTATTCTTGAACACTCGCCCCCACCCCGGAATCACAGCGACAATAAATTGTCGGCGATTCCGACCCGCCCCACAATGGGGGCGGGGAAACAACACAATGACAAAAAACATAAAAAAAAATCCCGCGGGGCGGGATTATTATTTCTGTGTTTGTGATTCTTTCTGTGTTTGTGGGCCCCATCCTGCAAATGGATTATTAAGTCTGGCGGCATCTTGTTGTGCCTCTGACATACCTGTACTTATCAGCGTTTGTAACGCTTGGAAACATTCATCAAAATCTTTTTTATTTTTGGTTGTTTTTGTACATTTTTCGATCTTTGAACACTCTTTTACACCACCACATGCAATTCCGTAATCATTTGCCACTTGTTTTCTGTGATCAGCCGACGGATTTCCTGTTCTGACCTGATTTTTTACCAGATTATAATTTTCACTAAGGCATTTAAACTTATCCGCCTTGGACCAGAAATCTGTACAATCCTGGGCACCAGACAATTTAATATATCTGTTACTTGGCGCAGAATCGTCATTATCATCATCACTGTTACCTGTGGCACCACTGGCGACCTGTAATTTATCATGCAACACCGCCTTTTGCAGCTGTGTTTTCAAGCGTCGCACCATCAATTCCATCTGTTCGTATTGTTTATACATTTGTTGTGTAAAGAATGTTGTTTTCAACCCCACAACTTCCCGCATCAGTTCACGATCTGATGCATTTGGGTTTTCTGTCATACCGATATTATACGCATGCGTTGAACACAAAACAAATGGCGCGCCAATCATATCATTATCTTCGGACATACATGCATCATCTGCCCCCCACGATGGCACAACACCAACGCACGTCAGGAACAACGCACACATACAAACCAAAAATCTTTTAATTACCTGTTTCAACTTATCCCTCACTGTTGGTCGTCACTTTTTTTTACACTTTAAGTCGTTCACTTTACTGTCGTCTGAATCACAACAACCGGTGTCATTTGCTTCAAACGTGTACTTCTTCTGGGACGCATCATCCTTGGTCACCCAACTGCCACCACGAAGTCGACATTTGTCTTCGCCTGATGTAGCCTCTGTCACCGACGCCCCATTCCAGTATTTAAATTCACCAAGAACAGTACCACCATTATCTATACATACACCATCTGTGTGTTTTTTACCACGCACATAACATTTTTTATCACTGTCATACCAACATGCATTGCCGGCCCCCAAATCTGTGCAAGATGTCTGATCATATGCCTCTGGTATATGATCCAAGAAACTGGCGCTGTTGCCCTTTACAGAACGAACCCAGTCTGCATTAATTGCGTCCTTGCGCAATTTTGCGGAATCGATACAAACGTCGTTTTGGCTAAATTTTTGTGTGCTGACCGCCTTGTTCAATTTGCGATATCCGTCAACCGTCAAACCACAATACTGCAAACGTTCCATATCGCGTACTTTGGCATCATATCGACTGCCCGCCATATCAGATGAATCTTGTTCCAAAATACGTTCCAGTGTATCAATATCCAATGTGCTGGCCTTTTTATTGGAACGACGACTGAACGTTTTTACAGAATCCAAAACAGATGATACGCATCCCAAACGTACCATGCGATCGCCGTCATAATTTTCATCAACCCATTCACGATACACGCCGTCTTTTTCTTCATCCGACAGGTATCCAATCAGGGTACATAACGCATCGTCCTGGGGTGGAACAACCATGCCAACCGTACAATCAAAACCACCTTTGACACTGTACGTTACACCGTTATCTGTGCATGATATATTTTGCGATTTGCCGTTTATACAACTGTCCTTTACCACACCATTTTTGCACTCTGAGTTTGAATCACCATATCTTGCAACTTTATGAATTGGATTATCATTGCCATCCGTTCCATTTGAATGACACATGTATCGTCCCCAACGATTACACGAACCGTTTAACATCATCAAAATATCATTTACATCAACACCCAACAACAGTGCGGTATCCAATGCTGTATATAATTCGTCTGCAATTTCATCATATGGTTCAAAAAAACTTCTGGCCTTGTCCTTGAATATTTTTACGCGTTTTGGCCCCGAACAATTATTACCACGCGCATCACACCCGGCATAATCAAACACATCTTTCATCGTGTTTTTCAGATTTTTCAGATTCTGTTCGGCATCTTCCAACGCAGACAATATTTCACCACCCGCCTGTTCACGAACCAACAGATCTGGGTTTATTCCAGCCTGGGCTGCCGCCTGTTGTGCAACAGTAATTCCAGATGCCGTTTGTGCGGCCGCCTCTGCCTTGGCCTGTTGTGCGGCGACGGCCTGGGCCTGTGCCTGGGCAGCCAACGCCTTTTGTTCATCCAGTGCCGCCTGCATTTGTGCCATTTGTTGGGCATTTTGTTGTTGCATTTGTTGCTGCATCTGGGCCATTTGCTGTTGCATTTGGGCCATTTGCTGACTGCTTTGTGCAGCGGCAGCCTGCGCCGCAGCCTGTTGTTGTGCCAACTGTTGCGCCTGAACCTTTTCAGCAGCACTGGCCACAATCTGGGCAGCAATAAATTCAACTAAATCATCACCGTGTTTTTTACAATCCTTGCTGGAATTTACACAACCAGAAACCACAGGCTTGGCCAATTCCATTGTGGTACATGCCGCACACTTTGGTTGCGCACAACGCAGTATCAGTGAATTACAATTACCAAAATCAGCCTTGGCCTTGCTGCCTGTTTGTGAACGGCTGTTCATCATGGTATTCCAATTATTGTTATTGGCCGAACCACCATTACTGTTCCATGCGGTTAAATTACTGCCCGCGGTGGTCGCAACATTCGCCCCCGCAACCCATGGCAGGACGCACAAAACCAATATAAAAAAGCGCTTAAAGTGTTTCATATTCTCTCTATAAATAAAATTTTATCATATTTTGAAATAATATAAAAGTGAAAAATGAAAAACTTTTATTACCACCCGTGATTAGCGTAGAAATTAAAGATAATAGTGTAGATACGCACAAACCCGAAACCGTAGTGTACAGAAGTTACATGAGGTTTCACACCCCTGCCCGTGATTAGCGTAGAAATTAAAGATAATAATTTAGATACATGTAGTGCCGGCAATGTAGTGTACAGACGCTACATGAATTGCCGGCACCGCGGGTAGATGAATTATTAGATTTAATTTATAGGATGTGGCGTTTGTTGTTGGCGTCCGGCGCAGACACAATACCATCTGCCTCCATACGTTCCATAAAGCCCGCAGCCTTGTTATATCCAATTTGCAGGCGACGTTGAATGTATGAAATTGTTGGTTTTTTATCACGAATTACACATTCTTTGGCGCGTGCGTACAGGTCGCCATCTTTGTCGCCACCGCCACCACCAAATCCGCCCATCGCATCACCACCAGATGCGTCCGCAGAATCTGTTACGCCATCGGCATATTCTGGTTCGCCCTGGGAACGCAAGAAATCCCCAATGCGTTTTAATTCTTTATCGTCGATAAAGGCACCGTGGATACGGACAGGGACACGACCTGCCTCGCTAAACAGCATGTCGCCCATAGCCAACAACTGTTCTGCCCCGCCTTCGCCCAGGCATGTTACACTGTCGATACGGCTGCGCGCCTGGAATGAAATACGTGTTGGGAAATTCGCCTTGATAACACCTGTAATGGTTGTTGCATCTGGACGCTGGGTCGCCATAACCAGGTGAATACCGGCGGCACGTGCCTTTTGTGCGATACGTTGAACACATGCCTCAACATCTTTGCGGGCAAGACTCATCAGGTCGGCCACCTCGTCAATAATGATTACCATATATGGCATATCAGACAAATCGACTTCTTGGGTTTCAAACAGCAGTTCGCCTGTTTCCTCGTCCGTACCAACAGCAACTTGCTTTGTAATTTTTTCGCCACTTTCGCGTTTCTGTGCCGCAATTTCATTATAACTTTCAATATTGCGCGCGTTTAATACCTGTAACTGTTTATATCTTTCTTCCATTTCGCGCACCGCCCATTTCAGCGCATTTACCGCCGGTTCTGGTTCCAGTTTTACAATTGGCGTGATAAGATGTGGAATATCATCCCAGAAACCAAAATCAACACCCTTTGGGTCAATGATTATCAGTTTACATTTATCAGGCGTAAAGTGATAAACAATTGATGTAATAATTGATTGAACAAATACAGACTTACCAGACCCAGTACGCCCTGCAACCAACATATGTGGCATTTTGGCCAAGTCAAAATACATCGGATTTCCGCCAATATCAACACCCAGTGCCAATGGAATCTTGTATTTTGATTCAACAAATGTTTCGTCTTCCATCAGACCACGATAGCGCACAGTCTGACGTTTCAGATTTACCATTTCAACACCAATCAACTGGGTCTTTGGGATATGTGCAATACGAATACTTTCTGTTGCCATCGCACGTGTCATATCGGTAACAGTTTTATTGACATCTGCCATACGCGTACCTTCGTCTGGCATAAATTCATATAATGTAACAATGGGACCCGGCTTAATTCCAACAACCTTGCCATGAACACCGTATTGCGAGAACTTAACCTCCATACTGCGAGCGTTTTGCTTTAATTCAGGCGTCACAGAATATTTACTAAAATTAGAACGTTCCAAGAATCTGGTATCTGGCAATTCATATGCCGCCGCCTGTTTGCGTGGCTTTGCGACTGCAACAGCGGTGACCGCCTTTTTTGAACTGCGTTTACGTTTTGGTTTTTCCTCTTCTGCGTCTGTTTCTTCTTCTGTTTCTTCTGCTTCTTCGGCTTCTTCTATCTCTTCTTCATCGGGCTGTGGAACGTATTTTGTCAGACCAAACGCAGATGCCAACCAACGAACCCAACGAACAAGAACACGATATACCCAGCGTAAATGCTGAATTCTTACATGCAATAGCATCGCCGCCATAATAAAGAAACCAACCATACACAAAATACCAACAATTACAGACACGCCACCCAATAAATAAGTCAAATCAGTCGCAGCAATCGCACCAAACAATCCCCCATATGTCGCGCTGGGCGCAATCAAACCAAAACCAACCGCCCCCAAACACAGCGCAATAAACCCACGCAAGAAATTATATTCCGGCAAATGTTCATATTCAAAACCAAACATCTTGGCAGCACCCCAACGCGCCAACGATAAAAATAAAAACAATCCAGGTATGACACCAACCACATAACGCACAGAACCAACAATGTATCCCATGACAGACTGACCGCCAAAACCACTGGATACAGCCACACCATCTAGATATGGATTATAAAACAACATCGCAATCACAGCCCAAATACAGACACAAAAAATACCCGCACCAATTATGCGCTGTGCCAAACTTTTTAATGCGCCAGACATGCGTTCTGGTAAAAAATTAGACTTTCTATTCCCTGCCATAACGCAAATATTTTATCATAAAAAAGACAAAAAAAACAGACGATTTTTTATCGCCTGCCTTTTTTTATTTTTGTTCTGACTTTTTTAACATATACCATTTAATAATATCTGCAATCGCCATACCCAAGAACGCGCCCAAAATTACATCTGATGGCCAATGCGCACCAAATGCAATACGCGAAAAACCAACCAAAATCGCCAATGTCCATGTAAACCATTTATACTTTGGCGCCAACATACCAATCATAACCAAACCTGCAAAACTGATTATAGTATGACCAGATGGCATTGAATTAAACGCCCAATCAAATGATGGCGGGAAAAATCCTGTCATATCAAGAGCTTCAAAAAATATAGGTCTAGCACGCCCGATAATCGTCTTTAAAACTTTAACAACAACACCTGCTGACAAAATGCTGTAAAATATCAAAAACGCATGACTACTCTTTGTTTTTACAAATAAATCACGAATACCAGATATTTCTGATTTTAAATATTTCTTTACGCACAATAACGCGGCCGCAACAAAAGATACGATAAACCACATCTTGGCAGAAAAGAACACATCAAACAGACGCCATAATCCACAATCAAATTCACGAATAAATGTAAACAATGGCTTATCAAACCAGAAAATCCCCAGCAACACTAACACAAGCGTTATGGCTGCTGCCACACCCATTTTCTTCCATTTGATTTGATTATCTTTGGTTAAAAACATTTCACATCCCTTATATAAGAATTATAAATCCATTAAACGATTATAGATTTTTTTATCTGTTAAAATCTGAACAGATACAGCCATTGACAACGCGTCTTCATCGGCACCACTGGCGATTGTTGGGCAACCACGACGAATTGCATTGACATCTGTATCTGGTTCTTTGTTAAAATCACGCGCATTAAAGTCACCATTTATAACATTTAAAAAGAACGCATTTTGTTGCTGACTTGAACGAATATTAGACAGACATACAATTGGGAAAACGCCACGACCATCAATAATATTTCCCTGCCCTGTCTTGATAGATTTATTCAGCAGTTCCAACATACCGCCATTATCCAAATCAATTTCAGTTGCAATTCTGGCATTGCCCGCAGTAGGTGTTCCAACCAAAACGCCACGATTGTTTTCATAGAACGCGGCGGCTATCGCCTCGGCTGTGCCACGTGTTTGATCAGACATCAACACAACCACAGGCACATCTGTAATTGCATCTGCATTTGGCAAAACCTCTACCTCATCAAAAGAAGTTTCAATAATACGCATTACAGGTTTTGCACCAATAAACAACCCTGCCAGCTTTGCAGCCGCGCGTTCATCATCACCACTGGACGCACGCAAATCAAGAATAACACCATCAACACCAGAGTATTTATTTAATGCGTTTTTAATAATATCAACTGCGCCATCAGAAACCTGATGCACAACAATTTCAAGCAATCCGCCATTATCAGGATTTGAACGATGAACCACATCTGCATCTGCCACAACCACAGTCGCACGACGCAAAACAACATCTTTACTGCCACGTGGGGATAATATTTTTATCTTTGCCGTACCGGAATTAAAACCACTGATAACAGATGCCAGTTCTGCATCAGACATATTGCGCACCAATTTTCCATTTATCTGAACAATTAAATCACCAGAACTTATCCCCGCTGTATCCGCAGGCGCGCCCTTAAACACCCCATCAACACGAAAGTTTCCACGTTCGTCACGCACACCTTCCATACCAACACTGGTCAGCAATCTGCCGTCTTCGGTAATTTGCGCAGTCTTGGAAAAAACATATCTACCATTTTCATCCAATCCACGAATAATCGCATCAACAACATATTGATATATTTCATTTTCAGATAACGACTTCATATACGCGTCATTTGCACGCATTTTTAAAACAAGCGCAGTTGTAATTTCACCAAATGCATTCCAATCATTTGCAGATGGACGCGGATAATTTCCAATAATTGCATCATTCCAAACCAAAACAACACGTTCATCAGTGGCCGCAATATGTGCAGATTTATTTAAATTTTCCAGACTTTCAATTGCCAGATTTAAATTCTTTCCGCCCCACTTTACACCATTTAATTTTTCATAAACATCTGCAAAGTTTTGTGACATTTCAATTACAGGCAAACCATCTTGGATTGGTTCGTCTTCAAAAAACAAACCATCCGCAAGACACGGTGTCATACCAATGAAAAACGCCAACATAAAAAATATTTTTACAATTCTCATATTACACCCCCCATTGGTATGACATATACTTTATTTATCTGTATCACGCAAATTAAAGTTATACAGAATCATATTTGAAATAAAGATACTTGTAAATGTTCCCATCACGACCGAAAATCCCATTGCAATCGCAAATTCACGCAGCATCTGGCCGCCGAACAGATACAAACCTATCATTGCCAACAGTGTTGAAACACTGGTCAACATTGTACGTCTGAACATCTCACTGACCGACAAATCAATCAAATCACCCATTGGCATTTTGTGGTATTTTTTAACATTTTCATCAATTCGGTCATAGTTTACAACCTTATCATTGATTGAATAACCAATACCTGTCAAAATAATTGCAATTGCAGTCTGATTGAATTCCAAACCAGTAATTGAAAAGAACCCAAACATCAACACAAAGTCCAAGAATAGCGAGCAAAATGCACCAATCGCATAACCACCTTTGTATCGAATCCAAACATAAACAGCCATCATGATAAAGGCAAACAATATCGCCAAGATACCGCCACGAATCAATTCGCCACCAATTTTTGGACCAACGATTTGAACCTGTGCATATTCTACCTTGTTACCCAAGATTTCTTTGATTTCAGACACACGTTCGTTTTGTTGTGCATCTGTTGCGCCCTTTGGCAGTCCCAGACGGATTAAGATAGCCTTGCCATCAACCTGTTGCAATTCTGGTTTAAAAGCTTCCAAATCTGCGCGCATTTTATCAATGGTGTATGATTCTTCGACTGGCGTTACCTCCATCGAAATACCACCAGAAAAGTCAATACCATAATTCAACCCACGAAATAACAGTGATAACACAGATAACAAAACCAAAGCACCAGAAATGATGTATGCGATTTTGCGATATTTCATAATATGTAAAGTCATATCTATTACCCCCAAACTTTATTTTGCATAACCAATTTTTTTATTTTTACCGTTCATGTACCAGTCTATCATAACCTTGGACAACCAGACACATGTAAACAGTGTTGTCAGAATACCGATTGATAACGTAACTGCAAATCCACGAATTGGACCAGCACCGAATTGGAACAACACCAACGCACAAATCAATGTGGTCAAGTTTCCGTCCAAAACAGTCTTCATAGAACGATCAAATCCCATATTTACCGCGCGCAGGCTTGGTGTACCAGATTTTACTTCATCCCTAATGCGTTCAAACGGCAATACGTTTGCGTCAACCGCCATACCTAATGTCAGTACGATACCTGCGATACCCGGCAATGTCAGCGTTGCACCAAACAATGCAGTCAAGCCAACAATCATTCCCAAATTTACCATCAATGCGATACCCGCAATAACACCGAACGCACGATAAACATAGAACAAGAATATAAAGATAAACAATACACCTGCGATTGCACCGATTTTACCAGCCTCAATCGTATCAGCCCCAAGCCCTGCACCAACAACACGTTCTTCGATTACTTGCAATGGCGCAGGCAACGCACCAGAACGCAACAGCACAGCTAAATCTTTGGCACCTTGTAATGTAAAGCCACCAGAAATCTGACCGCGACCACCAGGAATTGGTTCACGAATAACAGGTGCAGACAATACCTTGCCGTCCAAAACGATTGCAAAACGTTCATTTACATGTTCTGTTGTCAGTTTTGCAAATCTGCGCGCACCAGACGCATCAAACACAGTTGAAACAACAGGCATATTATTCTGATCAAATTCCGCCTGTGAATCTTTTAACGATTCGCCTGAAACCTCTACCCTGGAATACACAGCGATTGGCAACCCACCCATATCCATATAAGGCAAAAATTCTGTACCATTTGGCGCACGACCAGACGCCATCTGTTCATTTGTAACGTTTTCATTTACCAAATGGAAAGTCATTTTTGCAGTCTGACCAATCAAGTTTTTAATATGTTCTGGATTATCAACACCAGGCAATTGAACCAAGATATATTTACCACCCTGACTTTGAATTGATGGCTCCTTGGTACCCAGCGCATCAATACGACGACGAACAATTTCAATACTGCGTGCCAATGCATCTTTGATCATTTCTTGTTTTTGCACATCAGAATAAGACAAAGTTATTGTCTTATCATCAGATTCAATATCCACAGTATTACCAAACGCAGCCTTCAAGCGTCCTTTGGCATCAGAAACCTGTTTTTCATCACGAACAACCAATGACACAACGCCATCATGATTACGCAAATTAGAAAAACGAATAACACCCTTGTTTCTGTCAATCAGCGTACTGCGTGTTTCTTCGTACAGCTGCTGTGTTTTTTCTGTGAACATTGTGTTGGTGTCAACCTCTAACAGTAATTGCGCACCACCTTTTAAATCCAACCCCAGCGGCACTGGCCCAATCCAAGATGGAAAATACGGCGCCAGTTTTGGCGACATTGTTGGCACAGCCAGCAATACACAAAATACCGCAACAAAAATTATCGCCAATTTTTTAAACATATCTTTACCCTTTTACCTTTTATTCAACACTTGCCACAGCGTTTTTTACCACTTCGATAACAACGCCCTTGGCAACTTCTACTTCTATTGTTTTTTCATTGATTTTTTTAATTGTTCCATAAATGCCAGCCGCCATTACACGATTACCAACCTGCAAAGAATCCAGCATTTTTTGGTATTCTGCCATACGTTTTTTATTTGGACGTATCATTAACAAATAGATAATTCCAAACACCACAACGCAATACAAAACCATCCCCCAAAAACTATTTTGTGGTGTGGCCGCAGTTGTTTGCACAACCGTATCAACAACTTGTTCTGCTTGTTCCATATATTTTCTCCTTGATTTAATACAGGCACATTAGTAAAAAAAGCCCGATTTGTAAAGTAAAAATAAGAAAAATTACAATCTTTCAAACCAAGTATCAATTTCCGCAATTGGAATGATTTTATATACAGGTCGCCCGTGGTTACATTGCCCTGCACGTTCGGTCTTTTCAATATCACGCAACAAAGTATCCATCTGAATCAAGTCCAGTTTTTGCCCTGCCCGCACAGAATGATGACACGCATAGTTTGCCAATTTTAAATGCAAACGTTCATTTAATTGCGACGAATGTCCGTGTTCACGAACCTCGTCCGCGATATTATGTAAAACATCACCCCAGTTCAAATCCCAGTCGGCTGGCTTTTCAAATATCGCAATTGACGCATCACCAAATGTATCGATATGCAATCCAGAACGTTTTAATTCATCTGCCACCATCATAACAGCCACAACATCTTCATCACGCAGATTTACAACGATTGGTGTCAATAACGGTTGTGATTTAATTTTATACTGACGCAATTTTTCATATGTAATACGTTCATGTGCAGCATGCTGATCAACAACAACCATATTGTCATCTTTTTGTGCGATTATATATTTATTTGCCACCTGCCCCACAACACGCCCCAATGGCAAATCAACAAAAATAGTTTCTATTTTTTCTTCACTGTGCTGTGGCACAGATACAGGCGACGCAAATGGATTTTGCACAACAGGACGAATATCATCACGCACCTGAAAAGATTCTTTTCTGATACCAAAATCAAATCGTGGCGCCGCAACAGTTGGCGATACGCTTGACACAAAATTTAATGTCTTTTCAGGAACAGTTTGCGTCATTGTTTGCGACAATCTATCTCGCAAAGTTTTTATTATAAAAGAACGCACATGTGTCGGTTCCAAGAAATGCACCTCTGTCTTGGCAGGCGACACATTTACATCAACTGCATTTGTTGGCAATGTCAAATACAATGCACACAACGGGAATTCACGCGCATGCATAACATCCATATATGCCGCGCGCAACGCACCAACCAATATTTTGTCTTTTACTGGCCGCCCATTTACATACAGGAATTGGTCAACAGATGACGCGCGTCGCAATGTTGGCTCTGAAATATATCCTGTTAATTTCATACCAACAGTTGACCCAGATTCTGCATCAACCTGTAACATACGACCAACAACATCTTCGCCCATAACATCAGAAATACGCGATAACAAATCCTGATTTTTTGGATAAATCCATTTATCGTTCAACACAAAACCAACATCTGTCCGTGCCATTGCAAGTCTTTTGACTACTTCCAACACAGACATCAATTCTGCCTTGTCCCCGCGCAAGAATTTAAGACGCGCAGGCGTTTTTGCAAATAGATTTTTAACACGAATTCGTGTACCGTTTTCCCAATCCGATGGGCGCACTGCGCCTGTATTACAATCAATCTGCCATCCATTTTCATCAGACATTTTATGTGTATCAATTGTCATATCAGATACAGATGCGATTGACGGTAACGCTTCACCACGAAATCCCATAAAATTGATATTTAACAAATCATCATCAGGCAATTTTGATGTTGCGTGCCGTGTTATTGATTTTGCCAAATCTTCACGCGACATACCCCCACCGTTATCTATGACACTTATCATTGTGCGGCCACCGTCAGTTACATCAATAACAATCTGGTCTGCACCCGCATCCAGCGCATTTTCAACCAATTCTTTGACAACACTGGCTGGACGTTCTACCACCTCGCCTGCGGCGATTTGATTTATCAGATAATCAGGCAGAACACGAACCGACATAACAAACTTACTCTTTAAACGTTACTTCCAAGATTTCATATTCTTTTTCACCACTTGGCAATTTTACAATACATGTATCACCCACGCATCGTCCAATCATTGCACGCCCCACAGGCGACGTACATGAAATAACAGTACGACCATCTGATTCAATATCAGATAATATTCTGCATTGCATTTTGTTACCATCTTCATCTTCGGCGACAACACGCGCACCAAAGACAACACGATTACCACTTAACGAATCAATATCAATTACCGCAGCATTTTGAATTAAATCTTCTAAGAATCTGATACGACTGTCAATTTGACGCTGTTTTTCCTTGGCCGCGCTGTAATCTGCGTTTTCAGATAAATCACCCAAAGAACGTGCCCATTGTACAGTTTCCAGAATTTCAGGTCTTTGATTTTCCTTTAAATCTTTCAGTTCTTTCAACAAGTTATCAAAACCTGCGCGTGAAATTGGTCTTTTTTCCATTTTTCTACCTTATAATTACATTTTATTCTGAGAATTATACGCAATCATTTTAATTTTGCAATTATCAAATGAAAAATGTATAATTTCATAGATATGTTTAGACCAAGTATCTTAAATCGATTTTTATTACGCCGATTTTTTTCCGGCGTTGGTTTGGTATTATTGGTTGTGTGTGGAATTATATTGGCTGTGACATTTGTAGAACGCCTGCCATCAAACGCAACTGCAATGGGTGCATTGTTTGATTCATGGATACGACTGTTGGAATATATGCCAATGTTTTTACCAATGTCTGTATTTATGGGAACATTGCTAACATCATATAAACTTACCAAATCCAGCGAAGGTATTATTATATCTGGCGCGGGGATGTCACCGTTTCAATCAACCAAGCCGTTTTTTATTGGTGCTTTTTTTATTGGGCTGCTTGCTACAACTGTTGTAAATCCTTATTCTGTCAGTCTTAGCACAAAAAACATATCATCTGATAAATTGCAATTGGTTGACAATAAAATTTGGTTGCGCGAAAATACAGACAATCAGTTTATAACTATGCGCGCCCAAGACATTGAAAAACAAGATAACGCATTGATATTCAAAGATTCTACTATTTATGTCCAAGGTGCAAATTTCAAACTAAAAATGCGCATTGATGCAGACAACGTAAAACTGTCTGATAATAATATATCTGCACAAGATGCAACCATCTGGTATGCGGACGGCACAACAAAAACATCAAATTGGGAAACGCATACATTACTGACACCACAAACAGTACTGGACAGATATCTGCAACCAGATCAAATTTCATTTTGGCAATTACCTGCGTTCATAAAAAAGATGCAAAGTATTGGCGTACCTGTACGTCCACACTTGGTACAATTATGGACATTGATATTTTTACCACTTACCATGATTGCAATGGCAACACTGGGGGTTGCGTTTTCACAAACAAAGCAACGCAGAAATTACAGTTTTGGTATAAAATTTAGTATGGGAATAATTGCATGCTTTGCGTTATACTTTTTGATAAACCTGTTTAATGCACTGGGTTCCACAGGTACGTTGCCACCAATATTATCCATTATTGCCCCACCACTGATAATCATCGCAGGTGCAGGAATATTTATAAATACATTTGATAATATTTAACGGGGGATTATAAAGATATGCCACTTAAACGCAAAAAGAAAACAAAAATTAACACAATTATAATATGGGCGCTGATTATTACACTTGTAACACTGATGATTATATCATTCCCTGCAACACAACACATGACAGAAATTGTGGTATACCCATGAATTACATAGATATTTTTTTAGAAGCATTATCCGCGGAAAAAGGACGCAGTGAAAAAACACTGACATCGTATGCATCTGATTTAAATCTGGCAAACGCCGCAATTGATGGCGGATTGATGAACGCCACAGAATCTGCCGTACAGCAATATTTATCATCACTGCCGGACAAGCCATCATCGGTTGCACGCAAGGCATCTGCCCTGCGTGGTTTTTATAAATTTTTAATGCTGGAAAAAATCATCACGGTAAATCCAACTGCAAATCTTGAATTACCAAAAAGAAATCGCGCGCTGCCAAAATTTCTAACTGTCGAAGAAATAGAATTATTAATATCATCTGCGGGCGATGTACGCAATTCACTTCGTCTGCGCGCAATGATTGAATTATTATATGCGTCTGGTTTACGTGTATCTGAATTATGCGAATTACCAATGTCTGGCATTTTGGGTAACAAACTGCTGATTCATGGCAAAGGTGCCAAGGAAAGACTGGTACCAATGCATGATGCTGCCATACACGCACTAAATAAATGGCTGGATGCACGTGGTGACATAAATTCCAAATATGTATTTCCATCAAACGGAAAAACAGGCCACATAACACGCGACGGTTTTTTCAAAATATTAAAAAGATGCGCAATGTTATCGGGCATTGAACAAAACCGTGTCAGTCCGCACGTACTGCGCCATTCTTTTGCGTCACACCTGTTGGCGGGTGGCGCAAACCTGCGCGCGATACAAACCATGCTGGGGCACGAAGACATTTCTACAACGCAAATTTATACACATGTAATGCCTGAAAAATTAAAGGAAACAATATCGAATCATCATCCATTGGCGAACAAGAAAGGTAAGTAAAAAAAATGATAAAAAAATGTGATTACAAGGGTTGCACCAAGGCCGGCACATGCCGCGCACCAAAAACACGTGATTTAAAAGAGTACTGGTTTTTCTGCCGTGAACACGCCGCAGAATATAATAAAAATTGGAATTTTTACGCCGATATGACCCCCGAAGAAATCGAAGACGATTGGGAACGCCAAACATTTGGCGCGCCATTAAAAGACGCCAAGGACGCCAATCAAGACGCGTCTGATTACGCAAATTTTATAAATGACTTTATCACAGGTCGTAGTAAATTTGACCGTATGCCCGTAAAAAGCAAACTGCCAACAAATGTTGTTTCTGCATTAAAAGTTTTTGATTTGGGTATTTCTGCCACATGGCGTGAAGTTGGTGCAAAATACCGCGCACTGGCAAAAAAATACCACCCAGACACTGCATCAGACAAGAAAAATGCCGCCACAGAATTTGCACGTATTTCTGCCGCATACGACATATTAAAAAAACACTTTGGTAAAAAATAATTAATAAAAAAGGAACTACATATGCAGAAAATTGATATCGTTTATTTATGGGTTGATGGTTCTGACAAAAAATGGCTGGCAGAAAAAAATAAGTGGTTGAAAAAATTATTTAACATAACAAACACAAACACTGATGCAGAACGATATCGCGACAATGGTGAATTGAAATATTCCCTGCGCAGCATTGAAAAATACATTCCATGGGTAAATCATATTTATATAATCACAGATTTTAATCAAGTACCGAAATGGCTGAATACAAAAAATAAAAAAATTACAATTATTCAACACAGCGACATAATGCCAGCTAAAATCCGCCCAACATTTAATTCAAACACTATTGAAATGTGTCTGCACAATATTCCAAATTTATCAGAACGTTTTTTATTAATCAACGATGATATGTTTTGTAATCGTCCGTTATCACCACGGTTCTTTTTTGATAAACGCGGACGTACACGCACAATGTTTTGCAGCAAACATCCACAAAAAAACATTGATAAATGGCTAGAAAGCAGCGACAACTATACATCAACAATTATTCGCAGTGCAAAACTGATTGATGATATTTATGGGAAAAAAATGTATAAATATTCGCCGTCACATGGTATCGATCCATATATAAAATCATCATGGATTGAATGTCGCAATCATCCATTGATAAAAAAATATATTGATAAAAACATTCATAATAAATTCAGAAGCAGCACAGAATTACAACGTTGGTTATTTACATTGTACGCCGCGGTAAATAAACGTGGTAAACTATATCGTTCACGCCCGCACAAAAGCAGTCGCCATAAAATCCTAGATTTTATTTACAATACCCTACATTGGTATAAAACTGGCAAATCATCGTATGTGTGCCCATGTGTATTGGGACATGAAAAATCATTAAAAAAATGCGCTATATTCTGCATCAACGATTCCGATGAAAATACACCTGAAATGTTGCGCGCCAATATAAACTATCTAGAAACACGTTTTCCAAATAAATCAGAATTTGAAAAATAAACCGCAATTGCGGTTTTTTATTCTTTTTTAAAAGATCTTTTTATGATATAATTTTATCCAAAAGGAGATTATTTATGAAAAAGCAATTGTCTGTTATCATTGGTGCATTGGCAATTTTATCTGCAAATGACGCACCTGCTGCAACCAATTGGGGAACACGCGCTGGTTCCAGTGCAAATCTTAGTGGCACACCATCAACACGAACACGTGAAAGCATAAATTACAAAAAATATAAAACAAACACCAGCACATACAAATCATCCAATTCAGGTGATTTATATTACACACAACCAACAAACCGCAGTGCGCTGTACAAACAATACAGTGGCACCAGGTCTGCATCTGCAACAGAAACAAAAACCACTGTTCACAGAACACGTTCTGAAACAGCACGCACAACCGCCAAACGTAAATATTTCTTGGCGCATCCGTTCTTTCAACCGTTGGGCGGGAAATTTGGTTCTATAACAGACGTGTCTTTCACAAACAGTTCTTATGATTTTACGATAAATCAAACAGTACCTTTTGTTGATTCGACTGGCACACCATTGTCTAATTCATTTACAGGAATTGTTGGCACATGGGAAACAGATATGTTCGCAATCAAAGAAGATTTTAGTTACGGTATATCTGACCGTGTTGCAATCTTGGGAATGTTGCAATATGATTCTTCTGATTACGAAATAAAATATTCTGACGGTTCACCAACAGATAAAATGGATGACAGCGGTCTGAATATGTATGGATTGGGCCTGCAATGGCGTTTTGTTGACAACGACCAATGGATTGCAATGGCATCTGCATATTTCCAACATCAAAAAGATATTTCTAATAATTTCTTATTAGAGGCCAAAGCCGGCTACAAAATACAAAAATCAACAATCTATGGCTTGGCACGCGCATGGTATATTGATTTAGATGGCAACACATACGGCAACGCGATTGTCGGCAAAAATGCCAACGGCGATACGACAATGTTCTATTTGCCATACCAACTGGGCGACAGCAGCGCCACATATATCGAAGGTGGACTTGGCGTATTTAGTGTTTTAAACCAAGACTGGACACTGAATGTCGAAGCAACATTTGGCAACTATGATTGGCATAATCAGGCATCTGTACGCGCTGCTATTGGGTGGCAACCAAATGATTGGATGGCATTGAACTTATACGCAAAAACATCCATCTTTGACAATGCAGACGATAAAACATTAGATTTATATTACCAAGATTCAACCGCTTATATTGGCAACGGTATGGGTGGCGCAACACCAATTGACGCCTTGTACCCAATTGGAACAGCAGACTTGGATAAATATTCTGAAATGACAATCGGTCTGCAAGCAATATTCCAATTCTAAATAAACAAACCGATATTCCTGTGTTTTTTCACAGGAATATCACAGGAGAGAGAAAATCATCATGCGTAAAATTTTATCTACTATCTTGGCTTGCGCTTTTTTTGCCCTGCCCGTTTCATCACATGCAAATGTACTGGAACACGATTCATCTGACCCATTATATTTACAAAACGCCGAAGAACTGCTTAGTCAGACTTACATTTCATACTGGAATCATATGTTACGTATCGGTCAGGGTTTTTCATACGGTATGAATCCACGTCTGGCACTGGGCGCAAATGTACATTATCAACACCACTTTAACGGTGAACTGGACGGATTTTCTGCAATTGACTTGGGCGCGGTTTATCGTATGACGCGCGCCAGTGACACAGAATCACATGTTATATCTGACCTGTTGTTCGGATTCAAATTTGGTGGCAGTTCACATGCCCGCACACCATATTATGCAGATTCAACATATTATGCAGGAATTCGTTTTGGTCGCCAATGGGCAGGCATGACATTGGCTGCAACAATCAAATCCAGTTGGGTATTTGATGATGAACGTGGCATGTCATTTATTGACTTTATGCCCGAAGCATATTTTAGAATTGCCCCTGAATGGCGCGTTGGTGGAGGCTTTACAATCCGCAAAGCAACAAACAAAGACCAAGCAACGGGCGACGATTATGACCAAGAATGGTTACACACAAAAATGATACGCCAATATGGTCGCACACAATACATTGGTCATATTGACTATGAATTTGAAAGCGATGAAATACAATTCGGCGGCAAAGTAAATATTGTGTTCTAGTGGGAAGCGCAGAAATTAAAGATAATGGTTTAGATGCAAGTAGTGCCGGCAATGTAGTGTACAAACGCTACATGAATTGCCGGCACCGCTTGCAGATATACCATTAGATTTAATTTATAATTTATTTAGATAGGCGATTGCATCCATCCCTGCCGTACATCCAGTTCCAACCGCAGTTGCAATTTGCATTTTCAAATCAGAATGAACATCACCGGCAACAAACATACCTGCGGGTAATGCAGATGGCGCAAGACGCCCCAGCGCATCGCGTTTAATATCTTCGGACAGATAGTCTGTATTGGCTTCGTGTCCGATTGCAACGAACACACCATCAACAACCAACTGTTCGCCAGATGTTGTTGTAACAATCAGTTCGCCATCTGTGGAATCTGGTTTTTCTTCGATTTTTGCCAGGTCTGTATTAAACAAGCATTCGATATTTTCACGCCCTGCCACACGTTCACGCAAGACCGCTTCGGCACGAAAGAATTCAGATTTGCGGTACACGATTTTGACTTCTTTTGCCAAATCAGCCAGATACAAAGCATCGTTTAACGCACTGTTTCCGCCCCCCATAACAATAACTGTTTTACCACTATAAAAGAATCCATCACATGTCGCACAGTACGAAACGCCCCGCCCCATCAATTCACGCGCGCCGGCAATTTCAAGTTTTCGTGGGCTGGCACCTGTGGCAACGATAACTGTTTTGCCAATATATTCTTTGTCGCCAGCCAATACAACAAAATCATTATCTGCGTTCTTTGAAACATTTGTAGCGCTTACAAATTCAACAGACGCACCAAATGTTTCCGCCTGATTTTTCATAAATTCAGCCAGCGCAATACCACTGCCTTCCCATCCAGGATAATTTTCCAATGTGGCGATTCCTGCCATTTGACCACCCAGTCTGTCACCACCCAACACGATTGTTTTTTTATTTGCGCGGGCTGCATATAATGCTGCCGTCAAACCCGCAGGCCCAGAACCCAAGATAATTACATCATACATTTGCTTTTCTTCCTTTTTTTACTGCGCTAAATATAACAAAATAAAGTATTTCATACAACCAAAATAATTCTGTTGAACAACAGTTAAATTTATTCTATAATTTATCGTGATATGACATTGAATTTTGTATTTTTTAGTTCTATCTCATCCCCGTTGGGGGAATAATTTATCACGCATTTTCTTTACAAATATTATAAACCGTTATAGAATAGAATCCAAATTTATGAACAAAGGATAATAAAAAATGTTGGATATGAAATTTATTCGCGAAAACCCAGACGTGGTTAAAAAAGCATTCGAACTAAGAGGCATGACAGATTACACAGATGAAATAATAAAACTGGACGCACGCGTTCGCGAATTGAAAACTATTACTCAAAGCAAGACAGCAGAAAAAAATAAAATCACACGTGAAATTCCAACCGCCACAGACAAGGCGTCTTTGATTGCAAAATCCAAAGAAATAAATATGGAAATTGCAAATGATATGGCAGAACTGGCAGAGCGTGAAAAACAACTGGATGAATTACTGCATTGTGTTCCACAAATCCCCAGCGCAGACACACCATTTGGTCGCGACGATTCTGAAAATGTCGAAGTTCGTCGTGTCGGCACACCACGTGAATTTGACTTTACACCACGTCCACAATGGGAATTGCTGGAAATGAACGATTGGTACAGGCCAGAAAAAATCGCATCTGTTTGTGGCACACGCACATACGCCCTGTTTGGTGAAGCCGCAGAACTGGAACTGGCAATTCAAACATATGTAATTCAAAAACTGATTGCCAAGGGCTTTACATTTGTGAACTGTCCTGCGATAACAAAACCACAAACAATATTTAACGCGGGCCACTTCAAGGGAACAGACACATCTGTTATGGCGAACGATGTATTTATGCTGACAGACACAGACAGATGTTTGGCAGGAACAGCAGAAATTATCTTGAATTCACTGCACAGTGACGAAGTGTTAAATGAAAAAGACCTGCCAATTAAATATGCTGGTTTTTCACCATGTTTCCGCAAAGAAGCAGGTGCCGCCGGTCGTGACACCCGCGGAATTGTTCGCATACATCAATTTAACAAGGTTGAACAATATATATACTGCACACCTGAACAATCCGATGAAATGCACGAACATTTGTTAAACAACCTGTGTGAAATTATGGAAGATTTGGAATTACCATACCGCGTTATTATGGCATGCACAGGCGACATGGGATTTAACAAAGTTAAAATGCATGATGTTGAAGCCTGGTTCCCCAGCGAAAACACATATCGTGAATTGGGTTCATGTTCGTCAATTGGTCAATTCCAAGCCCGTAGAACAAATACCAGATATCGTGCAACAGACGGCAGCATGCAATTCTGTGCAACATTGAATAACACTGGCATTGCCCTGCCACGCGCAATTGTACCAGTTATTGAAAACCACCAAAACCCAGACGGTTCTGTAAATATTCCACGGGCATTACAACCCCTGATGGGTGGACGCACAAAAATCGGTGGAAAACACTAATAAAAAACGCCCGTTTGGGCGTTTTTTTTATCTACAAAAAGATTGCGTAAAGCCTATAAACGGACGTATTAAACATTTCGCAGATTCATATTCTAAATCCTCTTCCAAATTTTTGGTAGCATCAAGAATAATTTTTGAAAAAGTATCACTGTGACCATCATACATCCAACATTGTACAGCCATACAAAAACGTTCATATTCTTTACCGCTTCCTGCCACAAGTGCTGCATTTGCACGTTTCATAACAATCTGTGTTGGATTTTCAACCCTTTCATAACCCTCGCTAAAATCTGCCATACGATTTTTACGTCCATATTCTTCTGCACGTTCATGCCACGATTTTTCCGTTGTTTCACGTGAAAAATAAGCATCAGGATTTTTTGCAACATTTTCCATAAATACCAGGCTGCGAGCTGCATTACAACGCTGCTGTAAATTCATATTTTTCCAACAACGTTTCATACGAACACGCGCCAACCCAGCATAGTTTTTTAATCCCTGTTTAATCGCATTGCGGACATCTGCTTCTTTATATTTTTTAGACATAAATCAATACCCTTTAATTATTTCACACAAAAATAATAGACCTAAAACACAAAATGTCAACACATATCTAATATTTCTTGAAATCTATAAAAAATGGGTATACCCTGTACTGGCAAAACAAAAATATGGGGTAATCTTATGAAAATACGCAATATTGCAATTATTGCACACGTTGACCATGGCAAGACTACACTGGTTGACAATATGTTAAAGCAAGCCGGAACATTCCGTGCCAACGAAAAGGTCGAAGACCGCGTTATGGACAGTGGCGACATTGAACGCGAACGCGGAATTACAATTTCTGCAAAACCTACATCAATTCAGTGGGGCGAATACAAAATCAATATCGTTGACACACCTGGGCACGCAGACTTTGGCGGCGAAGTTGAACGTATTCTGTCAATGGTTGATGGCGTGGTATTGTTGGTTGACAGTGCCGAAGGTCCCCTGCCCCAAACGAAATTCGTATTATCCAAGGCATTAAAACTGGGGCTGCGTCCAATTGTATGCATCAACAAAGTTGACCGTTCTGACGCACGACCAGACGAAGTTTTATCAGAAACATTTGACCTGTTTGATAAACTGGGCGCAACAGATTCACAACTTGATTTCCCATATTTATATTCTGTTGGCCGTGATGGTTGGGCTGTACGCGATTTGAACGACGAAAGAAAAGATTTAACCCCCCTGTTCCAATTGATTGTTGACCATGTACCTGCCCCAGATTGTAATGGCGAACGTTGCCAACTGGACGCACCATTTACAATGCTGGCCACAACATTGGAAGCAGACCCATACGTCGGACGAATACTGACCGGCAAAATTGAATCAGGCACTGTTCGTGTTGGTCAATCTGTCAAGGCAATCAACCGCAATGGCGAATTTATTGAAAACGCAAAAATCACAAAAATCATTGAACATCGTGGTGTTGAAAAGATTTCTCGTGACACAGCATCTGCTGGCGACATTGTTGTTGTGGCTGGTTTTTCCAAGGCAACTGTGGCAGACACATTATGTGACCCAAGTGTCAACGAACCAATTCCTGCGATGCCAATTGATCCACCAACATTGACGATGACATTCTTTGTAAACACATCACCATTGGCGGGTAAGTCTGGTAAAAAACTGACATCACGTATGATTGGTGAAAGACTGTTCAAAGAAGCAGAAACAAACATCGCATTAAAAGTTGAACAAAGCGAAAACAACGAAGCGTTTGAGGTTTCTGGCCGTGGCGAATTACAACTGGGAATTTTGATTGAAACAATGCGTCGCGAAGGTTTTGAACTGTCTGTATCACGTCCACGTGTTGTTATGATTGAAAATGAAAATGGCGAAAAACTGGAACCAATCGAAGATGTTGTAATTGACGTTGACGACGAATTCAGCGGTGTTGTTATTGAAAAAATGACAAAACGCAAGGCAACAATTACAGAAATGAAAGCATCTGGTGGCGGCAAAACACGTATTGTATTTTCTGCACCATCACGCGGTTTGATTGGTTATTTATCAGAATTCCGCACAGACACACGTGGCACTGGTATTATGAACCGTGTATTTGATAAGTACGATACATATCGTGGTGCAATTCAACAATATCGCCCAGGTGTACTGGTTTCTATGGAAAAAGGCAGCGCGGCAACATACGCCCTGTTTAACCTGCAACCACGTGGCACATTGTTTATAGACCCACAAACCGAAGTATATTCAGGTATGATTATCGGCGAACACAGCAAAGAAAACGATTTAGAAGTCAACCCAATCAAGGGTAAAGAACTGACCAATATGCGTTCTGTTACAGCAGACGAAAAATTGTTCTTGGCACCACCACGCCGTATATCTTTGGAAGAAGCCCTGTCATATATCTTGGACGACGAATTGGTTGAAATTACCCCGGACACAATTCGCCTGCGCAAGAAAGAACTGGACAGCAATACGCGTAAAAAACTAAAAAAGCATACCGAAGAATAAAAAACAAAAAAGCCATGAACATAAAAAAACATGGCTTTTTTTATTTAAATATGCAACAATACCTGCATGACAAAGCGTCTATTTTTATTTGCAGGTTACCACCCAAAAAACATCGTTGATGATGCATTGGTGTATTATGTACAATCACTTTCAAAGTTTGGTGATGTTGTATTGTGTATGGATTCTGACTGCCCTGCTGCTGAATTATCAAAAATTGAAAAGTTTACAAAACACACTATGGCTATTCGTCATGGCGAATACGACTTTGGTTCGTACAAGCGCGCATATTTATGGGCATTGGAAAACCTTAACATTTCTGATTATGACTTTGTGTATTTGGTAAATGATTCTGTATATGGTCCATTTTATGATATGACCAAATATTTCAACGCCATGGAAAATATGGGACACGACGCGTTTGGCATTGTATCAAAGCGACATAAAATAAAACCACATATTCAGTCTTGGTTTATCGGCACGAACAAGAACATATTTCTATCTGTATGGTTTGATGAATTTATGAAACAAATCACAAAACTGCCTGACAAGGGTCAGATAACCAGTAAATACGAAAACGGATTTTCCAAATTGGTCACAGATAACGGACACACATGGTCTTGTTTGTATTCTGTACATAATCGCGGTGTATATAACAAAATTAAAAAGTTATATAAATCCGGTATGCCTTTTATGAAGAAAGTCGCATTTACGCGCAATCATGGCGGTCTGGGTCGTCAGGTTTTATATGTATTAAAACATACAGACCCGACACTGTCAGAAAAAATTCTGTCATCTGCAAAATGTCAATATGGGGACACACACATAGATTGGTTTTTAACACGCAACCCAATTACTGTCACATACAGAAAGATAAAACACGCGTTATATAAACTGTTTATAGAGGGAATATGACAAAACACATCAAAAAAAATCTTAAACGAATTGCTGTTATCACAATGGCACGCAATGATGATTTTTTCCTGTCACGCTGGATTAAATATTATGGCGACCTGTTTGGCACAGAAAATCTGTATATATATCTGGACGGCACAGACCAACATATACCAGAAAACGCACAAAATGCACATATAACAAAACTGCCACATACAGATATGTCACGTTCGTCAGGCGACAAATACAGAATCAATTTAATATCAGACTTGGCAAATAAACTATTAAAAGAATACGATATTGTAATTGGCTGTGATTGTGATGAATTTCTAATTGTCGACCCAAAACTAAATACAAATTTACACGAATATTTATCATCAAAAAAAATCAAAACAACACTATCTGGATTGGGTCTTGACGTTGGCCAACATATGACACACGAAAAAACACTTGATACATCCAAACCATTTCTATCCCAGCGTCACCACGCCCTGTTATCCACCCGATACACCAAACCAGTTGTTATAAACAAACCTGTACGTTGGGGTTCTGGCTTTCACAGAATAAAAAATCACAACTTCCATATAGACAAGAACTTATATTTATTGCACTTTGGTGCAGTTGATATGGATATGCTGGTGACCAAGGCCACTGCCCGTGGCACAGACTGGGTAAATCATTTACGTCGTCGTGGCAACGGCACAATAAACAATGTAACAAATCGCCCTGCCCGTGGTGAAAGATGGATAAAAATCGCACGCGCAATTCAGACCTATATTCGTGCACCATACGCGATAAACAAACCCAATATGCTGGGGCTAAAAATTGTTGTAAGAATTCCAGAACGCTTTAAAAAATCTGGCGTTTGATAATATAAAAAAGGAACAAATTATGTTTAAATTTTTTAACAGAAACACATTTACCAACCACATTCCAACGCAAAACAATGTATTATTAATTGAAACAAATGGTTGCCATGGCGAGGTTATTTCTGCATACATCAAATACTTTGAACAATTAAATTTTAATGTATATGTTCTGGCCAGCAATGTTATAAAAAAAGAAAATCCATTTTGCAGATTAAATATAAAAAATCTGTTTTATTCCAAATTTAAAAACTTTGCAAAGATTTTAAAATCAGAATACTTGAATCGTTACGACCATATATTTGTTATGAGTTCCGTAAACTATACATTCGGCGAAAAGCCTGTAACAGAACTGTATCCTGATTTACAACAACATAAATCTGTATTTTATGTACACCATAACATGGCGTATATTGAAAAATACTTTCAAAACACAGATAAATCACACAACATTATGTTAGGCCAATTTCCAGATACCGTTTATCTGAATCCACATTTATTTGGCGAATACACAATTCCATCTAAATCAGAACCAACAATATTCGTATCTGTTGGTGGCATAAATCCACGCAGAAAAAATCACACAATGCTGTTAAATGCAATCGAAGAATTACATGATAAAAATTACAATTTTCAAATACTGGTTGTGGGCAGTGGTTCTATAAAAAACTTGAACAATAAAATAAAGCAACATTTAAAAATATTAGGGCATTTGAATTACGATAAAATGTATGACGCTGTTGAACACGCACACTTCTTTTTACCATTACTGGACGAAAACAATCCAGATCACGAACGTTACATAAAAACCCAGGTTACTGGTTCTGCGCAATTAATTTATGGATTTACAAAAATACCGGTTATCCACAAACAATTTGCAAAGTTTTATCGTTTTGACACCAAAAATTCCGTACCATATAAAAACCTGGTCGCCGGTATGGAACAAGCAATATTGATGTCAAATTCAGATTATGACAATCATATATTTGAAATGAAAAAGACAGCCACAGGAATCAAATCGGAATCTTTGAAAAACCTGGCTAAAATATTAAATATTTAATTTGATATTGATTTGTAAATTGGCACACCGAACAAAACGCCTTTGTGGCAGATGTTATCAGGTGTTGCCAATTTTTTATACACAGGAATTCCGAACACCGCCAATTTATATTCTACGATATACTTTTGTGAAACTGGCGTGATACCCATTTTCAAAACATCTGATTTTACATTTTCAACAATATTTTTACTATCTGCATATAAATTTAACCTATCTAAATTACCAAAACTTGCGATTGCTTTCTTTTTTACAAAAGGAACAAATTTATTTAACATTATTAATGGTCTTTGATAAACCTGAACACAAGACGTCATTGGTTCTGCGATAAAAACAGACGTCTTAAACCCATGTCTTATTATTGTAGAGCTAAGCCCCACTTCGTAATTCAAGAAAATATCGTTTTTTGAACCTTGTGTTTTTATACCAGACATAAAATCGGTCATAAATTTTTCGTTTACAACCTTTTTGCTTAATCCCACAAACCAAGATTGAACGTGTTCTGGTGTCTGAAAATCAGAATAAGACGCAATTCCTGTCAATCCGACATTTCTTGATTCTAAATCATGTAACAGATATTCTGGCGATGCCAAACAATACACAGAATCATTTACCAAATATGTCCAATCGTATTTTGACAACAGTTTATTCTTCTGCGCCCACGAAAACGCCCTTTTATAAGAACCAAAGTCATATTCGCCATGACGAACAGATGAAATATGTAAAATATTCTTGATTGAATTTAACTTTTTCAATTCTGATTTTGATACATCACAATCAAAGCACAAAACAATATCACCCAATGGTGATAAAAAGTTTAAATAATCTATCAGTGTTTGACTGATTTCTGCGCCTTTGTTATATGCCGCAAACAAGAATAATCTTTTTTTCATTTATCATCACCTTTGCCCAAGAATGTTTGAATATTACATACCAAATCATACCACTCATTCGGGTAACAGTCAAACAAGCCGATATTTTTTAGATTTTCAAAACACACTTTTACCTCATCAATATCTTTTTTATCAGACAAATATTTTGTTTTATAGAACGCCTTGTCCACAAAAAACCACAAGAAATTTTCTTGCCATTTTTTCATCTGATATTCGGTTCCAGATTCTTTATACGCACAAAAAGCATCTGCAATACCGGTACATAGACTTTTTATAATACGCAATTGCTTGGCCGCCAAAACAATCCCGCCAAAGTTTGGTATATAATAATACAATGGCAACGGCAAAATTGTCGTGCGCGGATTTTTTAGCATAACCCTGCTCCACCACGGGAAATCTTCAAAAATAATTCCTTTGATATATGGAATATCTGCAATCAAATCACGCTTGTATAAATTTTTCCATACCTGACAGTGTTTAATCAACCACCGACGATTTGGATTAAATTTATTATGCGTGCGTTCTGTGGCGTATTCAAAAATATCATCTGTTACACGCGTTTTAACTTTTTCAAGATTGTATTTTTTCGTTATACTGCGCGGCACAACATTATCTGTATCCAGCCCTAACTTGTGACGCACCATCAATTGCGGACGATAAAATCTGTCATACCGAAAAGACACAATATCAGAACCATCACGCAAAGCACAATTATACGCCAATTCTAATGTCTGGGGATGAATAAAATCATCACTGTCTATATACAGAATATAATCGCCCTTGGCATATTCAAAACCCGCATTTCTGGCATCTGACAGCCCGCCATTTTGTTTGTGAATAACCGTAAAACGCTTGTCTTTTTTTGCAAACTCTTCTGCAATGTCACCAGATTTATCAGGACTGCCATCATCAACACAAATCGCCTGCCAGTCTGTAAAAGTCTGATTTAACATACTGTCCAGACATCTGCGTATATATTTTTCAACCCCATACATTGGAATAATTACTGATATTTTTGGCATATTTACCCCCAGATTATCTAAACAGATTTATCAATTTACGCAATTTCCACAAACGCATAATTTTATGCTTTTTTGCAAAATCACGACGATATTGTTTTCCGATTTTATATTGCTGTTTTACCCGTGCATGATGTGCCGCATCACGATTATTTAATGCAGAATCTTGATTAAACATATAGTGATAATAAACATAAGGCACAGTTACAATTTTATTTGCCAACGCAATTGCATTTAAAACAAAGATTGTATCTTCTTGGGCAATCAGTTTTGTATCAAATTTCATTTTATGTTTTTTGATAAATTTCACTGAAAACAAATACCGCCAAACATAAGAATCAGTCAACGCATAAGAACCTGAAACTTTTTGTGAAACACTATTTAAAACCCGTTTTTTTTTGTACTTTATTGGCTTGGTATACTTATTGTCACTGACAAAGCCAGACACAACCATATCCGCATTTGCGTCCCCTGCTGTGGCGACCATATGTTGCAGGTAATCAACATCAATCCAGTCATCCGCATCCATAAAGAAAATATATTCCCCATCGGCCTTTTTAATACCGTCATTACGTGCCGCAGACACACCTGCATTTTTTTTATGCACGACAATAAACCTGTCATCTTTGTCTGCATAAGAATCAAGAATCGCCCCAGAATTATCAGGACTGCCGTCATCAATGCAGATTGCATTCCAGTTTTCAAATGTCTGTGCCAACAAAGAATCCAAACATCTGTTCAGATATTTTTCGCCCTTGTACACAGGAATAATCACAGATACAGTCGCCATGTAAATTTCCTTGTTACATTTTCAACATTTCTGCGGCAACAGACCCAGGTTTTGGATTTTTTGCCTGACGATATGTTGTCTTTTGAAAGAAAGAACCGCTGGTAACCTTATCAAAAGTCTTTTTATCAAATGGTTTATCATGATAATCCCACCATAATGCGTGTGTTGGATCTTGGTCAACATGTGGCATTTTTGCAAAGTATTTTATTGCACGTGGGTCATTATGTACCATTGTTTTAAATAACAACTGATGCATAAAGTAGTCAAAAGGACCATTTTCATTCATCCAATAATCCAGCATCATTGCGCGCCATGCGTCCAGCAAGTACGCACCCTTGCGTGAACGGATAAAGCAATTTTGCATATAGCTATACGGACTGCCAACGGTTTGCCCCGCCATATAAACGAAAAAGTCCTCGTCTGCAATCCAATCTGGAATTGGCGATGTTACAAATCCCGTTGAATCCAACCAATACCCACCATGGTTATACAACAATTCAACACGACAAATATCAGCAAAATGTGCGTGCGAGATTTTACCAGCACGACGCTTTTCCATAATTTTTTCCGGCAAAGAAATATAATCAAATACCGTCTTTTCGTCCAAGACAATCAATTCTTGCTTACAATGTTTTCTGACACTGCGAAAACATGCTTGAACCAATGGTGGTGCATTATCTTCGCCCTGTAACCATAATGTAAAAATCTTGTCGTTTTTGTCGTTGTTTTCAACCTTGCGTTCTGGGATTGCGGCAGCAGCCGGCAAATAACGTTCAAAATATTTTGGAATCACGCGTGATATAACATTACTGCGAACTTCGCGGCGTTTAACACGTGGTCGCCAAAACCAGTTTAAAATATGCCCTTGCACAACAATTTGTGTCATTGCCCACATACGTTTTATATTCATAATCACACCCCCTTGGTTATAAAACAAACAACCCCAGCCAGACGACTGGGGAACAAATTTATTCTTCTGACAATCCGATTGTATCTTCATCGTCATCAATCGGCCCTGTTGTCATTTCTTCGGCGATACCAGATGCACGCGCCATAATTTTTTCCAACAACGCCTCTTGAACATCTGGATGGTCTTTTAACCATTGACGAGCATTAGCTTCGCCCTGCCCCATACGTTCGCTGTTATAAGAATAGAAGCTACCAGCCTTTTCAATCAGGTCGTATTTCACACCCATATCCAAGATTTCGCTGATTCTGGAAATTCCTTCGCCATACATAATCTTGAAGTCAACAGTACGGAATGGTGGCGCAACTTTATTCTTTACAACCTTGACCCTTGTTTCATTACCGACAATATTTTCTTTGTCTTTGATTTGTCCTGTACGGCGAATATCAAGACGTACAGACGCATAGAACTTTAACGCATTACCACCAGATGTTGTTTCTGGATTTCCAAACATAACACCAATCTTCATACGAATTTGATTGATAAATATCAGCAATGTATTACTGCGTGATACAGAACCCGCCAATTTCTTTAAAGACTGTGACATCAAGCGCGCTGTTGTACCAACAAATGAATCGCCGATATTACCTTCCAGTTCTGCCTTGGGCACCAATGCAGCAACAGAATCAATAACAACAACATCAACCGCACCAGATTTAATCAAAGTATCTGCGATTTCCAACGCCTGTTCACCAGAATCAGGTTGTGAAATAATTAAATTAGAAACATCAACGCCTAATTTTTTTGCATAACTTGGATCTAGCGCATTTTCCGCATCAATATATGCACATGTGCCGCCTTTTTTCTGCGATTCTGCAACCGCATGCAATGCCAATGTCGTTTTACCAGAACTTTCCGGCCCATAAATTTCAACAATTCTACCCTTTGGATATCCACCAACCCCAAGTGCAATATCTAATCCCAATGAACCACTTGATATTGCCTCTATATTTTGTTGGGAACCATCGCCCATTTTCATAATTGCTTCTTTACCAAATTGCTTTTGAATTTGTGCCAATGCAGATTCCAACGCCGGATTTTTTGCAGGCGTTGCCACATCTTTGCTAGCTTCTTTTTTTGCCATATTTTTCCCCTTTTTTTCTTAACAAAATCATACAAGGAACATTGGCAAAAAGCAATCAAAATAGTTATTTTTTATTTGGCACTAAAATCAACATAACAAAAGCGCCAACAAACGCAGAAACAGTCCAAACCGCCGCTGTTGCGCCAAACAACACAATCACCCCAGCGCCAATCATTGGAATAATAACACTGGGCAAATTAGCACTGGTTCTGAACACACCATAGAATCGTGATTGCTGTGACTTTGGCACATCGTCAAAGAATAACAAATCGTGTACAGGCTCCATCAGTGCACCTGAAATCTGCCACAATACGAATATCGCCAACAACGGCATACCCGTTGCAAAGGCCGCAATTGCCGACAACACCGCAAAAGACCCAAACCCCATCATCAGCCAAATTGTTTTACCAAATCTGCGCACAGCACGCCCCATAATTTCGCTTAAAATTAAATAAGGAACGATTCCCAATGTTAAAACCCACGCCAATGTATCTTTTGTAAACCCGTTTTCAATAACCAAGATTGGCACGTACAAAACACGCAACGCACGCAAAGAATAGTACCCAAAGTTTACCAAATACGCACGTAACATCCCCGGCATTTTAAAGAACGCAACCGCATTTCTGACCAGCGCACGATATGTCTTGCGCGGGCTGACGGGTTTAATCTGTTTATTTTCTTGAACAATTTTAAACAGCTTGAACATTGTCCAACCCAACAGATAAATTACCGCTGACCCAAAGAAAGCCGCCCTGTTATCAAAATGATTTGCGATTGCGACCGCAACAAACGGTGCAAACAACGCACCGATATTTAACCACAAATGATATCGTGAATTTAAACGCGCCATTCCAATATTCTTGGAAAAGTCAGACATAAACAATGGTATTAATACAGTAATCAATGTCGTCGCAAAACCAGTGGTATAGTCCAAAATAACAAATGTCCGTGGCAGGATTGAAAAACTCATCATCGCATAACAAATCGCCACCATAAGCATTGCAAAGTAAAAGACACGCACCTTGGAAAAAGCACGAAATATTTCATTTGCAAACAGCCCAACAATTAAACAGAAAACAGAATAAATTGCGACATAAACACCGACAATTGCGCTGCTGCGAAATATTTCCAGAATCACCAGCGAATAAACAGCATTATAAATACCATCTGCAAATCCGGTAAACAACCCCAGATTTGCAAACGAAAAACCGTTTACTTTGTTTCCAACTGAAATATATTTCTCTCTTCCCATAGTTTGAATATTATATCATAAAAAAACACTAATCACAAATTCATGATTAGCGTAAAAATAAATTAGAATGATTTAGATGTGAAACGGTCCTGATGGTGTAGTGTACAGACGCTACATGAACCATCGGGACCGTCCACAGATGAATTATTATCAGCAAATATATAAAATAAATTAGAATGATTTAGATACGCACGAACCCGAAACCGTAGTGAACAGATGCTACATGAGGTTTCGGGTTCGTTCGTAGATGAATTATTATAATTTATTTTGCCTGTTTTTGGGCATACAACGCAGCAAAGTCCACAGGCTGCATCGCGAATGTTGGGAATCCTGATTCTGATGTCAAACGTGTAATCAAGCCACGAACAGCTGGGAATAACAATGTTGGAACATCAATCAACAATGTACGTTTTTTTGCTTCTTCGTCTTTTTCTTCTTCCATTTGAACCAGGCCAGAATATGTTGATTCAATCAAAAAGATTGTTTTGTCGCCATTTTCCAATTTTGAATGTGCTTTTACAATCAAGTCAACCATGAACAAGTTGTTTTCTGCACCCTTGACCTGTAAATCAATATTGATTTCCATCTTTGCAGGACTGTTGTCGTTTTTAAAGAACAATTCTGGAACATTTGGGCTTTCAAAAGAAATGTCTTTCAAGAATTGGGATATAATATTAAATTTTGCCATTATAATTTCTCCTTGGTGTAATTGTGGCGACCTTAATGTCTGGACTTGCGTCCCTGTTTTATGATAATATAGCATTATTAAAAGATTTTACAAGTGGGGGGATTATAAAAATGTCTTTTTTTAACAAATCATTTATAACGCGTGGTTTAATTGCTGCTTTTTGTGGTTTAATTTTGGCTGGGTGCGACCTGTCTGCACCAACTGTATCTGGCGACCATGCAATAATTCCATCAAACCTGAAACGCGTATCGTACAGCGAACTGCCCGGGTGGCGCGATGATGACGTCAGATATGCCCTGCAGGCATTCCGTAATTCTTGCAAGGCCAAGATTCAATTTGTTGGCCGCGTAATCCCAGACCGCGAATTATTTGCAGAAAAATGCCGCATGTTACCCAGTGCATCTGCCGATATTGCAACTGTACGCGCATGGTTTGAATCACACTTTCAACCATATCAGATATTCAATGAAAACGGCACAGATACAGGAACATATACAGGATACTATTCCCCAATAATTCCTGCGTGTCGCAAACAGACCGCACAATGTAACGAACCATTAATGGCGGTACCTAATGACGGCCGCAACTACAAGGGCGTATCAAAGAAAGATATTGTTGAAAAGAAAATCGGACGCGTATTGTACTGGGCAAACATTGTTGACGTACAAAACCTGCAAATCCAAGGCAGTGGTAATCTAAGACTAGAGGACGGCACAGATGTAAAATTAAACTTCGGTGCAGTAAACGATATGCCATTTAAATCAATCGGCGAAGAACTGCGTAATCGTGGAATTCGCCCTGCTGGGGGCTTCTCGGCCGAGGCTGTATGGCAACACCTGAAGGCGAACCCGATACTTGCCAAAGATGTAATTTACAAAAATCCACGATATGTATATTTCTATGAATCAACCCCACCAGATGTTGTTGGAAAATTGGGAACACCACTGTCTAAAATCCGCAGTATTGCCATGGACGACAGTTTGTACACACTGGGGTTGCCGGTGTATATCAGTACAAACCTGTCTGATGGTCGCGCATTTCGTCGATTGATGGTCGCCCAAGACACAGGCAGTGCAATCCGCGGATTTATTCGCGCAGACATCTTCTTTGGCAAGGGTGACGATGCATACAAACTGGCCCAGGGACAACACGCCAAGGGAAAAATGTTTATCTTGATGCCAAAAGAATACAGTTATGTCAAACCACGATAAACAGTTAAACACACGTATCGCACGCCCGCAAACAATTGCGGGTGCGTTGGGTGGACTGATAAAAATTTTTGGTGTTCGTGCATCTGATTCTGATTTGCTGAACCGTTGGAATGAAATAATGGGTGACGATATTGCAAATATTGCAAAACTTGCCGCAATAAAAAAGAACCGCGACAACACATTTAACATTGTAATTCGTCCAACAAATCCGGCATATACACTGCAATTATCATATCAATCAGATGAAATTATAAAACGCATAAATAAATACTTTGGTTATAACGCAGTTGGAAAAATAAGTTTTAGAAAATAAGGAGAAAAAAAATGCAAAAAATCACAGATTTTTTACTACTGGCCACATTAGTTATAACAACATCTATTATATCAAAGGACGTTTTACACCTGTCTAATTTTTTAGACGCTATCGTTTTTTTAGGTACGCTTTTTACATTGGATTTTTTGTATTTTTTATTTACAAGAAAAACAGAAATAGTGACAATTTTACATAAAACATCACCCCTTAAAAATTCAAAAAACAATATTGTAATAACAACAAATAAACAAACATTTACAAACGACAACGACCTTTTTATCCAATGGCACGCAAAAAAATTAAATAAACAAATACATACAGGACACAAATACAAAATTACAACATATCGTTTATTGTTTGGCAACCGCAATATATTATCTGCCACAGAAATCAAAACACAAAAACGCAAAGCAACCAAGAAATGACAAAGCGCATATTGGGCATTGACCCAGGATTATTACATACAGGTTGGGCGGTTATTGACACCGCTGGTTCTTCGCGCAAATATATTGCCAGCGGTGTAATTTTACCAAATCCAAAGATGGAAATGGCTGACAGACTTGTCACAATTTTTCGCGAAGTAACAAAACTGTGTGAAACATTTTCGCCCGACGAATGCAGTATTGAAATAATATTTGTAAACAAAAACCCAAAGACAACTTTGCTTCTGGGTCAGGCACGCGCCGCTGCAATTGTTGCAGTTGCAAACCAAAATATTCCGATATTTGAATACGAACCAAATGTAATAAAAAAAGCCCTGACCGGTGCAGGTCACGCAGACAAAAGCGCTGTTGATAAAATGGTGCAAATATTACTGCCCACCGCGCATCCAAAAACAGCCGACGAAGCAGATGCAATTGCAATCGCCCTGTCCCATACAAATACGATGCGTGTGTTTTAATAAAAAACTTTAAATTTTATTATTTTATAGATTCTTCGCACAATTCAGCCGTTTCAATAACACGTTTTGCCGCAGCTATTTGCGTTGCGTTAAATACTGTTGCAGTCAAAGAAGCCGCCGTTGTAACACCTGATAAAACATTAGACGCTGTATTTAATTTTCTTTCTTTGTCTTTAGTATCGCCATTATTTACAGAATCTGAATTTGCAACCCCAGCTGTTATAGCACCAGCCAATCCAGTTGTTGCACCAACAGAACTTGCCACAGTCGCACCAGTTGCACGACTATTAATTTTTTCTATATCCGAAACATTAAAGTTATCGCAAGCATTAATAATTTTATCAGCAACAGCAATTTCTTCATCTGACACACTGCCATCCATTTTTGCCTGAATTTTCAATCCAGCCAGTAATTGCACAGATCCAACACATGCGCCAATATGCGTTGCAAAATCCGCGTCTATTTTATTTACCCCTGACATAACAGCACTAGCGATATTTGTTGCGGTCGCAGCCGCCATCAACCCTGTTTCAGCATCGCCAATTTTTTTAGACATGTCATCTGCTTGTTCGTTCAAACCTTGCACAGATTTAGTAAAACCTTTACTTTTGACAGATTCAGACATTTTTTCTGGCGCCACATCTTCCCAATTAGTATTCGTCGCTTTTTCTTTTAACTCTTTATTATGGGTTATATCAGCCAGATCATTTTGTAATTTTCCCAATTCCAAAACATCTTCTGATGTTGGATTTGATTCCAGCCTTTGCAAAACCTGAATTTGCTGATCAAAATTATCAGAAACATTATCTACTCTGCTCTTTGTCGCACCCGTTGCAACAGCACCAACCCCCACAGCAGTTCCAACAGCGGAAACAGCCGTGGTTATTCCAGCCATTTTTTTTACTTCTGATAATTTTTCAGAAATTCCACTACAATTACTACGAACAGCACGCAACGCATCAGTAAAAGAAACTTCATCCGCAGACACCGAATTCATCGCTATAAACACAAAAACAAATGATAATAAAAACTTTAACATAAACCTCTCCACATAACTGTGTTGAATTATATCACAAAAAGGAATCAAAACAAACAGGAAAACACACGCATTCTAGTGAGATTTTATACGATAATAATTTTCTATAATTTTATTTCTAAGATTTTCATCTTTTACTTTTTGCTGTGTGTATTCAAACATTTTTTGTTCTGTCTGTTTATTCATATCATACAACACATGCAAAATTGTCCAAGACAGTCTGGCATCTATACCATATTTTTCACGAAACAAAACTTGAAATTTTAACGCACGCGAAACCAATGCAGAATCTTTATACAAAGTTTCAAATTTATTATTTGCCGTCCGATAATTTTCCAATTCTATTATTTTATTTGATGTAAAGGCATAAAACGGCGCAGCAGCAAAAATTTGCTGTGACCTGTTATGGTAAAACAAAGAATTTACATTAAAATCAAAATACTGCCCAACAATTATATCGGGCCAATCAAATTCTTTATCAAAAATGTCAACTTCTGGAAAATTTTTCAACCACAACTTTATCCCACCAAAAGAATTTTCCTGTTTCCATAAAATATTTTGATTTTGTGACAAATCTGGCTTCTTTGATAATATTAAATCAATATCTTTTGGTTCAAAGCGTGTATTTGTCAGTTCGCATAAAACAGCATCACGAACAAATCCGCCCACCGCAAAAACATCTGTATTTTTTGGTAAATCTAAATCATTGACCACACCATCAACCACAGGGGCAATTTTCTTTTTTGCCCGACAAATTGCACTTTCAACATCTTCCAAATACCATCTCAAAACAAATACCACAAATATGCCACATCACGTAATTAGCGAAGAAATTAAAGATAATGGTTTAGATACGCACCTATCATAGACCGTGACTAGCGTAAAAATAAATTAGAATGATTTAAATGTGGAACGGTCCAGATGGCGTAGTGTACAGAAGTTACATGAGCCATCGGGACCGCCCACAGATGAATTATTATAATTTATTTTTACTAGGCGGCGGCTGTGAACACCTTCTGCACATCGTCGTTCGCATCCAATGCATCAACCAACTTTTCCAGTTTTGCATATGCTTCGTCATCCAAGTCCATTGGCATATTTGGCAACCAGGTCAGTTCGGCTTGTTCTGGTTCACCCAAGACGTCCGCCAGGTATTTTTGTGCGGTTACAAAATCTTCTGGTTTGGTTGTGATGATAAAGCCCTCTTCGGACGCTTCCAGATTGTCTGCGTTTGCCTCCATAATAATTTCCATCATTTCATCTTCGGTTTTGCCGATTGATGCAGGATACATAATTTGACCTGCACGTGTGAACATGAACACAACAGAACCTTCTTCGCCCATATTACCGCCATTTTTACCAAAGATATTGCGAATTTCTGGCACTGTACGACGTGGATTGTCTGTCAACGCCTCTACAATAACAGGCACAGCACCTGGGCCATAACCTTCGTAACGTACAGATTCATAATTTTCTGTATTTGAACCTGACGCCTTGTCAATTGCGCGTTTAATATTATCGTTTGGCATTGAATTTTTGCGTGCTGTCAAAATTGCCAAGCGCAATCTTGGGTTATTATCTGGGTTTTTATCGCCCAATTTCGCAGCCATTGTGATTTCACGTGCCAGTTTTGTAAACAAACCACTGCGTGCGGCATCGGCTGCGCCTTTTTTATGTTGAATATTATGCCATTTACTGTGTCCACTCATATTTGACCTTTTTATTTATTTAGATTAAAATTACTTGTAAAAGGATAACAAATGATTGGAAAATTGCAAGGCATTGTTGACTATATCGGCGATGGTTTTATTATTTTATTGGTTCATGGCGTCGGATACAAGGTTTTTACCCCTGAATACCTGACCCACAAATCAACTGTGGAACTGTGGATTGAAACAGTTGTCCGCGAAGATTCAATTCGCCTGTTTGGTTTTTCCAGCATTCAATCCCAGGATTTATTTAATATGCTGACGGGGGTATCTGGCGTTGGTCCCAAGGTTGCATTGGCAATAATGGGCACGATAAAGTCCGACACACTGATATCTGCAATTGCAACAGGCGACGCAAAAACAATCGCAACCGCCCCAGGCGTCGGCAAAAAGATGGCAGAAAAAATCATCGTTGAATTAAAGGGCAAGGTTGGCGGCGTATCTGCGACATTATTTGCCACAACCACGCCAAGTGGGGCGGGTTCTGCCCTGCCTGATTTATTGATGGCGTTGGAATCATTGGGTTACCGCAGACTGGACATTATTGAAATGGCACAAAAACTGGTAAACGACAATCCAGATTCTGACGTATCAAAACTGGTCCCAATGGCATTAAAAGAAATCAGCAAGGGAAAATAAGACATGAAAAAAATTACACAAAAAGAATTTGATACTAAACGTTCCTCTTTCCAAGAAATACACGATTGTGATTTATCTGACATTTCTATTTCACCAGAAATTATGACGGGACCAACTTCTTTTGAAGATACCGGCATTATTGTCAGCTGGACCGACAATGTAATTTGGCCAACCGATATCATTGAAAAAATAAACCCACAGCAAATGTTGGAAAATGCAAAACAGCCAACAGAAATGAAATCTGTACACAGCATTGGAAAAACAGGTAAAAATATTGGCATTGCAATTATTGACCAACGACTGTATCGCGAACACCCAGAATACGCAGACAGAATAAAACACTATGAAGCCGTTGGCACATGGCCAGAAAACGACACAACAACCCCAGATTATCATGGCAGTTTGGTTGTCGGTTGTGCGGCCGGAAAAACAACAGGCACCGCACCAGATGCAGATATATATTATTTTGCTGCAAACAATTGGGTAATAAAAAATCCATTTTTAAAAGCGATTGAGATATTAAAAAGAAAAGAAATATATCACAGAAAATACCAAAACATGGCAATTCGTCGCATTTTGGAAATAAATAAAACGTTGCCAGAAAATAAAAAAATCAGATTTTTATCTTGCAGTTGGGGACGTTCTAATGACCTATTTGTAGAAGAGTCAAATGAATTATTCGCAGAATGTGAAAGAAACGGCATTATGGTTTTAGGCGGTTTTTATAAACATACACTTAATTCAATTTGTCGCTATGACAAACGTTTTGGTGTTGACGAAACCAACCCATGGTTAAAAAACAGAATCGGCATTCCAACAGACGGAAAAACAACCCCATATTTCGAAGGCGGATATTATTACACCAGACTTGGTGGTGCCAGTTCTACATATCCATATCTGGCTGGAATATTTGCATGCGCATTACAGGACAACACAATATTCTTTACACGCCCAAACTGGCAAGATGAATTGATTGAAATAATGCAACAAACTGCAACAGAACACCCATTGGGCGGAAAAATCATCAATCCATCAGGCATTGAAAATCGCGTATCAGAAATTGCACGCGCAATGGAACAAAATTTATTAAAACAACAGGCATCACAACATGAATAATGACACAATTTTCGCATTATCAAGTGGACATGGAAAATCTGGTGTTTCCGTCATTCGTATTTCTGGCGAAAACTTATCTGATATATTTGCAACATTTATAAACAAATCAGATTCAATACCACGCCACGCGTATTTTACAAATCTGCGTGATGAAAATAATGACTTGATTGACCAGTGTTTGGCAATTTACTTCCCTGCCCCAAATTCTTTTACAGGCGAAGACGTTATTGAATTGCATACACACGGTGCACCTGCGGTTATAAACAAGGTCTTCGATTTTTTACAAACAAAAAATATGCGCATGGCAACACCTGGGGAATTTTCCAGACGTGCATTTTATAACAACAAAATGGATTTGGCAGATATTGATGGATTGGCGGCATTATTGGACGCACAGACAGATATGCAACGCAAACACGCCCTGCGTTCAATGATGGGATTTGACAGCAAAATATACAACAACTGGCGCAACAAGATGATAGAGGTTTCTGCATACGCCGCCGCAATTCTTGATTACAGTCCAGATGATTTGCCTGCAAACATATGCGACACAGTCCAAAACAGCGCAAAACAATTATATAACGAAATTGGAAATGCACTGACACAATACAAAACTGCACGCAGTATTCGTGGCGGAATAAATGTCGTATTGGCCGGCGAAACAAATGTCGGAAAATCATCAATCTTTAATTATATGGTTGGCACAAATCGTGCAATCGTATCTGATATCGCCGGCACAACACGCGACGTTGTGTCCAGCACAATCGATATTGATGGATTTATGGTAAATTTATCTGACACCGCAGGCATTCGTGAAACAGACGACACAATTGAAAACATTGGCATTGAACGCACAATGTCTGAAATTGAAAATGCAGATATTGTAATTCACGTCTATAGGCCAGATTCTGTGGCTTGCAACAATCCAGACAACAACGAAATTGTTGTTATAAACAAATCAGATACAATCAAAAACCACGATTGTAAAAATGCGATTTATACATCTGCAAAATCAGGCGACGGGATGGGCGATTTGATGAATACGTTACGCAAACAAATTCATAAAATGTTTGACGGCGCAGAATCAACTGTATCTGTAAACGCGCGTACAAAGTCATTACTGGAATCTGCATACATCGAATTGGAAAACGCGATTGACGCCGGCGACAATTACGACATTTTCGCAGAACACACCCGTCGCGCCGCAGACGCCATTGGAAAAATACTTGGCACCATCACCGCGTCCGAGGTTATGGACATGACATTCGGCCAACTTTGTTTAGGAAAATAAAAAATCCCCAAACATAGGGGATTTTTTTATAAAATTAAAGATAATAGTGTAGATACGCACAAACCCGAAACCGTAGTGTACAGAAGTTACATGAGGTGCCCCAACCACCCGTGATTAGTGTAAAAAAATTAAAGATAATGGTATAGATAAACGGGTTGGCAATGGCGTAGTGTACATAACGTTACATGAGTTGCCCCAACCACCCGTGATTAGTGTAAAAAAATAAAAGATAATAGTGTAGATACGCACAAACCCGAAACCGTAGTGTACAGAAGTTACATGAGGTTTCGGGTTTGTTCGTAGATATACTATTAGATTTAATTTTTACTCGTGGCGGTTTGGATATTTCCCATCAATCAAATTCTTGCGAACTTGATGATGTTTAACCTTTTGCGTACCTGTCAGTGGCAAATCTTCGGTTGTCATCGCATAGTGTGTAACCCACTTGTAACTTGCAACCTTTTTATTTGCCGCCGCAATCGCCGCCCCCAGTTTTTCCATTGTCATATCTGGTTCAACACTGAATACACCATATGTAACAGTCTTGTCTTTGACAACATGTTCAAATACAGCAACATTTTTTACACCTGGGATTGTGATAAACATACCTTCCAGCTCATCTGGATAAACATTTTTACCACTGTCCAAAACGATAACTTGCTTTTTGCGACCCGCAAAGTGCAATTCACCATTTTTATCCATTGTAACCATGTCACCTGTATTAAAGAAGCCGCGTTCATCAAAGATTTCTTTGTTGGCTTCTTCGTTATTCAAGTAACCACCAAAAACCTGATGACCACGCAACCACAGAACACCAACACCATCTTCGTCTTTATCACGAATTTCACATTCGTTGTTCAATGTTGGCGCACCAAACGCAAATGGGAAACGTTTCTTGGTTGGCTTTGAAATACAGATTGGCCCAACAGTTTCTGTCAGTCCATACCCTTGAATAAAGGTCAATCCCAAACGTTCATAGAATGTTTCAACCTCTGGCTTTGTGGCAGCACCACCAGCAATCAGCAAGCGTGCACGACCACCAAACACATCCAAGATTGGTTTTTGTACCTTGCGTACCAAGAATCCAAGCCCGATTTTATTCAATGTTTTACCGTACTTTAATACAAAAGATACCAATCCCCATTTCTTTTGTGCCTTGACATTGTCAATGATTTTATTACGGAAAACTTCCCATAATCTTGGCACAGCTGGGATAACCTGTGGACGGAATTTCTTGAAATCTGCCATAATTTCTTTTGGATTGATTGTTGGCTGCAATAACACACCTGCGCCATAATGCAGTGTTGCCAAAACTTCAACTGCAAAACCAAACACGTGATACATTGGCAAAAAGCCATACAGATAGTCACCAGGTTTAATCCATTCTGCCATTGATTCTAATGAATTGGTGCACTCAACAATATTAAAGTGCGTCAATGGTACAACCTTTGGTACGCCTGTTGACCCAGATGTAAATGACATTGTTGCAATATCCAATGATTCAACATTTGCAGGCTTTAACTCTGGTTTTACCTTGCCATCTTTTTTAGTTATGTCATAGAATTTAAATTTACTGGTCTTGTAAACAAAAGACTTTTCAGCGCATACCATATGACAATTTGTAATAGATGCCATATTGTCATATTCAAATGGTGTCAGATTTGTATCCAGCAACAATACAGTTCCACCCAAATACCAAATTGCAAACATAGTAATTGGGAATTCTGGGATATTGTGCGACAAAATACCGACAACATCGCCCTTTTTAACACCGGCGGCATCCAACGATGCAGCGCGCGCCTTGACCAAGTTAATGAATTCTTTGTATGTAACGCCTTCGCGGACCAGATACAAATTATCAGGCCATGTTTGTGCGGTACGTTCCAGTAACTGATACATATTCATAGTAAAAATTTCCTTGTTGTTTTTATATTGGACAATGGGTATTATACAGAACAAGAAACAGGATTGCAAATATGAAAATACTGACATTAAATATAAACTCTATCCGCGCCCATATTGAAAGTTTTATTGACATTCTGCGTGCCGGCGAATACGACACAATCTTGGTCCAGGAATTAAAGGTTGAAACCGCAAACTTTCCACATATGGTCTTTGATGAATACGGATATAATGTAAAGGTTTTTGGTCAAAAGTCATGGAATGGCGTTGCTGTATTTTCAAAATATTCTATCGAAGATGTAACAATGGGTATGCCAACATACCCAGATACAAACGCACGATTCTTGGAATGCGTGATTGATGGTCGCGTACGTGTAATCAATGTGTATATGCCAAATGGCGACTTGGTTACATCACCAAAGTTTCCATATAAACTGGAATGGATGCGTGCATTTACACAATACATCGCACAATATCTGAACTCAGAAGAACCCGTTATTATTGGTGGCGACTTTAATGTCGCAATCGAAGACAGGGATATATGGAAGCCAAAAAATTACGAAGGTGTTGCAATTTCTGCCCCCCAGGCGCGCGCCATTATGAACGAATGGCTGGATTCTGGTTGGACAGACGCATGGCGCAACCTGCACCCAGACGAAATTGATTATACATGGTATGGTTATCGTGGCCGTGATACAGTTGGAAATAAACAAGGTCTGCGACTGGATTATTTTCTGTGCAATAAATCGGCCGCAAAGATGGTCAAAAATTGTGAAATAGACATTGAACCAAGACTGGCTGAAAAACCAACAGACCATTGTGGACTGATGATTGAAATAAAATAAATCACACCCGTTTTAAATCATCATAAATTTTATACCTGACCTCATTTGTTTCGTGATATTCATAACCTGCATTACCAGCAGAATACATATTGAACAATTCTGTGGTCTTGGCAACAGCTGCATTTATCATTTGTTGCGTTGTCGTCGCGTCATATTCAATCACACGAACATCATTATTTTTTAACTGTAAAAATTTCATTATTGGTGCATTTGAAAGCGGACTTGTTTGAATTTTAAAACCACCAGATTGCAACATAAATGCCTCTAATGGTAACTGTGGCATATTACCGTCCAGCAATTGTTTTTTATTTGGCGCGGCACCAGTCTTGAAATCCATAACCCCACCATCCCAAACCAAGTCTGCACGGGCGCGAACATTTCGTCCTGCGATTTTTATACCACCTTCGATTTCAGATTTTGCATTTTGAATCTTGGTCAATTCATTTGCGATCACAGGTGCAATTTCCAAAAATCTTTTATGCCAGAAATGGAATAAAATACTGCCACGTCCCAGAATTTCCAATGCTGCCGCATCCATTTGTGCCACCAAAACATCAGGTCGCAAATCTGTTGCATTTTCAATAACACCATGCACCAGATTGCCAAACTTACGCGCATCTGCAACAACCCAATAATCATCCAACACACGCAACTTTAAAATATGACGAACATAAAAAGCATATGGGTTGTGAATCAATAATTCTAACTCTGTCACAAACACATCAGACCAATCCGCCGGTGGTGTTGGCACACTTTCATCCAACGGATGATACGGTACATCATCTTGGGACAAAACATCCGCGATAATTTTTTCACCTGTTTTTATATCAACATTTGCACGTCTGGCGATTACGCGTGATATAAATCTGGATTCACTGGTTTGCACGCCACCAGACACAGCGGAACGCAACCAATATACTTCACCACCACATGACAAATTCATAAAGTCCAGTGATTGCAAAGATACTTTTCTGTTTGGTGATGGCAATCCAATATCTTTTGCCACATGCGTCGGCAACCATGCGTTTTCATACCCTTGGGCTGGGAACATCCCGTCATTTAAACCTGTTAAGATAACAACATCTGCGGTCTGCATACGTGATTCAATAGTACCCAACACAACAACACGCGCATCTGTTTTCATTGCACCACGCTCAGACACATTTGATAACGCATCTGCAATAAAAGCACGTGCATCTGCCAATGTCAGTTTTATATCAGCCGCAACCAACGCATCAGACACTTTCTTTATTTCAGTCCATATCTGCACACTTGTATCATCATCCGCAATAAATGCAGGACGAAAATCAGCCACATTTTCATCAACAATTTTTGCAACCGTCTCAAACAAATTAAACTCAGATTGAGTATATATTTTATCAAAAACACCACTGCCTGATTCAATCCAACTGTCCATCAAATTTAATAATGCGCGTCCTGTATTTGTCATTGTGCCAGACGTGGCAGATGAAAAATCTGCATCAATACCATGTGCCACAAACGCATTTGCGATACGTTGATTTCCGGCCGCGTCTGGCGTAATAATCAAAACAGATTTATTTTCATCCAACGCGCGCCTTGTGATATGCGCGACGGCTGATGCCTCGACCGCTTCAGTTGGGGCGACAACCAGATGGCAATGCGATAAATCTGTATCAACGCTTAAAGAAGAACAATCATTACCAAACGCATAATTCATAAAGTCAATTGCAGATGCGCCCACATCAATTGGCAAAACATCAGCCTGCGTCAGACCAACACTATTTAAAAACTTATGTTCAGAATTATATGGATTTGTATCTAATTCAAAGTCCGCAACACGACCATCTATTTTACCAGACAAAATTATTCGTCCATGTGGCAAATTATATACCGCCCGCATTAAATCAGCCGTCGCCGGCACACTGGCGGTCGATGCGCACACAATAACTAATTTATATTTATCAAAATGATTTACCCAATTACGAATATCACGATTTCTGACCTGTACCCCAGTCATACGACCATTGGCATACAATTTTGAAAACCCAGACAATATATTTAATATTCGCGCTTTGTTTTGAAAATGTGTTGCATATTTTTCATCAACCAAACTGTCCCAATCAATACTGGCTGCATCAACGCCTTCATTTTCCAGATAATCCTGCATACGCACCAAATCATGTGCCAACAATAATCCTGTTGATAAATTTCCAACACTTGCATCCGCAGCCAATAATTTTGCCAAGACAACAACACGTTCTGTATCAGAAATTTCACCTGTTACATCATCATCGGATTCATCAAAATCTGCACCATCACCAAGCGGTACCAGTGTTGGCAATATTGCCACCCCACCCTTTTTTTCTGCAATCATTTTTTCCACACTGCGAACAGCGCGACGGCTGGGCAAGAATATCAGCATATCGGCAACATCAACCCCAGATTCAGACATAACCTGCCACAACGCATCTGAAATACGCGCTGGATTTGTCGCATAAAAAACATTCTTATTTGATGCCAAGTGTCGCCTTTATATTATCAAGACCTGTTTTCTTTTCTGCAGATGTGTATAATATTTCTGGAATCATTGCACCATGGTCAGTATGCACAATTTCAGTTTGTTTTTGTTCACGAACTTTTTTGTCTTTTTTCGTATAAACAATCTGATATGGAATTGCATTTGCGTCACAAAAATCCATCAAATCTAAATCAGAATCACGCGCCCCAATTCGCGAATCTATCAAAATAAACAGACGCTTTAACTGACTGCGATTCAACAGATAATCTTCTAATCTTTGCAACCAGCGCATTGCGTCCATCTTGGAAACCTTGGCATAACCATAACCCGGCAAATCTACAATCATAACCCTGTCGTCCAGATTGAACAGATTTAAACTTTGTGTTCGCCCAGGCGTATTAGAAGTACGCGCAATTGGCATTCCCACAACTGCATTTATCAATGAAGATTTACCAACATTACTGCGTCCGATAAACGCATATTCTGCAAATTGTGTTTTTGGCAAAGATTTCACAGTTTCAAAACTGCCCACAAATTTAATCATTATTTATTCCCTGTTTCTAGCAATCGTTTATACGCTTCTTTTTTTGAGATACCGGCACGCAATGCTAAATCAGCCGCCGCACTTTTCATAGAAGTTGCTGCAATATCATTTACAATATCGCTGATTTCTGCATCTGTCATTTTATGTTCAGGACGCGGTCCAACAACAATCACTATTTCCCCACGAGGCGGTGTTATGTTCATCAATTCAGACGGATATCCAATAATTGTTTCTTCGTGAATTTTTGTAATTTCACGAACAATTGCAATTTTGCGTTCTGGCATAACACGCGCCAAGGCCGAAATCGTATTCATAACACGATTTGGACTTTCGTAATAAATTATCGTATGTGGGATTTTATTATCATCACGCAGCTTCTTTTCATCAAAGAACCCACAGAATGTAAACCTGTCTGTTGGGAATCCAGATAACACCAATGCAGAAATTGCCGCCACAGGTCCTGGCACAACAAATACAGGCACCCCTGCTTCACGTGCAGCACGCACCAATCTGAATCCAGGGTCACTGATGCCCGGCATACCTGCATCACTGACCGCCGCGATTGCCATACCATTTTGGATTTTTTCAATCAAATCTGGCACAACATCACGCTCGTTATGCTCATGACAAGAAATACGTTTTGTTTTTATTTCAAAATGAGCCGCCAATTTACCAAACACGCGTGTATCTTCGGCCGCGATTAAATCAACAGATTGTAAAATCTCTATCGCGCGTGGCGACATATCAGACAAATTTCCAATTGGAGTACCAACAATATAAAGCCCTGATTGCATTTAGAATCCTTTTATAGTAAAATGATACAAAATAAAATGGATTTTTCAATGTATATAAATAAATTTTTTACATATTTGTTGGCTATTTTGGCTTTATCAGGTTGTACCGTTGGCAATTATGTTGGCGACAGTGATTGGTCTGTATCAGACGACACATTTGTTGGTACACCTGCTGACTTAAAACAAATACAAACATCAAATGTATATGGCACATACGAAGACGATGTAAATCATCGTATTGCAGTGCTGTTACCACTGTCTGGTACCAACGCCCAGATTGGCAAATCAATACGTCAGTCTGTTGAACTGGCGGTATTGGAACGCAAAACCCCAGACATATCTGTATCTTTTTATGACACATACGGAAATATGAACGATGCTGCGACAAACGCATTGGCAACAAATCCAGATATTATCATTGGGCCATTGTTTGCACAAAACGCACATATTATAAAGAAAAACAAGTTATCTGAAACACCTGTTTTATCACTGACATCTGACGCAAACGCAGTTGGCGATGGCGTTATGTCTATGGCACTGATGCCAACAAATGGGGTTGAAGAAATCGTTAAACAAATCAAGTCTGATGATATTAAAAGATTCATTATAATTGCACCTGATACAAATTCAGGCCGTATGATGGCAGGCACTGCCAAGATTGCTGCCAACGCGTATGAAATGCCACTTATCGGAATATTTTACTATACCGAAAAAGATTCTGATTCAATTAAAAACGCGGCATTGTCTGCATCAATGTACAACACCCGCACAGCCGCACACACCCGCGCCCGTCAGGTTATATCAGACGTCTTGACCAATGAAACATTATCCCCAATTGAAAAGTCAAATCTGAACACCCAATTGGAAAAATTGGAAAAAACAGAAACAGTCGGCAATGTACCGTTTGATGGTGTATTGTTCCTGGGCAATGGCGATGACACCAAGGCATTGGCATCATTCTTGCGTTACTATAACGTTGGTGCGCGCGATGCAGCGTTTTATGGAACAACAATGTGGGACGGCTCTGATATCGCATCTGATTATACGCTAAGCGGTGCGAAATACACGACACTACCTGCAACAAATACTGAATTTGCCACCACATATGAACAGGTTTATGGTGTTGCGCCAAATCGTTTGGCTGGATTTGGATATGACGCAGCAAATTTTGCAATTGGAATGATACGTTCTAACAAATCAAATACAGAATACTTGTTATCGCCCAGTGGTTATATCGGCACAGACGGCATATTCAGAATTAAACAAAACGGCGCCAACGAACGCGCATTACGTATTATGCAGTTAAACGGTTCCGGCACACCATCTGAAATCAGACCTGCACAAACCAATTTTATAACACCGATATACAGCATAGATCCAACAGAAATAACACCTGCATCTGCGATGGAACTGGAAACAATTGGCATTGATCCCGATGATTACATCCGCCTGCCAGAAAGATTTCGTGATAAATATCGCAGCAAAACAATCGGCGCAAACATCAAAACAAAAACAACACCAATCCAAGAAAATATTGTAACTGTTGAATCTGATAACACTGTTATAAAGCCAGCAGAATTTGAATCTGCGAAACAAAAATCAGTAAAACGCACATATATTGACGAATATGTTGTTGAAGAATAAAAGGAATAAAAATGGCTAATAACAAAACAAAATCACTTATTGACGCAAAAAATAAAATCACAAAAAAGGGGTTTGAACCAATACTACTAACCCACGAAGCATTAAGGGCATTTAACCAAACACTTGGACGTCCAGATGTAAAAATAGTTGCAATAGATGCAATCAGCGAAACCAATGACGAAGGACACTATCAGCTGGTTGATGCAAACGGTAAAATTTTATACGAAGTATTAATAAACCCATATACTGTTCGTCTATTACAAAATGACAAGATTATTGCTAGATGCAACATAGAACCAATACGCGGTGAACTTTATGACAGCATAGTTTTTACAGACAGCAGTATGCAAGAAGTTTGTGAATCTGTTACTATTCGCTATGAGCAACAAAAAGAAATTATACACAAACAAACCACATCCAAAGAAATGTAAAAACACCCCGTTTGGGGTGTTTTATTTTAACCTTGAAATTTCACGCATTAAATTATGACGCGCCTGAATTTCGTATCTGTCACGGAAAAAATTCGTATTATAGATATATTCTTTGGATAAAAAATTACTTAAAATTTCTGTACGTCTTTGATTAAAAATATTATCCGGATACATTTTGTATTCCATCCTGATTTTTTCAGAATTTTTATCATATTCCGCATCAGAGGCGCCCAACAACACTAAATCCAAATCTTGAATCAGTTGTTGATTAAAATCACATATAATATGTTTGTCATAATCTGTTGCACGGATTAAATGTTCCACATATTCACAATTATAATTATTATCTATTTTATGTAAAAAATGCTTAGCCTGTTGAATACTGTGCCAAACATCATTATCACATCCATTTACATAATCGTGCATTATTATCGCAAAAATAAATTCATGAATATTTTTTATTTTATCTGCATCCCCAGAATTACAAATAAAATCATCCAACGCATTTATCATAACAGAAATATGCGTTATGTCATGATACGAACGTCTGGGGTCAGTATATGCCACAATAATATCATCGGACACACATTTTATATCACCTGCCCCGAAACCCAAGACACTTAAAACAGATTCTATTTTTTGTTTCATTATATATTCAAATATCTTTTTGATTGTTTTTTGACATTATAATTTGATTATCAATATGCTTTTTTATATCTGATTTTACATCAACCATAAATTGGCCAAATTTTAGTTTAGATTCCTTGGATATTGTATCCATAACCTGAACCCCATCAATTGTAAAATAATATTTCAGAATTTTATGTATTTTTTTTGAATCAAATTTGTGTTCATATAAATTTTTATTTTTTCCATGTACTTTTTGCAGACTGATAAAATGCTTTTGGAATTGCCCTGCGATATACCCCTGACGTATGGCGCCCGACAGGTTTTTAAACACATCCGCCAACGCCTTATCAATATTTTTATATTTATGAAGATAGCCCGCCAACATCGCGGACATTTCGTCTGCCAAAGACAACATCATACATTCATAAATATTATCTGAATTTGCGACATAGTGATATCCGATTGAGTGATTATGAATATGCTGTGATTCGTGTGCGATAATATCGCCCTCGTCCACAGAATTTATTCTGCGGTTTATATCAGCTATATCAGACTGGGATAACAATTTTGCATTTTTATCAATAACAAATTTATTAACTATTATTCGATTATTTTTATTATCTGCATACCCCAAAGTCAACCCGACAGTTCCATCACTACGACGATTTTTACGAATATAATCGTCGTTTATAACAATTGTCTGTCTAATAATATCAGGTTTATTAACTGTTCCCATAATGACTTATTATATCATAAAATCCACACCCACAGAAACAAAAAACACCCCGTTTGGGGTGTTTTAATCAAATTCTAAAAACAGCGCTTGTATCTTATGTTCCGGGCCAAATTTTTTCAGCAAATAACAGCTTCTATGTTGTCCATCTATTATGATGTTATCTTTGGCATCTAATACAGGCATACTTTTTGGATTGTATCCGTTTTGTTCCATGTTGTTTAGCAAGGCATCAAATCTATCAACAGACATTTCCCAACCATATATTTGTTTGTTTTCAGCACAATACGTTTTATACCCTTCTTTATCTCCATTCAAATAAGAATATGGCGCACAATCATATAACTTTATAATCTGGCCTTTCCAAAATCGATTTATATTTTTTAATGCAATTTCTTTTATAAAATAATTTTTTATTTTTCGACCCTCTAACGCCTTATAGAAAAAATCATAATCTAAATTTATTCTATCATCATCTAGCAATCTTATTGCTGATGTTTTTTGTGCATCTTCTAATTCTTTTTCATATAAATTATGCGCAACAGGAATACCATAAAAATTCAACCCCATTGTTTCAACCGCCGCACACACCAGTCTTTCCATTGCGTGTGCCAATGAAAACTCCCCTCTTTTTGTATCTGCAAAAGAATCTATTGTTAAATTTAATTGTTTTATCTTTTCAAGACATTGTGTTCTTATCACAAAGCAGCTGCCAGCAACATATTGATAATTATCTTTAATTTTTAATTTATATTTATCTGCAACTTGTTTTGTAAAAAACTGTTTATGCTTTGGGTCATGCACAATTAAATTTTTACTGGCAACCAACCCTACTTTTTTATCTGTTGCAAAAACGTCAATCACCTTATGAACAGCAAAAGCGCCCAAGATTCCATCATATAAATTATAAAACCAATCTTTATATTTAAAAATTTGATTATAGATAAAAATTCTTTTTCTGCGAACGCCTTTGCTGTGCAGTTTAAAAACAATATCATAATCAGAGATATTTACCCGACTTATAACATCTATAAAAGGCCCAACATCAAATCCTTTGTTTTTATATTTAAATAACTTTGTGTTCTGCTTGTATTTTAATATTTTTTCCAAGACCGATTGTTTATAATATTCATCTGTGTACGTGACGACCAAGTCATAATTATATCCTTTTAGATTATCAAGATATTGTTTTATAGATTTCCACGAATTCATATAATACAAATGCAAAACGACCAAAATTTTAACATCTTTATTTTTATAACAAAATAATCTTGCGACCCATCGCCCAGCTCTATTAAATCGCTTGTTATATTCTATACAATCGCTGACACAAATCTCTCTTCCTTCTTTATGTCCATATTTTTCATAATGCAACAAAGGATTTCTTCCTGCCTGTTTTACATCTGCATTATCACGCAAGTAAGCATTACCATCAAAAAAAGCAGATGGGTTCCTGCCCTCTTTCCAACCATAAGTCAAATAATGGTCAATTGGATTCATTTTTGATGCTGCGACATCTGGATATGTTTTCAAATACCACTTTTTATTAAAAAATTTTGATTTTGCTAATATTTTATAATCAGTATTATGTTTACGAAACATTTCTATCCCTTTTTTGAAAAAAAATAACCGTCAAGAAATTGACGGTCGGGGAGTTCGTAAATCAGTTTACCAGTGATTCTGTTGGTCTTTCGGAAAACCGTTTTGTATAACCAACAGCTCCCCGACCAAATAAAGTCAGGGACATAACGGTGCGAAAACACACTTATATCAAAATAACGATGCCAAACGCACCGGGTAAACATAGGCTTACGACAGCCCCGAACCCAATCTCTTGGATTCTGTTTAAATTATAATACAATTATAATAAATTGCAAATTTGATTATTTATGATGAAATGTCCCAAAAACCATTACTAACGATTTCGCTTCGCTGTACTCGCAAAATCTACTTGTTGTCGAACATGTTTCTAATCCATAAGCCACGTCCACAGAAACAAAAACAAAAACCGACCATAAAGGTCGGTTTGTGTTTCTGGTGGGGAGTATGCTTGCATTAATCAAGCAGAAAATGAACAAGAATTTGCTGATTTGATGCAACAGGTGAAAGAGTTAAAGAGAAACGCTCAATTTCATCCGATGATGAAAATTGATTAAATTTTATATGTGTGATATAATCGAAAAAAGGATTATTTATGGATAAATCAAGTACGCTCAATCAATCATCAGAGAATTTGAATCAACGTAAATTCTATCACGGCACACCTACTGAATTGCTTGATGATTACTTGTGGCCCAAAAAAAACTTTAACAGTCTTCAAAACGCTGTTGTTTCTGGCGCTTTTGTAACATCTGATGAGGCTTTTGCTAAATTTTTTGCAATAAATCATTGCATTGGTATGGGCCACACAAACTTAGATCACAACAAAATATACCTGGAACGTTTATCAAATAACATAATCACAGAGTTTTATGTTTATATTGTATACGAAACACCAGACAATCAATTTGTGCATGATAACGATACAGAATATTATTCAACAAAACCAATAAAGATTGCTTACCGCAAAAAATTTAACACAGTTGAAGAAATAAAAAGGATAGGTTATGAAATATATGTATTAAACGAACCTTTAAAAACCCCAAAAGGCACAGATACAAATTTTAAAGTGCAACAAGAAATGCAAGATAGAATCGACCATAACCAATTCCACCGTGTCGATATAGCAAGTATGATAGAACAACAATCTAACAACAGATTACAAACAATGTTTCACAAAACATTTCTTTCAAAAAATGATTAAAATAAAACGGTTCGATAATTAGTAAAAATTAGTGTTTTTTGGATAGCGTATTGTCGAACCACCCGAATAATATAAAATCCAAAGAAAAACCGCACTTAAAAAGTGCGGTGTATCTTTTGGTGGGAGTGGCTGGATTGTAATTCCCATATTCGCTTGCGCTCTATGGGCCCCTTTCGCCTGCGGCTCGAACCAGTGGTTCTCATCTCAGCCACCCATAACCAAAAACAAAAACCGACCATAAAGGTCGGTTTGTGTTTCTGGTGGGAGTGGCTGGATTCGAACCAGCTCAGGCTTAAGCCAACAGATTTACAGTCTGCCCCGGCTCTCCAACTCCGGCGCACGCCCAATCCTTGGTGCGGGCAGCGGGAATCGAACCCGCATTTCAAGCTTGGAAGGCTT
>JAZRSO010000031.1:0-70629 GCA_045651525.1 Candidatus Enterousia sp. | reverse complement strand
TCTTAAATCAAATTCTTCAAAGCCTAGTTTTTCTATGACAGGAATCAGTTTTGTTATAATCCCATGACCACGTGCAGATTTTTTTAACCAATATCCAATTTCGCCTGTTTGATTTTTGGTATCTATGCCAGACAGACCAATCTCGCCCAACAATTCGTCGTTGTCAAACGTCCAACAGTTCATAATTTTACACCACTGCGTTTTCTGTGATTTCAAATGTATGCTTATCACAATCCAATTTTGCCATGCATCCCATCGGCATAACCATAATCGGGTCGGTATGTCCGATGTCAAAGTGTGTCACAACCGGCATATCCGTTAAACCAAATTCCGCCAAGCCTTGCAAAATACGTTCTTCGTATTTTGGATTGTTTTCATTCTTTGGTCGGCCAAATATAATCGCACGCATTTGTTGCAAGATGCCACATGCCCCATAATTACGCAGCCAATATAATACTTGGTCTGGGGTTGGGTTTTCCTCGGAAATTTCAAAGAAAACAATCTTGTCCTTGAAATTATCAGGATTCCAGATTTGTGTCCCCTTAATCATTTCAATCACTTCCATACATCCCCCAAACAGTTCGCCAGTGACAATACCCGAACCCTGAATCCAGTGCCAACCATCTGTTGGTTGCATTTTGCGGACCTGTGTTTGACCTGCAGGCGTAAACCAGTCAACACGTTCGTATGTAAAGCCATCTTTGTTTTCTGGCACAATTCCGATTGTTGTGTTATCAAACAAGATCTTACGCATACTTTGTTCAACATAGGGCAATATTCCACCCGCTTCGGCCATTTGTACCAACATTGATGGGCCATAAAAACTGTTCAGTCCTGCATAATGACACATGTGGCAGTTTACGGTTGTATCAGAATACCCCATAAAAATCTTTGGATTATTGCGGATAATGTCCCAGTCGATATATGGCAGCATACGAATTGTATCATCGCCACCAATGTTGGAAATTATTGCCTTAACATCTGGATTTTGAAACGCCCACATCATGTCAGATGCACGAATCTCGGGGTGATTGTACAGATATTCTGCATCATCCAGCGTATGTGGTGCCTCTATCACTTTTACCCCAAACGTTTGTTCCAGTTGTCGTTTTGCCTGGGCGTATCTGTCGGGCAGCAATCCTGCTCCGCCCCATGATAATGAAACGGTTGCAACGGTATCGCCAATATTTAACTTTGCGGGTTTAATTCCCATGTTTGTTCCTTTTATTTTATAACTGTATGTTTAAAACATTGTTGTAACAGGTGTGCGCAGATTGTTATACTTGGCGTTGATTTTAGGCCTTTTAAATCCTTGTTCTGAGCATAGAATCAGTATATATTACACCGTTTATATTGTCAAAGTTTTATATCAGGTGTTTTTTTGTAAAAAAAACTTGCGAAAAAAAATATTTGTCCTATAATAAAGTATGAAAGGCCGATGACCCTCTAACAATGGCGAGGCGGAAGAAGAACGGCGGCAAGTTTCCTTGCGCTTACTAGAACTTCCCGGGACTGCCCGTTACAGCAGTGGACTCTTTAATGGTATGGCGAACCCAGCGAGAGTTAAAAAGGCAACCCTGGCGACAGTGTTGCGAAACAAGGTGGCACCACGTTGTCACGCATATTTTCAGATTACTGGCATATGCGTTTAACGTCCTTGTGTTCTTATTAAAACATAAAACAACGAACACAAAGGAGGTTAAAGATGTCTAAAATAAGAACGCATATCGCCGAAATTTCACAAAAAATTGGCGAAACAATAACTGTCAAAGGTCACGCACAAACAATTCGTGCGCAATCAAGTGTTGCGTTTATTGTCCTGCGTGAGATTACCGGCACGGTACAATGTGTTATCGAACGCGGAACCGCGGCCTTTGAATTGGCAAAACAAATAACAACAGAATCTGTTATATCTGTGACAGGTACCGTTGTAAAAACCCCCAGCACGGAATCAGGATTTGAAATCCACGTTTCTGAACTGGAAATCATGTCGTTGGCCGAGGCGACCCCAATCCCCGTCACCCCAAAGGGCAGTGTTGAAGTCACACCCGAAAAGGCGCATGATTGGCGTTTCTTGTCTTTGCGCAGTCCACGTGGTGCAACGATAATGCGCGCGCTGTCTGCGATGACGGCCGGATACCATGAATATTTGGAAAAACGTGGATTTATTGAAATCCAGACCCCAAAAATCATGGCGACACCGTCTGAATCCAGGGCAGAATTGTTCAAACTGGAATACTTTGGCCAGACGGCATACCTTGCGCAATCGCCACAATTGTTCAAACAAATGGCAATCGCGGCGGGTCTGGAACGTGTGTTTGAGGTTGCACCTGCATTTCGTGCGGATAAATCTTTTACCACACGGCATTCGACCGAGTTCACGTCTTTTGACGGCGAAATGGCATATATTGAAAGTTTTGAAGAGGTAATGCAAGAGTTGGAACAGGCAATCCGATATATGCTGACATCTATCAAAAAGACATGTGGCAAGGAAATTGAAAAATACTTTGGTATATCAGAGTTTCAGTTAAAGAAACCAATCCTACGCATCACTATGGCACGTGCCAAGGAAATCTTGCGTGAAATGGGTTGTGCATCGTCCGAGCCTGACATCACAACAGCCGAAGAAAAGGCATTGGGTGAATATGTCAAAGAGCATTACGGTTCTGATTTTGTGTATATCACAGAATGGCCATGGGAATGTAGGCCTTTCTATCATAAAAAGGGTGTTGGCGAGCATGGGCAACCAATATCGGTATCAGCTGACTTGCTGTATCGTGGGGTTGAAATCGTGACCTGCGCCCAACGTGAAGAGTCGTACGAAAAACTGTGCGAACAACTGCACGAGAAAGGATTACATCAGCCGGGGTTGCAATGGTACTTGGAATGCTTTCGATACGGAATGCCACCGCATGGTGGTTGGGGTATGGGCGGTGCCAGATTTATCAAACAGTTGCTGGATTTGCCAAGCCTGCGCGAGGCCACATTCCTGTTTCGTGGGCCAACACGTTTAATGCCGTAAAACAACAGCTCATTTGGGTGGTTGTATGATGTCTTTATACCACATATCAGAAAAAGATTTTCTTTGATATGCTGGTTGACAAAGAGAAAGTTGGTATTATATTTATTAGTGTGTGGCAGAAGTGTCATATTCAGAATAAAAGGAAAAAAAGAATGAAAGAACAAACAAAAAAGTTTCTGGCCAGAAACATAGTTACACACGCATCAGCAGTGCTGGCTGGGTATTTTTTAGCATTGATTGCAATCAGTGCGCACAAAGAAAGTAAATTCGAAGCACGCCAGAATGTGGCGGTCTATATGACCAATGCGCGTGGTAGTGACGCCGAATTAAATCGTGAAATTTTTAACCCGGGAACATTTGAATCTATTGCCTGGCAATACAATACAAATCAGCGTGTTGGCGAGGTCTTAGGTAAAACAGCCGCCAAAGAATATGCGATGGATATGGATTCATTGAATTCTGGTTCCGCAACAGCCGATCAGATGTTTGGCGCAGAACGTGATTATTGCGCCGAAGCAGTCGTTAATGCATACACTGATGCGGTATCACGCCTGCGTTTCCGTCGTGATAACACCAGTGTCGCGCCGTTTTCTGTTGAACGCTGTAATGCCAGAGAATCTTTCCAACGCGCAATGCATAATGCAAAACACATGGTACGGTTCTTTGAGGCGGACAGTGTTCCGAATACAATTATCAGAAAACCGAACGCCTTATCAATTGCCAGTGCCAGTGCAGGATCCATTATCCGTCGTGGCCGTCATTGCTATATGTACATGGGTATTGGCTATATCGATAAAGATGGTCGTACATTTGTAGCTGATTCACGCGGGCGTCCTGTTATCGCGTCTGATGATACGGATCAGTTGTTTAGATATTTTGATTGGACAAACTGCACAATTATCGATGTTCCAAAAATCGTAGAATATAAACTGCAGAATGATGTTCAACGTCATGTACGCTAAACCAGATAAAGAAAAGGATAATAAAATGGTAAAAAAAATTGATTGGAAAAAAATTCTGTCTTCCAAAGCATTTACACATACGACCGTTGGTCTGGCTGCATTTTTGTTGACATTCGCAATCGGCAGTCGTGACAAGTCCGAAACATTTGCAGAACAACAAGATTCTGCTGTGTATGTTGCTGGTAACACGGGTCCAAACCGTACGTTGAAGCGCGACTATTTTAACCCATCAAGCTTTAAACCTGTTGATTGGGCTAATATGAGCAACAAAGAAATTGCAATACTGTTTGGTGAAACAGCCGCCAAAGAACTTGCGTTAGACATTGATTCTATTAATCGTGGGTTGGCGACGCCTGGCAAAATGTTTGGCTTGGACTATAACTATTGTAACAAAAGTGTTACCGAAGCGATTGTCGATGCGACCCGTCGTTTAAAGTTCCGTGAAAATAATTTTGCCGCACGCCCATTTGCGAAAGACAAAGGTCGTCGTGAAGCCTTGTACAATGGTGATTGTTTGCTGAATTATTTCGCCAGTGACAGTGTGCCAAACACAATCTTTAAAAACCCAACGGTTGAAGATTTTAAACGTATTGGTGCGGGTGCTGTTGTCCGTTTTCCCGGTCACACAAAAATGTTCATTGGCATTGGCTTTGTGGACGGTACAGGAAAAACATTCGTCCCAGACGCAGCCGGTAAACCAGTTATTGCATCTGGTTACAACGAACGTTTTTCATACTTTTGTGGTGGTGAATGCACAGTTGTTGATATTGCCCGTGTTGTAGAACACAAGTTGACACAAACTGGCCGTCGCCGTTAAAGAAAAACTTTTGGTCCGAAACAAACCGCCCATTTGGGCGGTTTTTAATTGTTTTCTTGGTCCATGTATCTGCGGACAATATTTTCATCAAAAAACTGTAAACGACCGCTGGGCAACATCAGCATTCTGTCTATGCCCAAATGTTCCAAGAATTCTAAATCATGGCTGACGATTACCAATGTGCCGCCATATTCTGAAAAACTTTTTGCGATTGTTTTCTTGGTCGCAACGTCCAAGTGATTTGTTGGTTCGTCCAGTAACAAAACATTTGCACCACTTAAACACAGTTTTGCCAGTTCAAGACGACTGCGTTCCCCAGGCGACATGGTTTTTACTGTTTGGTTTACCTTGTCACCGACGAAATTAAAATGATTTAATACAGAACGCAACTTTGATGTGCTGATATTCGTTGCACTTGATGCGTTTTCCAAGATGCTCATATCAGACTTCAATGTTTCGTATTCCTGGGCATAGTAACCCAAATCAGTCTTTTTGCCGATACGAATAACGCCGTCACACGGTGTCAGAATATTATATATCAGTTTTAATAATGTTGATTTTCCTGCGCCATTTTCACCAACGATTAAAAACTTTTCACCGCGATTCAAAGAAAAAGTCAGATTCTTGATAATTTTTTTATTTGGCGTGTATGCAAAGTTTAACTTTTCAACAGTGATTGGCAAAACATCTTCTTCGCGATTAGGTGTCAGTTCTAAATCAATATCTTTTTTTTCTTGTGGTGCAGCGACCAGATTTTTTAATTTCTTTTCCAGTAATTTTTCGCGACTTTGTGCCTGTTTTGCTAATTTTCCAGATTTGCCACGTTGTTTATCGATAAAAGACTGAATACGATTTATCTCATGCATCTGTTTTTGCAGCTGCTTTTCCAAACTTTCGTTTGTTTCTGCCAAAGTCCGCAAAAAGCGTTGATAACCAAAACCATACAGTGTGCCGGTATGGGTCATTGTATCAAGATACAGTGTTTTATCGGCGACCTTGGATATAAATTCTTCGTCGTGCGAAATAAAGACAACAGACGCGTCTGTTGCAATCAGATATTCTGTCATCCAATCACGACTGCTTGCGTCCAAGTGGTTTGTCGGTTCGTCCAAGAATAAAATGCTTGGGCGTGTATACAGGGTTCTGATAAAAGATATTTTTGATTTCTGACCGCCCGACAGTTCGCCCAGTTTTTTGTTCAGATTTTGACGATCAATACCCATTTTATCAATCATGGCGTCAAGCTCAGATTCCGCAGAATATCCATCCCAGTATTCGTATTCAGACTGACATGCGCCTAATTTTTGCAATAACTCTTCGGATTCATTACCATTGGCCATTTCGTTATAAATTTCTGCCATTCTTTGTTCAATGTCTGCCAATGGACGACCAGAACGCAGAAAGTCATACACAACAACATCATCAGGTAAATCCAGTTCATCAACTGTCTGGGGCATCCAACCAATACGCGGATTTTTGCCCATATAAAATTCACCGTTATCGCAATCGATTTGATTCAGTAATATTCTGAATAACGTAGATTTCCCCGCGCCATTTAAACCTACAACGGCAACTTTTTCCCCGTCTTGAACAGAAAAGTTCAGGTTTTTAAATATTTCATTTCCATCAAAAGATTTATCAAGATTCTTTACAATTAACATTGTCTTGTTGCCTTTGGTCTAAAAAATAACACATAAAAAAATATGTCGCAAGGAATTTAAAAAACTAGACTTTTAAATGTTTGTGAAATACAATCTTAAAAAAGAGAGCGCAAATGCCAGCTGTTAAAAAAATATTCGTTGAATACGGTTTGGATTTTGATAATAACAAATACGGTTTTGGTCGCAGTGTCGAGGTTGAATACACCGACGGTACTGAAATGCGCACTCATGTTCGCACCAAGATTAAGAAAATTCATGCACGATATATTCGTATCTGGGTTGGCAAAATAGTTTTTGTAATTGATTCCGACAGACCACATTTTTCTGTCCGCAGAAAAAAGCGTTGGAACTTTAAAATAGTATATGGCATCAGTGGCCGGTAACACATGTAAAACGGGGGTATAAAATGTCACAACGCGCAATGTTCAAAGGTGTAATAAACCTGATTATCAAGCAAGATGACAAAGTATTATTGTTCTTTCGTAATGATGGCTTTTTTAATTATGATGGCGGTTGGTGGGTTTTGCCAGCCGGACATATAGAGCAGGGCGAAACCGCGCGTGCCGCCGCCATACGCGAGGCAAAAGAAGAACTGGATATTAATATTGCGCCAAATGATATTAAACTGGTTCATGTGACCAGTAATCTGGCCAGTCGCACAGAAAGTTTTGATTTTTATTTTGAGGTATCACGTTACACAGGCGTAATTCGTAACTGTGAATCTGGCAAGTGCGTTGAAATGCGGTATTTTACATTGGATGAAGTTGCAAAACTTAAAAACGTGATAACGCCAACGCGTATATCTTTGTCGTGCCTAAAACATGGCGAGATGTATTCTGAATTAACATCATATCAAAGTGAACAGAAACAAAAATGAAACTGTTTGTAACGCGTGAATATTTTTCAGATGCAGAAAAGCGAATTCGTGAACTGAATGTAACGCTTGATAAAATTCGTGCTGATAAAACTGCGGCATATACACAAGATACAAATTCATGGCATGACAACTTTGCATATGAACATTTAACGCGTGAAGAAAAACAGACAGAACGTCATTTGGCGGACTTGATTACAGAATTTCACAATATGCAAATTGCGCCATTGTCCGCAAATTTGAACACAGATTGTGTTGGGTTGTATTGTACGGTAACTGTTTCCCAAGAAAATCAAGACTCTGGTGCGATAACGCAAAATACTTTCAGTATTGTACCACTTGGTGGCGAAGATATTTCAAATAAAATATACGCATATAATATGCCGATTGTATTGCCGTTGATTGGGCTGTCTGTTGGTGGTCAGGCGAATGTTGTTATGCCGTCTGGCGAATTGGAAATAACCGTACTGTCAATCAAACCATTTAACCCAAGGGGTGACAAATGATAAAAGAAATGTCTTTTTCTGCGTATATAATACCTGTGCGTGACGGGCGTATTGCAATGTTGCGTTATGGCGAAAATGGTTATGGTTTTATTGGCGGTCGTTTGGACGATGGCGAAGATTTTAAAACTGCCTTGCGACGCGAACTGACCGAAGAATTAGGTACAGGCGCAACAGCCTTGATGGATAACTTGGTTGAAATTCCAGTGCCGTATTCGTTTCGTCATACAGATATTGCGCGTGCAGAAAAGCGTGGCGCGTATGCCGAAGAACATCATTTCTTTGTTGTACATGTGCCATCTGATATGGATTTGCAATTTGTTGAAAAACGTAGTGAAGATATTTCTGTTGTTTGGTTGGACGCAAACGATTTGTTAAAACCAGAAATTACACCGATGGCTGATATGCGTGAATTTTGTGCCACGCACATTGTGCCAAATTTGTCGTGCCGATTTTCTATGAGTTTGCAAAGCACCTATTACGATATGATAAAGTCTGGTGATAAAGATATAGAACTGCGTCTGTATGATGAAAAGCGTCGCAAGATGCGCAATAATGATATTATTTTATTTTATAATGCACAAAATCCGTCGGATTATATGAAATGCAAGATTGTTCGGTTGCATATTGCCAAAAGTTTTGCAGATTTATCCACTAAAATCAGTTTTCCCAGAACGGGGTTCCTAAGCCTTGATAAACTGATGTCCGCGATTTCAAAGTTTTATGATTCTGACATGGAATCTAAATATGGTATTGTTGGAATTGAACTTGAAATAGTTTGATAAATAACAGTTGGAATTCTAAATTTTGTTGTTATAATCAGCCCACAAAATGATAAGGGTTGAAAATGAGCAAGAAAATAATAACACTGGATTTAGATAACGTAATATTCGATATGACCCCTTTGTATCAAGAGGCTTTTCGTCGTGCCAATGCGCCGTATGTAAAACCAACAGATTGGGATATATATAAATCGTATGATAATATTACTGTAATTGAAAATTTGTCTGAATTATTTGGCGATGATTTACTGTATTCGATGCCGGTATTAGATAAAAAGATACATTATCTTTTAAATGATTTATTGGCGCGTCCGGATTTAGAGGTTTTATTTGTCACAGAACGTAAATACAAGCAGCCAGAAAAGACATTTAATCAATTACGTCGTGCAGGTATCAAATGTTCGTTTAATCAGGTTTATGATCAGCATGGCAAAAAGTCCGATATATTAAAAGACATTATCAAACCAGATATGCATTATGATGACGGTCCATTGGTTGTGTCTGGCTGTCTGGACAGGGGTGTCCCAGTTACAATGATAAGTAATAACAAAACATTGTATAATCATTATCTGCGTGACAGGGTTCAGCACTATAATTGTCTGCGTCGTGCATTAAAGGAAACAGGTGTGTGCAATTCGGGCTGTGTTCGATAAGATATAAAAAACCGCCGTTTCGGCGGTCTTTTTTATTGTGTAACTTGCGCACCAAATCCTGCATTAAATGTAGGTCTGTTTTCAGAATCTTCGCTGTGTTCAATGGTTCCAACTGCTTCAGATGGATTATTGTCTTTGCCGTAATACATAATCCATGCATTGTCAGGTGTCGCTGTTTCATTTGTAAATTTGAATTTTGAATCTTTGCCTTCCCAATCAGTAAACTTGATATTTGAATTATCGCCTTCTTTTTCAACAATAACTGTATAATATTCGTTAAATGGCATGGTTAGCGTTTCTTTGCCGTTATTAAATACTAACTTTGTCGCATTGTTATCTGTTGAAATTTCACTTATTTGCTTACCTTCTGTATCGGTATAGCTGATAGTTCCAACCGCTTTTCCTGTAAAAGTAAGCGATTGACTGGCTATCTTATCTGCTGGAATTTGGTATATTGTATACCCACCGGCAACAACATCGTAATCAAACAGCCGACCATCAGATACTTTTGTGGTATTATACCCAAAGTCAGAATATTGCAGACCGTTTTTGCTGCCAATATCTTTACCGAACATTTGGAATGTGCTGGTTAATAAGTAACTGCCCCATTCGCCTTTATCAAAATTCGCCAGAATAGCATCTTTTTTATCTGCGGGTATATTTTCATCTGTAATTTGGGCAATAATTGCGCTTTCGTCTGTAATCTTGGTCAAGAAAATTTTAGATGTCCACACTTTGGGTTCACCATCTGACATATATGGAATTTGATACTTGTACCCAGGGATATTAAATATATTATCTCTATCGCGTTCCATAGTTATTGTATCTGTATCATCATGTATTATTAATTTTTCAATTACACCAGTTTTATCATTTATATCAAACGTTATATAGTCTTCATCTGTTGGTGTATCGTCACTGGATATAAACTTTACATCTTGCAATGTGTACATGTTATATCCATCGCCGACATTGCCTTTTGGAATGAATATCTGTGACATCATAGATGTAACTTTACTGTTGTTGATCCATGTTTCGCGTGGAAAGCCGTCTTCTTTTACATTTGGTCGCCCTTCGGCAGGTTTGCCGGCTGTTGCACCACCGCTGATTGGTGTTGAACCACCGCCACCACCACATGCAGATAAAATACAAATACCCGTCAATAACAAGATTTTTTTCATGGCCTTTCCTTTTATTGTTTTTTTTGATTATAATAATACAGATAAATAAAAACAAACATTTTTTATATCTGTTTTAATATCTGTTGTACATTTTGACGGGCGGTGCGGTATTTTGTGCGTGTGGAATCATCTTTGTCCATCAGCGGCTGATTTGCCGACGTATTGTCAGACACAACCAAAACAGCAGCCGCAGATTTTTTAATGTATTTCATTGCTGCAAAAAACGCGGCGCTTTCCATTTCAATTGCATTCGCACCCATCTTTATAAATTCATCCAGGTGCGCATATTCGCAAAATATACTGTCAACAGAAATTGGCGTGCCATCTGCGACTGTGATATTTTGAGACGCGCAAATATCTTTGATTGTTTTTGATAATGTTGCGTCAGAATATGCAGGTTTGAACATATTTGATGTGTCCAGTGTGTCGTTCAGATACAGTGACGCGCCATCGCCAGATATTGAATATTCCGGTATAATAAAATCTCCAATTCGTATTTCTGGAACCAAAGACCCGACCGAACCCAAGAATACATATTTATCGCAATTCAGTTTATAGCACGCCAAACAAAAATCGATGATGTTTGGCGCGCCCATAGACAATGTTATATATAAATATCTTTTGTTATTGTGTTTGATTTCGTATGCGGTTGTATCGTCTGTTTTTGCAAATAATTCAATAGTTACGTCGTTGTCTGTAAATATTTTATATATATCCCAGTGGGGCACAACAAAAACACAGTCAAAGTATTCATTACTGGATATGCCGTATACCATATGCAAAACGTCATCACAGTTTGTATGCTGTTCAAATAGTTTGATTATTTTAGACATATTATTTTCCTTGGTTTATATATTTTGCGGTGCATTTCAAAGAAAATACCAATAATATTGTCATAATTAAAACAAAAATCAACGTTGTGTTTATGCCGAAACCATCCATCAAGAATTTTGCAGAAATCAAGAACACTGCCCCCAGCAAAGTTGACATCATTGCGCGTGTTGATAAAACAGTACCGCGTTCGGTTGATTTAATACTGTGATGAATCAGTGTATTATATTGCAGGTTGTTCAGCATACGAATTGCTGGTACAATTGCCATTATTGCACACGCGGTATAAATAATTGGCATATTGGCTGTATGCATGGCAATCAGTCCCATTATTGCACCGGTAATAACGGTTGCGATTGTGATGACAGATACTGAAATCTCGCCCAGTTTGCCACAGATTTTATAAGCATATTTTGAAAAGAATATAGATGCCACCTGTGTAATACCAAAATAAACGCCAAACAAACTGACAGGAACGCGTGATGTTTCCATAATTGGTTGCATAATCCACAGCATTACAATTGTAAATGCACCGAACAGTGACGGGAATAAAATCAAATTCCGCAGTCTTGGGTTTTTTAATGTTGTTGTTGTAACAGATATTGCATCTGCAATGGCAGTCTTGTTTTTGACGGTGCGTTTAACCTCGGACAATTCGGGGATAAACAGCAACACAATAACAGATGCGGCTGCAAATACTGTTTCCAGCCACAAAATACCATTTGCACCGACAATTCCGTATAATATTCCGCCCAGTATGGCAGATAAAAATGTTGCAAGACTTGCAAAAGTGGTGATGTTGCCGAATTCGCGCAAGAATTCTTTTTGGCTTTTGTTGCGTTTCATAAGGTCGTATGTGTATGCCTCCAGTGTGCCCGAGAATAGGGCGCTTGAAATCCCCAACAATGCTTCGCCCAGTACCAACGCCCAAAAACCGTATGCGACTGCGACAATGGCAAAACCCAGAAATGAAAACAATGCGCCTGCAATCATAACACGTTTGCGGCTGAACCTGTCTGACATATACCCAGATGGAATTTCAAATAAAAACGCCGCCAGACGAAACATTCCTTGAATCAAAAAGAAATCGCCGACAGTTATACCTTTTTGTGTGTAAACAAGAATTATAACAGGAACGATTAGCATAAAATGGTGCAAAAACCACCCCAGTTTTAACCAGTTTAAAGCACGCTTTACAGAAATGTCACTGAATTTTTTTGCCATCTGTGAAATTATACCAAGTCTTGGGAATATTTGCAAGGTCGTATAAATAAGCGTGGTTGACTTTCTGTATGCATTGGGTCATAATTCGTTCGGAAAATATAAAGTAGATATAGTTATGGCAAAAGAAAAGTTATCAAAAGAATTAAAAAACAAGCTGTTGCGCAATATGTTTGTTGTGAATTACAAACGTATGTGGCCGTATGTAAAACCATATTGGTTTCGTGGTGTTATGTCGTTGGTCTTGGCAATACCTGTGGGGTCATTGGATGCGGTAATTGCATTGTCTTTAAAACCATATATGGATTTGGTTATGGTTGAAAAATCTGTCCAAACTGCATGGTATATTCCCTTGGCGATAATTTTATTTACATCTGTTCAAGGTGTTTTAACTTATTTGTCGAATTATTTGAACGCATGGTCTGGTAATAAAATTACGAATGCGCTGAAACTGGATTTGTACAAGAAAATGCTGTTTTTTGAAACAGAGTTTTTTAACAAAAGAAATTCTGGCGATGTTATATTTACCTTTAATAACAATGCTGATATGGCATGTTCGGGGTTGCTAACGAACTTGAAAAATCTGGTTCAAAAGGTTGTAACTGCTGTGTCTTTGATATTTGTGTTATTTTTTAATTCGTGGCAGTTGGCTATTATCTGTGTCGCGGTATTGTTTGGTGCGATGATACCTATGATGACATTGAAAAAGAAAATAAAGTCTGTGTTTGATAAATCTATATTGGCGGATTCTGCATTGATTACTGCGTATAATGAATCTTATGCGGGCAACAAGACGATTACTGCATATAATTTGACAGATTATCAGCAACAGAAGTTCGCAACTGTTTTAGATTCTGTTTTTAATTTGCGCTTAAAATTGATAAAGCGTACCAGATGGGTTACACCTGTTATGCATATTGTGTTGTCTTTTGGTATTGGTTTGGCGATTTGGTTTGGGTCATTTTTGATATTAAATGACGTTATTACCAGTGGTGCATTTGTATCTTTCTTGGCGGCATTGATTATGTTGTACACACCGATGAAGAGTATGGGTTCAACCTATAATTCTGTATTGATGTCGTTTATGGCGATTGAACGTGTGTTTGGCATCTTGGATTCTGTTCCTGCAATCAAGGATAAACCTGATGCGATTCAGATGCCTGCGATGCATAAACAAATTGAATTCCAAAATGTTTCATTCCAGTACATTAAAGATGTTCCTGTGTTAAAAAATATCAACTTAACCGTCAACCAGGGCGAGGTTATTGCCCTTGTCGGTAATTCTGGTGGTGGAAAATCCACGTTGGTCAGTTTGTTGCCACGTTTTTATGACGTAACAGGGGGCAAGTTATGTGTTGATGGCACAGATATTCGTGATTTTACATTACATTCATTACGTGAAAATATCGCTGTTGTGTTCCAAGATAATTTCTTGTTCGCCGGCACAATTCGTGAAAATATCTTGTTGGGCGACCAAAGCGCAACAGAAGAGCAATTAAACAAAGCGATTAAAATGGCGTGCTTGGATGAATTTATTGCGGGCTTAAATAATGGCCTTGATACCCAGATTGGTGAACGCGGTGTGTTGCTGTCTGGTGGTCAAAAACAGCGTATTGCGATTGCGCGCGCATTTCTGAAAAACGCCCCAATCTTGATTCTAGACGAAGCGACATCCGCCCTTGATAACAAGTCCGAGGCAGTCGTACAAAAAGCAATTGAAAACCTGATGCAGGATAAAACTGTGTTTGTTATTGCACACAGATTATCAACCATCAGAAACGCGTCCAAGATTGTCGTGATAAATCATGGTGAAATCGTTGAAAGCGGTACGCATGATGAATTGTTAAAACTGGAATGTGGTGCATATAAAACACTGTATGATATGCAGTTCAAAGGCGAAATCACAGAATAGATATAAACTCCCACTCGGGCGTTTTTACTTATTGCGATTGTATGTTTTTAATGATATATTTTATACATATTACCAAAGGATTTATATATGTTGTTACAGGGAAAAAAGATTTTAATTACTGGCGTTGCGAACGACTGGTCAATGGCATGGGCAATTGCCAAACGTGCGCATGAAATGGGGGCTGAAATTGCGATGCCATATGCGATGCCTGCGTTGGAAAAACGCGTTCGCCCATTGGCAGAATCAATTGGTGCCAAATTTGTCCAAGAATGTAATGTCCAAAATGATGAACAGATGGACGACTTGTTTGCCAAGATAGAAGCGGAATGGGGACACTTGGACGGTGTTCTGCATGCGATTGCATTTTCAGATAAAAACGAATTGACGGGTCGTTATGCCGATACAACACGTGATAATTTCAAGAACACAATGGATATATCTGTGTATTCACTGGTTGATATAACCAGACGCGCGTCTAAATTGATGCATAACGGGGGCAGCGTTGTTACCCTGACATATTTCGGCGGGGAAAAGTCTGTTCCAAATTACAACGTAATGGGTGTTGCGAAATCTGCCCTGGACAGCAGTGTTCGTTATCTGGCATCTGACCTGGGGCGTGATAATATTCGCGTAAACGCAATCAGTGCGGGCCCAATTATGACATTGGCATCCAGTGGTGTCGGTGGCTTCAAGGCGATGTTGCGCTTAAATGCAGAAACAACACCATTGCGTCGCAATATGACTTTGGATGATGTCAGTGGTGCCGCAATGTATCTGTTCAGTGAATTGTCCAGCGGCGTTACAGGCGAAGTTCACCATGTTGACTGTGGTTATTCTTCAACAGGTATGATGCCAAACGAAATGAAAGAAATTTTGTTAAAGGGTTTAGATTAAAAACACAATAAAACCTGCGGTTGCAGGTTTTTTGATAACAAATGACAAAATATATTGATGCACATTGTCACACATCAGATAACCCAATACTATTAAATGTTGGGGCGGTGTATAATGCCACACGCCCATCCGATTGGTTTGAAATTATGGGGGCGGTGGATGTGGATGATGACATTTATGGCGCGGTTGGCGTACATCCGTGGTTTGTATCGGATTTGCCTGCTGGTTGGGCGGAAACCTTGCGCGACATTCTGATAAATAATCCATGTTTACATATCGGGGAAATCGGACTTGATAAATTTAAACCAGACTTAAATACCCAAATATCTGTATTTGAAACGCAAATTCGTATGGCGTGTGAACTGGAACGTGGTGTGTCGCTGCATTGTGTTGGCGCATGGGATAAAGTGTTACATATTTTAAAGACAAACCAGAACAAGTTGCCGCAATTTATTTTGTCGCATGGGCATACGGGCAGTGCGCTTGATATTCCAGAAATGGCAGAACGGTATAATATGTATTTTTCTTATGGACCGCGCAATTTGCAGAATGTTGCACGCCTGCATGCGACGCCACTGACCAGAATTATTGCAGAAACAGACAGCAAAAATCCCAATGATGTCATAATGGTTGTGAATCATATTGCAGAAATTTTGGATGTTGCGCCTGAAAAAATGGCAGATATAATATATGCAAATACAATTCGGATGTTAAAGAAATGACACGATTACACAGAACAAGGTTATTATTTGGCGACGACGGCACCCAGAAATTACAAACCGCAACAGTTATGGTTGTGGGGTGCGGTGCTGTTGGTTCCTTTGCAATAGAGGCACTGGCCCGTTCCGGCATTGGTCATTTGATTGTTGTTGATTTTGATACGGTTGAAGAATCAAACATAAATCGCCAGCTGTTTGCACTGGACAGTACAGTTGGTCAGCCCAAGGTATCTGTCGCGAAAAATCGTATTTATGACATAAATCCAGAAATTCATGTGACTGCGTTAAATATGTTTTTTGACGATGCGTCCCAAATTGATGTTATGCCAGACTTTATAATTGATGCGATTGATACTGTGGAATCCAAGGTTGCGTTATACAAATGGGCGCACGCGCACAATGTGCCGATTATTTCCAGTATGGGGGCAGCGTCAAAAACAGATATATCGCAAATAAAAATCGCGCCATTGTCCAAGACAAGTGTATGCCCATTGGCTGCGCGTGTTCGTCGTATGGTGCGTGATTTAGATTTGCCAGACATTCCGGTTGTTTATTCAACACAGGTTCCGCAACCTGTAACCGGACACGCCAAGAATCTGGGGTCTGTGATAACAGTAACGGGTTGTTTTGGTCTGAATTTGGCGAATTATGTGATTGGCAAAATAATCCAAGATATTTAGTCTTGATATCGTCGCACGATTAATGTAAATTTAGCTATATAAAACATTGGGGGGATTTATGAAGATTACAAATAAATTAAAATCGGTTTCTGGATTGTGGCTGTCTGTGCTGGCGGTTGGTGTTGCACTGGGTGGATTTTTTATTGGCGACGGCATTTATCGCGCGATGTCTGGGCGCACTGTCACGGTCAAGGGTTTGGCCGAACGCGACGTTGTCGCAGATACGGCCGTATGGAACATAAAAATCAATGGTGTTGGTGGTGATTTAACTGTCTTGCAACAAGAAATTGATAACGATTTGGCAGAAATTCATAAATTCTTAACAGATTCTGGTTTTGCGCCATCAGATATTCAGAATTTACGTGTTCAGGTTCGCGATAAATATGCAGGCTATTCCGATGCAGAATTAAAGAATCAGCAAAATGACGGTCGCTATGTGATTGAAACAGGTGTAATGGTTCGTTCGCATAATGTTGAATTGGTGGACAGTGTTTCCCGTCGTATGGGCGAATTGGTTCGTCGTGGCATTACCATTACCGAAGATTATTCCGGCCCAATTTATATCTTTAACGGCCTGAACGATATCAAAATATCGATGATAGAGCAGGCAACCAAAAACGCCACCGCCGCGGGTCAGCAATTTGCCAAAGACGCAGATGCCAAACTGGGCAAAATTAAAAGTGCGAATCAGGGTGTGTTCAGTATCGAATCGCGTGACCCAACCGACAGCTGGTCATCCAATGAACGTCAGGCGATAAATAAAAAGGTTCGTGTTGTCGCCACGATAACATTTTATTTGAAATAAAAAATCCCCAAACGGGGATTTTTATTTTTTATTTTGTGTTAAATCTTTTATCCAATTATTGATGTACCCGCTGCCCAGGTTGTATTTTTTTGCAGCCTGTGCCACAGAATTTTCTGTGGCGAATTGGATGATTTCTGCTTTTTTGCTGTCGGTAAAAGTGCGGTGTTTGCGTGGTGTGTAAACTTTTAATTCGGCATTCCACGACTTTATCGTAGATGCCGGCAGATTATATTTACGACCAGCCTTGCTGATACCATATTGTTTTGTAAACAACAACACTTCCATTTTGTATTCAGTGTTGTAATGTTTATATTTTTTCTTGTAGGTTGCTTTTGTACGTCTGCCAGTTTTTTTATAGATATTAAATTTTTTATTCCACACGCGTTGGGTTGCCACATCAACGTTATACTTACGCATTGCGGATGTCATACCGTATTTATTAGCATACTTTAAAATTTTGATTTTTTCTTCATCTGTAAAGGTGCGCAATTCCATTTTGTGATAAATGTGATAAATATAGTTCCAACGCAGAATAGTCTTCATCGGCAGGTTTTTTTCCTTGGACGCAGCGCTTACCCCTACGACTTTTGTGCGTTTTAATACAGAAATTTTATACGCTTCGGTATATCGTGGCATAATGGTATCCTTTTTTTCTGATATTGTTGTAGCACAAATACACAGATTGTCAACGGTTTATTCTGTGTAAAAAAACCGAAATGGGGATTTTTTTTACGACATTTCGTAGGCACGTTTTGTAACGCCTAGCGCAGGCAGGAGAACTTAAACCGGGTGACAAGTCCCCCTCCGACGCCGGTGCGTCCCTCACCCCGCGGGGAGGGGTGCCACGCAGTGACGGGGTGGGTTTAACTGTCTTCGATAGGCGTGACAAGGAAAACAAAAAAACTCTGTCATACCCACCTCCCGGCTGCGCCGTACTCCTCCCAGGGAGGAGAACTTAAAACCTGTGTACAAGTTCCCCTCTGACGCCGGTGCGTTTCGCACCCCGCGGGGAGGGGTGTCACGCAGTGACGGGGTGGGTTTGTTTTTTCTTGTCATTCCTACTTTCTTCTTTGTCATTGCTGCGCAGGCAGGACTACGAAGTGCCGCGAAGCGAATAGGGTCTATGAAATTTACAATATTCAAACGTGTGTAATATGTATTATTTTGGCTCGCTACGCTCACACTGTATAGTCCCACTCCTGCCTTCGCAGGAGTGGCAAAAGGGGGCAGGAATGACAAAGGGGACGCAGGAATGACAATATTTTCTTACCGGTAACAAAAAACAGTTGATTTAAATTCCCATAAAATAGTACAATTTTTATACAGGAAATAAATAAAACAACGGTGGGGCTGACACAATGTTCAAAAAGTGCAGAAATCTAGAGAGAGAGAGAGAGAGAGGGGAATAACCCTGCCGGGTAAAATTTACGCGAACGTATGTTCGCGTTTGGTAACAGACCAATGACGCATAAATGGCGTCATTGGTCTGTTTTTTTTACAAAAAAACGAAAGGAAAGGAATATGCGATTACAGAATATTTTATACACAATGTTTGCAATTGGTGTTATCGGCACTGCGTATGCAGACGATGAAATCATTACAGGTGGCGCCGGCACTTGTAACGCAGATGTTTTGGGTACAGCAGAAAATGGTGCAACTGCGAACACTATTGCGACATGGTCATTGAATGAATATGACTGTCCGGCGGGTCAATATTTAATGGTTGACGGTGAAAACATTGCATGTACCCCATGTGCCAGTGGCTCATACTGTCCAGGTGGTATTTTTACAGTTGAAAGCGAAGAAAAAGGCACATACCAATGCCCCACTGATTATGCATCATCAGTTGGTGGTTCTGACAGTCAAAACGATTGTTACCAGGGATGTTCTGCGACATGTACACAACAGCCTGTACCGTTACACGCAATAAACGTTACCCACGGTAATGAAACAGCGTCTGGTAAACATTTTTATGGCGGTTCGTGCGATGCCACGTCACCAATATGTTCATTAAGCTTTCAATGCGATACGGGCTATCACAAACGCCCAGATTTAACAGATGAACAACTGGTACAAGTATTGGTTAATGTAAATGGCGGAAGCGCAGAAGACTATACCCCAGAAATGCTGGAAGAAGCAAAGTCAGAGCTGTATAATAATTGGGAATCGATTTATAATTCGTTTTCAAATGAAGTACAATTACAAGTTAAAGTTGCTATTGACAATGTACAGCATCCAGAACGAATGAATGGCTTTTGGCAACCATTCGAAACACTTGCTCAGGCTTTTGTTGATGAAAATGTTAATCAATTGCCAAGCGATGGCTATTTATATAGCAAGGATGGTTTCGGGAAAGAAACTTGTCAACAGGCAGAATATATACGCACTGCTAATTTTCTTTTATCGAGCTTAGCAGGAGAAAAGATAGATTGCGATATTGCTGCACAGCAAAGTCCTGAATTGGCGGCGTTTCGTGAATCAGCACAAAATGGAGATTGGTTCATATTTAGTCCACGGTGGGAAATCAGTATATCCGGTAAATCCGAATGTGACGCATCGGACGAGGCACATATGTGCTATACCACGTACACAAATGTTAATGATACACCTATGTCAGATCTTGATATACGACATGAAGGCAGTGATATAAATTTTGATGGAGATATGGAAGCCTGTAACACAGGCTGTGCACACGATTCAGCAATCTCTAGCTTAAATGTTTTTTTGATGTATGTTGCTGCTAAGAATGATTTGACAAATTTTGTATTAGAGCTCAAGAACGCAGCGATTCTTATTGGAACATATATTAATTCACATAGCGCCTATATCACATATATGTGCGATGCGAACAAGATAGGTATTGATTGGAATCCTGATGATGGTTCTGAAAATATCTCTGGAATGTGTTTGTATGGTAGCGATGTAAATGTACCTGATTACATCCCAACAAAACCGGGTTATACATTCAAGGGTTGGAAACTGATAACACAATAATAAATCGTGATTCTGTGGGGATTTTCCCCACAGAATACGTGATACATTAAATGTTTATATCGAAAATTGCGTTATTGCTGATGATTTTTATGCCAAGCGTCGCCTTGGCTGATGTTGTTGTGCCAATTGGTACACAAACTGTGCCGAAAATGTGCAATATTATCCCCAGTGGCACAATGCAATTTGTCGCAGTGTTCGAGGCGTCCAATTACACCTGTGAACGTGGGTATTATTTGCCACGGACATCTGAAACATGTGTAATATGTCCGGCAAATCATTTCTGCCCTGGTGGCGAATATACATATTCTGAAACAGATGATGTTGGTATAAACGCATGCCCAGATGGTGCGTCTGCCCCAACCGGTATGTGGGAAGTTTCACAATGCAGTGGTGCAAAACTGCACGTGGACAAAGATATTATGTATCTAAGTCCTGTGAAACGCACCAGTCCTGCATTGCATTTTGATACCAATCATGACGGTGTGGCTGATTTGTTTGGTAATATAACCACAGCCGATGTGCCAATGAACAAAGATACAGATAAAAAGCTGAAAATACGTTACAAGGGAACTGTCTATTCTGTATATGACGATACGGTACAGGTTGCGGAATAAAATACCGAAGAAACACAATTGTCACGCCTAGCGAATGTGTATTTTGTCACGCCTAGCATAGTTTTTTGTCATCCCTGCGAAGGCAGGGATAGGGTCTATGAAATTTACAATATTCAAACATGTGTAATATGTGTTATTTTGGCTCGCTACGCTCACACTGCACGGTCCCACTCCTGCCTACGCAGGAGTGACAAAGATGAGCGATAGGCGTGACAAGGAAAACAAAAAACATTGTCATACCCACCTCCCGGCTGCGCCGTACTCCTCCCAGGGAGGAGAACTTAAAACCGGTGACATGTTCCCCTCCGACGCTGGTGCGTTCCGCACCCCGCGGGGAGGGGTGTCACGCAGTGACGGGGTGGGTTTAACTGTCTTCGATAGGCGTGACAAGGAAAATAAAAAACATTGTCATACCCACCTCCCGGCTACGCCGTACTCCTCCCAGGGAGGAGAACTTAAAACCGGTGACAAGTTCCCCTCCGACGCCGGTGCGTTCCGCACCCCGCGGGGAGGGGTGTCACGCAGTGACGGGGTGGGTTTAACTGTTTGCGGCGCATTGGATTCCCGCCTTGGGCGGATGACCCCAGGACCCAGGTAAAATAAAACCGCCAAACGGCGGTTTTGGTTTATTCGGCCAGTGTTCCAACAGACATTGTTATTCGTCTGATACCACTGCTGATAGATTTTTCTTTGTTTATGCGTGCCTTTAATATCTCGCCTGTGTGGTGTATATGTGTTCCGCCACACAATTCGCATGAAACATCGCCCGCAGTAATAACACGAACCATATCGCCGTATTTTTCGCCAAACAGTGCCATCGCGCCACGTTTAACCGCGTCATCCATGGACATTTCTTCGTGTGTAACGGTCATATCTGCCGCAATCCATTGGTTTATCAAGTCTTCAACAGCCTGTTTTTCATCTGTGGTCATCGCACGACCAAATGAAAAGTCAAATCGAACGGAATCAGGTGCAACCTTGGATCCGCGTTGTTGCACGTCTTCGTTCAGTACCGCACGTAACGCCGCCTGTAACAAGTGTGTCGCCGTATGCGCGCGTGCAGTTTGCTGACGTACATTTGTGTTTATGACAGGGGTAACCACGTCGCCCACAGACAGTTTTTCATTTAATACGCCCTTGTGAATAACGACATTGTCAACACGTCCAGCCTCGGCCACGGTCATGACGGTTTTGCCATCAATCTTTAATTCGCCGCTGTCGCCAGTCTGACCGCCCTGGGTGCCGTAAAAGTTTGTTTTATCCAGTGCAACTTCGACTTCGTCCCCAGAATCTGCGGATTCTACGAATTCGCCGTTACGCAGAATTGACAATACGCGCGATTCCATATCAACTGGTGCGTATTTCGCCACATCGTCCGTATTTTGCAAATCTGTTTGTGATTCCCAGAATATGCGTGTTCCCTTGGTATTTGCACGGGAACGTTCTTTTTGTTCTGCCATTGATTTTTCAAATCCAGCAACATCAACATCAATGTTTTTGTCGCGCAAAATCATTTGTGTTAAATCCAATGGGAAGCCATATGTATCAAACAGTTTAAACGCAACATCGCCTGGCAGAACATTGTTGTTCAGTTTTGGTAATTCGCTTTCCAACAATTTCATACCGTTTTGCAACATATCTGCGAATGCGTTTTCTTCGTTTTGAATGATTTCAACAACACGTTTTTCTTCGCGTTCCAGTTCTGGATATGCCGCACCCATTTCAGTAATCAGGGCAGGGTACAGTTTTGATAACAGCGCCCCACGATGACCCAAGATTTGCCCATGACGCATTGCGCGACGTAATATTCTGCGAATTACATAGCCACGGTCTGTGTTTGATGGAATAACACCGTCTGCGATTGCAAAACCAACACAGCGCAGATGGTCGGCAATAACCTTAAAGCTGGAAATGTTATCAGCATTGCGTTGTGTGCCGACAATGCTTTCTGTTGCACTCATAATGCTTTGGAACAAATCAGTGTCATAGTTATCTGTCTTGCCTTGTAAAATTGATGCCCAGCGTTCCAAGCCCGCGCCTGTATCGACATTTTGTTTTGGCAGTGGTGTTAAATTACCGTTTGCGTCCCTGTCGTACTGCATAAATACATCGTTCCAGATTTCAACAAAGCGTCCGCCGTCTTCGTCTGGTGTGCCTGGCAGACCGCCTGGCATATCTTCGCCCAGGTCATAGTGCATTTCTGTACATGGGCCACATGGACCTGTATCGCCCGCAGACCACCAGTTATCTTTGTCGCCCAGTAAAATAGCATCTTTGCCAGCAACTTTCTTCCAGATTTTAATTGCTTCTTCGTCGCTGTAATGCGTTGTAACAACAATGCGATTTGGGTCCAGACCGATGACCTTGGTCAAAACTTCCCAGGACATTTCAATTGCGCCTTCTTTAAAGTAATCGCCAAAAGACCAGTTGCCCAGCATTTCAAAGAACGTGTGATGGCGGCCGTCAAAGCCGACGTCTTCCAAGTCGTTATGTTTACCGCCTGCGCGAATACATTTTTGAACGTCTGCAACACGTGGTGCGAACGCAGGTTCTGTGCCTTGTAAAATACCCTTCCATGGAACCATGCCCGCCACAGTAAATAACAGTGTTGGGTCGTTTGGAATCAAGGACGCAGATGGCACAATTTTATGCCCGCGCGATTCAAAATAATTTAAAAATACTTTTCTTATTTCATCGTATGTCATAATGTTATTCCTTTATTGTCGGGGGTATTGTATAAATATTCCCCGTGTGTTTCAATCAGATAATTTATTTTTGTGAAAAAAAGTGTACGTTTAATCTTGCCCCGCTGGGGCGGCTGCGTTCAAGGCACCTTTGATAATGGCATCATATTTTGAAATAACGCTTTTAATTTGCTTTTTTGCATTTGATGTTGGTGCAATCGGCTTGCCATATTTTGTTTTTGCTGTATCAATGTCTGATACGATATAATTAACCCTGTCCATATAGATTGATGACATACCTGCATTTGTTGCGATTGTATTTACCCCAGACCACATTATTAAATCAACAGGAATACGGAAAGAAATACTTTCGTTTATATCAGATATTGTGTCTGCATGTTCTTTGGTAATGTCATACCATTGTATCAGATACCGTGTTTTGATAATTGTGCCAGTTATGCCAATATGTGGCTGTGCCAGAAAAGTATTTTCATTATCAATGTTGTATTTGCCATACTTTGATGCGCGCAAAACATCAACCAACTGTGTTCGTATGATTGCGGCATTCTGCACGATTGCAAAAGTGTTATCATTAACACTTGGGATGGTTGTATCCAGTAATACGTCATCATCATCTATAAATACAGTCCAAGTATTTATAAGCTTTTTATCTTTTATATATTTTAGGATTGTGCATCTAGACGCCAACAATCCAATATTAAAGTCTGAATTGATAATATGCAGATTGCCACGATAGCCCAGTTTTCTTATATACTTGTGTTTTAATTTTATGTCAGGGTTATCGTTATGTATAATTAATGTAAAGTTTTTACACAGTCGCCCCAGTGCAGGAATTGATATACTCAAGCACTCAATATTACAGGTTGTTAACCCAACGACAAGATTTACTTTTTTGCGCCACATAAAAAAAGTTTAAAAAAAACTTTCTAAAATTGCAATCACATAGTTGTTTGTGATATAATAACATTTGTAAAATATACAAAGGAATATAACCATGAAACAGACAATGATGTTTGCGATTATGGCAACTGTCGCAATTATTTTAATGGTTGCATTTGATGTAAGGCTAAATCCGAATGCTGTACCTGTATCTGTTGGCGATATTCCGCCAAACGCATTATTTGTATGTCCTGTGGGTGAATCGGCGTGGACGTCTGCGGCGCATATGCTGATGAATATAAAAAAGCCGATTCATATTGGTTTGGTTTTTGCGACATTGGTGTTGATTGCGGTATGGGCATGGGCATTGTATCAAAACTTGTTAAAAGATAAATTTGATCGTGGTGTATATAAAAATCCATGGGGGTATACCAAGTTACTATTTTGGGCATGTGTTGTTGTGTTTATGCTGATGAAAACCCCGGATTCCTTTCGTTTTGTTCATGTTGACGGTCTGACTGGCGATTGGGTTTTGTGCGATGCGACGTCTAAGAATGCACGTATGGAAAACATCAACAAAATACACGATATGAAGTAATAGATTTTTGTCAACAATGCGGTTTTTTGCGGTTTTTTAATTATGTGCTTGACTTAAAGGGCAGAATTCTCTACGATTCGGACAAGCAGTACAGGAAATGTTCACAGAATACTTGCAATACAGATTATGTGGATGTGCAAAAACTGCGAACACCTTTAGAAATAAATGAAAGGAGAAACATATGAACAAACAACAATTGATTGAAGCAATCGCAAACGAAGTAAACGTTACAAAAGCAACAGTAGCTGGCTGCTTGAATGAATTTATCAACACAGTTACAAAAGTTCTGAAAAAGAAAGGCGAAGTTCGCTTGGTTGGCTTTGGTACATTCACAACTGCAAAACGCAAAGCAACAACAGGTCGTAACCCACAAACAGGTGCTGCAATTAAAATCCCAGCATCCACACAGCCTAAATTCAAACCAGGTAAAGCATTGAAAGACGCTTTGAACTAAATCGTTTGATTTGTGTAAATTGAAAAAAAGTTCCCCAACCGGGGGACTTTTTAATTTTTTTCTTTACAACTGTTTTTTGATAAAATAAAATTACATTGCATACAAAACAAAGGAAGGAACATATGCCAAAACAAACAACAAAAAAGACTGTAACTAAAAAAACAGTTGCCAAGAAAACGACCGCAAAAAAAGTTGCGCCTGTTGTTGAACATGCTCATTGCTGTTGTGAACACAAATGCGGTTGCAAATGTCATCATGGTCACGCATTTAAAAAAATAATCGCTATTATTATCGTTTTTGCGTTGGGTTTTGCAACTGCGAAAATGTGCAATACTCATAAAATGTATAAAAAAATGCCACGTCCAGAATTTGATAATGGTTGCTTGGTTGTAAAATGCCCAAAGATGGCACAAATGGTTGAAAAAATGGACGCAAATCATGACGGTTGTGTTTCGGTTGATGAATTCAAAGCATCAAAAAAGCATATGCGTCAACCAAAAAATATGCGTAAACCACAAAATATGCATCAGCCAAAAAAGCCTATGCATCGTCCTGCACCACAACAGCCAGCTGTTGCAGAATAATAAAAAACCGCCAATTGGCGGTTTTTTTAATCATCGATAACTGAATATTCACAGAAACCTTCGTTCGTGTCACAACGTGATGTTGTGCCTTCGCTGATGAAATAGCCTTGTTCATGCAGGCATGCTGGGCATACTGATGGCGCTTCGATCCCAATGTGCCACATGCCACAGTTTGTGCAACGCCACATAACGATTTTATCTTGTTTGAACAATGTGCCGTCTTCGATTGCTTCGGCCAAGGCGCGAAAACGCGATTCGTGATAACGTTCTGCCAAACCAATGTTTTTCAAGATTTCTGCAATTGCTGGGAAACCTTCTTGGGCAGCAATCTGTGCGAACTTTGGATACATTTCTGTATTTTCTTCGTGTTCGCCATATGCAGCAGCCTGCAAGTTTTCCAGTGTTGTGCCGATTTTGCCTGCTGGGAAAGAAGCAGTGATTTCAATATCACCACCTTCTAAGAATTTGAACAAACGTGATGCATGTTCTTTTTCTTGGTCTGCTGTTTCTAAAAAGATTTTAGAAATTGCCTGAAAACCGTCTTTCTTGGCCTGGGATGCATACATTGTGTAACGATTACGTGCCTGTGATTCACCTGCAAACGCAATCAACAGATTTTTTTCTGTTTGTGTACCTTTTAATGATACCATGGTTTGTTTTCTCCTTTATGGTTTGTGTTTCTGACCAAATCATAGCAGAGAAAACACTAAAAATCAAAATTATTTTAAGCCCAGGAACATTTTTTCAATAGACAAAATCAGTTCTGCAATACCGATACGCCCAGCAGCACTGATTGCGACGATTTCGGGCTTTTTCTTGCGCCCAAAAGACTTTTTAAATGCGGACATTCTGTCGGCAAATTCAGAATCTTCGATTGCGTCGGTTTTGTTGATAACGACCAGTTCTGGCTTATCTGTCAAATCGCCACCATACGAATCCATTTCATGACGAATTGCCTTGTACCGTGCCGCCCAATCTGCTTCTGTGCCATCAATTACATGCAGAATCATTTTGGTGCGTTCTGCATGTCCCAAGAATTGATCTCCCAATCCTACGCCTGTGTGTGCGCCTTCAATCAATCCAGGCAGGTCAACCAAAACAAACTCACGGTCGTGTGCGTACATAACGCCCAACTGTGGGTTTAATGTTGTAAATGGATAGTTTGCAATCTTTGGTCGCGCCGATGTTACCGCAGACAACAATGTTGATTTACCGGCATTTGGGAATCCAACCAAACCAATATCTGCAATCAGTTTCAGACGCAAAACAACAGTTCTTTCTTCACCTGGCAGACCATCATTTGCCTGTTTTGGCGCACGGTTTGTTGGGCTTTTGAAATGCAGATTCCCCCATCCGCCATTACCGCCACGTGCCGCACGATATTCCATGCCGTCTTCGCACAGGTCGGCGTATTCGATTTCTTCGTTTTCAGACAAAATCACAGTTCCTGTTGGCACAGGTAATACCAGTGTATCCCCAGACGCACCTGTACGCATTTTGCCCATACCGTTTTGGCCACGTTCTGCGACAAACTTGGTCTTGTATCGATAATCAATCAGTGTGTTCACATTTGGTACCGCAATGAATACAACGTCGCCACCACGACCACCGTCGCCGCCGTTTGGACCGCCGAATTCAATATATTTTTCGCGTCTGAAACTGGCACTGCCGTTACCACCATCGCCTGCTTTGACATATATTTTTGCTTTATCTAAGAATTTCATTTTTTTTGCCTCTTGATGTTTATTATAACTTAAAAACTTGCAAATTCCAGTCTAAAAGACTATAATTACCCCGTCACGCAAGTGATGATGATTCTGAAGCCGTTGTGCAATAGTCATTTTGGACTGGGGGGCGGTACCCCACAGCTCCACCATTACTTGATATGATTTGTGTCATATTTGGTTATGGGGCTGACATAGATTCGACAGATGATGAAAGACAAATTGGTTGAATCCGACATGGCGTCGTTAAAAGCCGACTAAAAACTGAATGGCGATAGAATCGCTGCGAACGACAATGTTCGCATTGCAATGGCTGCCTAATAATGGCTTGAATATGGTTGGCGATTGTTGACCACATTCGTTTAAGTTATTGCGGGGTCTGTCGGGTACCTGGCACCAGAAACCCGACGTTTTAATAAAACATTATAAAAAATATAGGAAGGCAAAAAAATGTTTGGAAAAGTTAAGAAAGTATTCTTTACAGGCGTATTTGGCATTTTATATGTATCATTTATTGCCCAGTTGGTTTATGTCTTGGGTTTTGTATCTGGGATTGAAAACAAATTGCTTTACTTGGCTGCACTGTCATTAGAATGGTTGGTTTTGATTGCGGCACGCTATCTGTCAAAGCGTTCCAGCAACAATGCACAACACAATGGCTTTCGCCGTCGTTAAAGAAAACGAAATAATAAAAAACCGCCAATCGGCGGTTTTTTTATTGGTTATTGATTGCGGATTCGAAATCAGATTCATCCCAAATGGTAATCCCCAGTTCCTGTGCGCGGGTCAGTTTACTGCCTGCGTCTGCGCCCGCCAGAACAATGTCTGTCTTGCTGGAAACACTGCCCGATACAGTTGCGCCCATTTGTTCCAAGATTTCTTTGGCGGCGTCGCGTGTATATTTTGCCAGTGTGCCGGTTAAAACAACCTTTTTACCTGACAATACGCCGTCTGTTTTTGTTTCTTTGATTTCTGCATCGCGAACATTTACCTGTGCTAATAATAAATCCAATGCGCGCGCATTGTGTTCATCTGCAAAGAAAGAAACAATCTGATCTGCCATAACGTCGCCAATGCCGTCAATATTCTTTAATTTCCATTCTGGGGCGTTGCGTATTGCGTCCAGTGTGCCAAATGCGCGTGCCAGAATTTTTGCGGTTACCTGACCAATGTCTGGGATTCCAATTGCGAACAAGAATCTGTGCAGGTCGATATTGCGCGCTTTTTCAATTGATTGATTCAGATTATATACAGATTTGTCCCCAAACCCATCCAGATTTTTAATGGCGTCAGCATGTCTTTCAATCAATGTGAATATATCTGCCGGCGTTTCAATCCAGCCACGTGCGATAAATGTTTCCAACTGTTTTGTTCCCAGTCCATCAATATCAAACCCGTGACGTGACACAAAATGTTCCAGTTCGCCTAACCGCTGGGCAGGGCAGGTCAGCGTATTTACACATCTGCGTGCAACTGCGCCAGATTCTTGGACGACGTTGCCACCGCATATCGGGCAGATTGTTGGAAATACATATTCTGAAGCGCTTGGATTTTGTTCTGCAACCCCGATAATTTGTGGAATAACATCGCCTGCGCGTTGAACAATAACCTTGTCGCCAATACGCACATTCAAGCGTGCGATTTCATCTGCGTTATGTAATGTTGCGCGCGATACGACAACACCACCGATATTTATTGGTTCCAGTTCCGCCACAGGCGTCAGAACCCCCGTGCGCCCAACCTGAATTGTAATGTCGCGTAGTTCTGTAATCGCACGTGCTGCAGGAAATTTATATGCGACTTCCCATCGTGGGCTGTTCGCGCGACTGCCCATGCGTTCTTGAGTTGCAATATCGTTGACTTTCAGAACCAGTCCATCAATATCAAATGGTATATCTGGGCGTATCAGCATAATGTCGTTATAGACCTGTTGAATATCAGTCATATTATCCGCATGTCTGGCCCATTGACGCGTTGTCTTAAAACCCCAAGATTCTAGCCTGTCAAAATATTCTGATTGTGTTGCAAAGTCGCGACTGGATATTTCGCCATATGTGTATGCGAACGCACTAAGTTTGCGTGTTGCGGTTATTTGTGGGTTTAATTGGCGCAGCGATCCCGCCGCGGCATTACGCGGATTTGCAAATTGCTTGTCTGATTCTGCGTTCAGGGCGATAAAGTCGCTGCGCTTCATATAAACTTCGCCACGGATTTCAATAACGTCTGGAAAATTGCCAGTCAGTTTTTGTGGAATGTCTGGTATAGTTTTCAGGTTTTCTGTAATATCTTCGCCCATAACGCCACTGCCCCGGGTCAGGCCACGAACCAAAACGCCATTTTCATATCGGGCAGAATATGACACCCCATCAACCTTTAATTCTATGAATATATTCCGATTTGTCAGTTTGTTGAACCAGTCTGCAACCTCATTTTCATTAAATACATCAGATATGGACAGCATTGGCACACTGTGTGCATATGATGTAAATTTGTCAGATACAGCCGCCCCGACATGGGTTGACGCGCCATCTTTGGCCAACGATGGGTATAATTCTTCTATTTCCAGTGCGCGTTTTTTAACGGCGTCATATGTTGCGTCATCGACAATTGGTGCGTCGTTTTGATGGTATGCAATATCCCATGCGTTCAGCTTTTTTATCAGTTCTGCATGTTCCGCCAAAATAAACAAATCAGGTGTATTTTTCATAATAGGTATTATAGAAAAAACATCCGCCTAACACAATATGAAAATAAATGTGTTTTACATATCTATAAGCTCGTTATTAACGCACCGTTGGGTTGTAAATTGAAAATAATCTCTTTTGTAGCCATCAGAACAATAACACCAATATCTTTTTTCATAATTTGCTTTTTCAGGTTGGCCGCCTAAATCCCAACAAGCGACAACAGTATCTTCTACTAGCATGCATTTGTTAGTTAAAACGCATTTGTTCTCTTTCAAGGTCGTGCACGGGTGACATTTTGTGATTTTACAGTATTGTTTTCCGTCTGATTCTGTATCTTTTTCGGATTCTTGTATCCATTTGTATCCGACACCATATTTTTGTTCATCAAAATCGTAGTGACAGCCGGATGTTCTTATTTCTTCCTCGCATTTATTATTATAGATATAATAACCCCTTTTACATTCTGTAATGGTGCAAGTATTATTTAACACGCGTCCATACTTCGCGTTTCTGTCTTGTTTTTCCCAACAGTTTTCTTCACATTTTGACAAATCGTTTTCCGACACATGATACCCATTTTGACATTGGGTAATTTTGCAATAGGTACCTGACCATGTTCCGGCGGTTGCGTAATCTACCTCTTTCCAGCATTCTGCATGTTCGTCTGGCTGTTCGTCTTCTTCACATGCTGTTCTGCTGCGGTCTACTTTATAGCCGTCTTCGCACTCTGAAATATCGCAATAGGTACCAGTCCAGTTACCAGCAGTTGCAAAATCTACATTTTCCCAGCATTTTGCATGTTCGTCTGGCTGATTGTTTTCTTCATTTGCTGAGTCGGATTCTTTTTTCTTGCAAACGCCCCCGATAACTTCATGGGTGTCAATGCATTCTGTAATCTTGCAACTAAACGAAGATTCTGTTACCTTTTCATATACGCATTTTGTCACAGCCTTGTCAACACTGCAGTCCTTTACCGGGCAATCGTCGCCAACCTTAAATGTCCAGCGAATTTTCCATTTACCGGTTTGGGCGTCTTTATAACATTCTGTGCCAGACCTGAGTTCTGTTATTTTTTCGCAATCTTCTTTTTTGTCTATTGTTTGGCTTGTGTCAATTGTGTTATCTGGCGTTTTTGCTTCTTTGTCTTCTTCTGCTTTTTTTATTTCTGCCAATTTGGCTTTCAATGCGTTTTCTAAATCTTTTAATTTCTTTTCTGCGTCGGTAAATGCGGTTGTTGGGGTGTTTGATTTACTGCGTGCGGTTGTTGTTGTGGTGCCGTTCCTTCGGGGTGTGGCGGCCATGGCATTAAACACTGGTGTTACAGATGTAATTAACAAAGCCGTAAAAACAGACAAAAACATTTTCATTGTTTGTTTGTTTGTTTGTTTGTTTGTTTGTTTGTTTGTTTGTTTGTTTGTTTGTTTGTTTGTTTGTTTGTTTGTTTGTTTGTTTGTTTGTTTGTTTGTTTGTTGCGCCGGTCAATATATCAAAAATAGACAAGAAAACTTTCATAATTCGCCCCTACGTATTTAATAATAAAAAATTGTATGGATTTTGACACAAAAAGGCAAGTACAAAGTTGCATAAGGCGACACTTTTTATTAAATCTGGCGCACGCAGCAAGGATTCCCTCGGCATAAATGCCTGCGGGGCATTCGTTAGCACTCGAACTGCACGATGTTTGTTCTCGCTTACTCATTGTCGAACCCTCTGTTCGGGTTCAAATCCTTGGATACGCAAGACAAATTAAAACACCGCCAAACGGCGGTGTTTGAATTCGTGGCGCATCCAGAAGGATTGTAATTCCCATATTCGCTGTCGCTTTATGGGCCCCTTTCGCCTACGGCTCGAACCAGGGTTCGAATTCCCGTGTGATACACGGTTTAATAAAAAAATGCCGCACAAGGCGACACTTTTTATTAAATCTGGCGCATCCAGAAGGATTCGAACCCTCAGTCTTCTGATCCGTAGTCAGATGCTTTATCCAGTTAAGCTATGGATGCAACGGTTATGTATTTTATATCATTTTATTTAAATTGCAAGCAAAAATAATATTTTTTTATCGTGCCTTATTTTTTCTGTGGTACAGCATGTTGTAATGATGACGACATACGGATTTATAATTACTGTCGCCGACGGCAAATTGATCGCCTGCGCGAATTACATTGCCAGATGCGTCAAATCGTAAATGATGCGTTGCCAGTTTCGTGCATCCGTGTATTTGGCATGGCGATTCTTTGTGGTGTAATTTTGCACCGACTTCTATCAATCGTTGCGATGCAGGAAATATTTTTTCATTACTGTCCACCATCAGACCATAACACATTATGATTTTGTTGTGCGTATCGGCAATGTGTACCAGTTTATCAATGTCGGATGGTGTAAAGAATTGTACCTCGTCAACCAGTATAATTTTTGTGTCTGGTTTTGGTGTGTAATTTTGTAAATTTGGCATTGCGATTGCATCCCATTTCAAGCCAATTCGTGATTCAATTTTATCATCAGCACTGCGCGTGTCGAATGATGGTTTTATAACCTCTACCTGGTTTTTATTTAGTGTAAAATTATATGCTGTTATTATCAGGGCTGCGGATTTTGAACTGCTCATCACGCCATAGTGGAAATGCAAATTTGCCATATTGATACCTTCCTTTAAATTGTGTTGTTAAATCATTGAGTTCAGTCGTTTAATTCTGTTTTTGACTGATGGGTGTGTGGCCATTAAATCAGAAAAAAACTGATTTGGTTTTGCCGGATTTTCAATAAAAATTGCCGCCATGGATTTCATATTGTCGACTGATTCAACGCGCGCATCAGAACTGATTTTTTGTAACGCGTTTGCCAGTGATTTTGGGGCGCGTGTTATCAGTGCGCCAGTTGCATCTGCAGCATATTCACGATTGCGTGACACTGCCATTCGTAATAGTGGTGTAATGATAAAATTAAACACCGTAAATGCCAGCCAAACCATCATTAAAATCGCAGTGCTATTTCCACGATTATCATCATTTGACGTGTTATGATTGCCATACATAATACTGCGTGATAAAACATCTGCGATAAATACAGTTACACCAATTCCAGTGATTAAAAACATATCCAGTCTGATATCACGATTTCCAATATGCGCCATTTCGTGTGCGATTACTCCATCCAGTTCTGGGCCGTCTAATTTTTTTATAATTCCGCGTGTCAGTGCAACAGACGCGTCACGTGGCGTGCGACCTGTGGCGAATGCGTTCAGCGAATTATCGTCAATAATATACACGCGTGGTGTTGGCAGACCTGCGGCCAATGCGACATTTTCTACACGGCGGTATATTTCGCGGTGTTCGGGGTTGTTTGATTTTATTTCATGTGCGCCTGCGACATTTAAAATCATTGAATCGCCAAACGCCCATGAAATTAACATCCATATCATACATGCGACAAATGTTGGTATTGCCACAGAAACGGTTGTTTCAATTGCCTGATTTATTGGTGCAACCGCCCACACGAACAAGAATATCAGCGCAATAAAAATCAGCGGGAACAATACAACCAAGCCCATGGTTTTCAGGTTGTTTGACCGAATGTGACTGTAAACGGTTTGTGTTTTTTTCATATTAAATCTTCCTGTTAAATTCACTAATAGCATAAAAAAAGAATTTAGTCATGAAAAATATTTGCGAATATGGTATAATATTCTTATGCGGAAAGTAGTTTTATTTTTGATGTTTGGATTTTCAACTGTTACATATGGCTTGGAGCCAGGTGTTTTAACACGCAGTGCGCAAAAAAGTTTTCTAAGCGCCCAAAAATTTCCCACAGTTTATCAGGATTTATCATTTGTTGACAGAATGGCGAACGAGGCTGCAGGATACGAACCTTGGGAAAGTGAATATGATGATAATGGTCGCTGTATAAAAAATTGTGCATATGATGGCATAACAATCGAAGATGAATTATCGGCGGCGCAAAGCAATACAGATGCGGCACGTCAAGAATTGCAATCAACTGTATTTAATTATGGTACTCCACAGACATCGTTGAATAAAATAGCGCCGTCTGTGGTCAGCGTTTCAAACGTCCCGGTTATTGAACCTGTGGCAAACCAGCCACGTATTTCGTCCCCATTTGGTGAACGTGTTCATCCTGTGACTGGCAAACGCCATGTTCACAGGGGGATTGATTATGCCGTTCCCAGTGGTACAAATGTGTTTGCGCCCGCCAATGGCACGGTGACCAGTGTCTGGCAAGACAAGACATGCGGAAACGGCCTGAAAATCAAGCACGATATGGGTTATGAAACGGTATATTGCCACTTGAACGATATCATTGCGCAACAGGGCGCAACAGTTACAGTTGGCACAATTGTCGCACACAGCGGTAATACCGGTCGTTCAACGGGTGCGCACCTGCATTATGGGATAAAAAAAGATGGCAATTATATAAATCCATCTGGTCTGACAGGGCGATAATTATTTTATTTTCTTGAATTTTACATCAAAGCTGCCGTTGTTTACAGGTTTTACAGATGTTATATATGGCGCCAACAGGCTGTCGCGCGCCCATTGTTGGAATTTGATTTTTAGTATTCCGCTGGCGCCTGTGATAATTGTTGCACTGCGTGTGCCTGATTTTGTGACGTTCATAATTGCGTTCCATGCCTGTTCTTCGGTAAGATTATGTAAATCTAAAACGGTATGTTTTGGAACAGGTGGGGCAGGTGGCGTAATACGCGTTGACAGGTGTAATTGTTTACGCACACGACTGTGCGTGTCTGCGTCTGGTACAAACACTTGATTTGCCATCTGTTCAATATCAATATCTGTCAGTTGTTTCATTATTTGCCCCACTTGAACACCAGAACGCGTTCCGTGCCAGATAAATCATTGTGCGATGATATAAAATCCCAACCATATGCGGAAAAGATATTTTTTATATCGTTGCCTTGCCCAATGCCGATTTCCAAGTACAATTTGCCGTCGTTTTTAATCCATTGTTTTGCATTTCTTGCGATTGATTCGTATGCCGCCAGCCCATTTTTATCTGCGTACAGTGCGATTTTTGGGTCGTGTTTTGCGCCATCGTCAACACGGTTGTCGTCATATGCAATATATGGCGGATTAGATACGATTATATCGAACTGTGCGCCAAAGTCGTACTGTTTATCAAAACTGGTTCGGATTGTTTGTATTTTGTCCCCCAGCCCCAGTGTTTTTATATTACGTTTTGCAACGCGTAACGCACGTCTGGATTTATCAACCGCCACCCCATACGTGTTTGGAATATTTTTGACCAGTGCACATATTATGCAACCGGTACCAGTGCCTAAATCTAAAATGGCAGTTTTTTTGTTTTTATTACAGTCTGATATTACCGCACAAACCAGTGTTTCTGTGTCTGGGCGTGGGTCCAGAGTGTGTTTATTTGTATAAAACTTTAACCCATAGAACCACTTTTGATGAATTATTTTTGCCACAGGCACGCCACGACGCAACTGATGCGCCATAAACCGAACACGCACCCAAGATAATCTCTTGGTATTTTCAGTGATAACACGGGCGGCGCGAATGCCTCCAGATTTTTGTAAAATTGCGAACGCTTGATTTATTTTCATAAAATGATTATAATCGGTGTCATGAAAAAAGCAAAAGATATTATTACAACCGCAAATCTGACGCGTCTTGTTATGGCGTTGGCCATACTGCTTAGTTTGATTGCAATATTCTTGGTCGTCACCCGTCGTGCGCCGGTTCAGGGCCGTGCAAATAACGAATGTAAAACAGTTGTTGTTGTGTCCAGTGGCGATACATTATCTGGTCTGTTATTGGCGCAGGGATTGTCGCACAACGATGTAAATGAAATTGCGCGCGTCTTGAAAAAAGACGCAGATATCACAGGATTGCGCGCCCAGCGTGACAAGTTGGAATTTAAACGTCCTGATACAAATTCGCCTGTGTCACAAATTACAGTTGTTCCGTCACCATGGCGTCAGGTTGAGCTGACATGCAATGAAAATGGTGGTTGGGATTGCAAGACGATTGATGTTGCGCGTGATACACGTGCGGTATGGCGCAGTGGTGAAATATTGGACGGGGACAGTTTTTATTTGGCTGGTCAACGTGCTGGGATTCCTGCTGGTGTATTGATAGAAGTATATGATTTGTTGGCATTTGAAATGGACTTTGAACGCGATGTTCGTGCTGGACAAAAGTTCTGGGTTTTGTACGAAGAAAACTTTTCTGATGGCGAAAAGATTGATAATGGTAATGTTCTGGCTGTGTCTTTCCAGGCATTGCGCGGAAATGTTGAAATGTATCGTTTTAAAAAGTCTGATGGCACAATCGGATATTACGATGCCGAAGGTAATGGTGCAATTAAATCTTTAAAGCGCACGCCAATTAATAATGCAAAAATAACTAGTAATTTTTCCAAGAAACGTAAACATCCGGTATTGGGCTTTACACGTGCGCACAAGGGTGTTGATTTCCGCGCAGCAACAGGTACACCGATTCCGGCGGCTGGCGCGGGGCGTGTGATTGCACGCAGTTATAATCGTGGACATGGTAACTTTGTAAAAATTCGTCATAATGGTTCTTTTGAAACGCTGTATGCCCATATGTCCCGATTTGCCAAGGGTGTAAATGTTGGTACAAATGTTCGTCAGGGTCAGATAATTGGCTATGCGGGTTCAACTGGTTATTCAACGGGCCCACATTTACATTATGAAATTATCAAAGATGGCGTTCATGTAAATCCAATGACAGTAAAATTGCCTGCGATAAGTAATCTGGGCAAGGCAGATAAAAAGAAATTCTTGGAATATCGCAAGACATTGGATCAGGGGATAGAGCACTTACAACGTCACCCATCAATGTTTATTCAATTATAGAAAACGCCCATTTGGGCGTTTGATTTTGTTTTGATTTTCTGCGGCAATATGTTTCTGTATGTTGTATGTTTTACGCGGTATAGGTACCTTTTCCTAAATGATGTATTGCGATTGCAAGATCTAAATAAAAGTTTTATAATATGCATGTCTTATACAAAGACAAAACAAACCTTGAAAAGGAGAAAAAAGAGATGAGAGGACTAACGAACTATGTTCTTATACCATTGACATTTATCGGTGCCCTGAACTGGGGATTGGTTGGTATCTTTGGTTTTGACTTGGTTGCATTTTTATTTGGCCCAGCAACACTGGCCAGTAACATCGTATATGCACTTATCGGTATTGCTGCGTTGATATGGCTGATATGGATGTTCATTGACCGCCCTGTATCACGCGAACGTTAATTGCGTATAACAATAAAGTTTCATGTCTGCGCCCCGTGCATTGGGGCGTTTTTTTATTGAAAATGGAATCCGTGGTTATATAATGAAAGTCATAAACCAAAGGAGTTTTAATATGTGGACTGCTGTTGCTGTTGTTGTTATTTTTGTATTGTATTTCATTTCTATTTATAACACTCTTGTCGCACGTCGCAATCAGGTACGCGAAGCATGGGCGACCGTAGATACACAATTAAAGCGCAGATATGATTTGATTCCTAATTTAATTGAAACAGTACGTGGCGCTGCAAAACACGAAAAAGAAACATTGGCAGAATTGACCCGTGCGCGTAACTTGGCGATGGAACAGGGTGGCGTGGCCAGTGCAGATACCCAGAATAAAATTTCACAGACATTGAAAAGTCTGTTTGCGGTTGCTGAAAATTATCCAGAATTAAAAGCTAATCAGAATTTCTTGGAATTACAGCGCGAATTAGCAGATACAGAAACAAAAATCCAAGCCACACGTCAGTTTTATAATTCTGTGGTTATGGGGCTAAATACCCAAATTGAACAATTCCCATCAAACCTGGTTGCAAATATGTTTAATATTCAGCCAGAAAAAATGTTTGAAATCGATGAAACTGAAAAAGTTGCACCACAGGTTAAATTCTAAATATGGTTCAAGATTTTACTTTACATACACATACTATTGGCTTTGACGGTAAAAACAATATCACCGAAATGATTGAACGTGCCACAGAATGTGGTATGCGCACAGTTGGCATATCCAATCATTTAATTGTTCATCCATATGTGACGCAATCTGCGTTTTATCCGCGTGCTATATCTGGTGGGTATTCCAGAATTTACAATAAAACGTTTAACGATGCGTTGTCTGAATTTCGACGACATTATGATGTGTTGGATATGATAGCATGGAATTACAGCCAGAAAAACATAACTGTATTACGTGGTATGGAATTAGATTTGTTTGACAACCGGGACTGGCGCAACGGGTATAAAAATATGCGCCGTGTATTAAATCCAGATTATATTATTGGGGCATGTCATTTGATTGAATATGGTGGTCGTCTGTGTAATATACATGACATAAAAAATGCACCTGCGGATGACCAAGATAAAATGCTGGCCGCATATTGGCGCAAGGTTCAATGGATTGCGAAATCTGGATTATGTACTTTTTTAGCGCACATTGATTTGCCCAGTCGTTTGGGCTTGGGCGGTGATGAAAAATGGATTGATGCGGAACAAAAAACAACAGATATTATTGCCCAGGCAAAAATTCCTGTGGAAATAAATACCGCATTATATAAATATGGCACCCATCCACATCCGTCACCACGTATCATGAAAATGTGTGCGGACAAGCAAATACCAATGTTTTTATCAGATGACGCACATCATATCAGCCATGTCTGTAAATATTTCACTGAAGCCAAGGCGTATGCGGATAGTTTTGGTGTAAAACTGGTTGGTTTGAACAAAGTGCTTTAATCGTGTGCGCGCGGATGTGCGTTGGCATAAATATTTGTGATTTCCGCCATGTTTACCTTGGTGTATAATTGTGTTGTGGACAGGGATGAATGTCCCAACAATTCTTGCAGACTGCGCAAATCTGCGCCACCTGCCAACAGGGCGGTTGCAAACGTATGACGTAATGCGTGTGGTGTTACATAATCTGGTAATTGCAGATAATGACGCAGGTTTTCCACAACCTTTTGCGCCATACGTGGTGTCATTGGCAGGCCGCGAACACTGCGAAACAGTTCGTCATTGGGCATATTGCCAAATGGGCGTACATTGATATATTTATCAATCGCAACCCACACGGCCGGCAACACAGGCACCAGTCGTTCTTTGTTCCCTTTACCTGTTATTCGCAACACGTCTGGGTGGCCACGAACATCACTGTTGGTCAGTGATAATACCTCGGAAATACGCAGGCCACACCCAAATAACAGCAAAACCAATGCCCAATCACGTGCCGCCAGCCATGGTTCTGCGGCGTCAATATCGCGAATTGCCCCGTGCATATGTTCAATATCAATGGGGTCAATTGCCTTGGACAGTTTTCGCGGAACCTTTGGCGAAGAAATCAGCCCGATTGCATTATTTTTTACATCGTATTTTCGTGCCAAGAATTTATAAAACCCACGCAGTGACGACAATGCACGTGCCGTCGATTTGTGCGACAGACCACGCCGTTGTCGATTTGCCAGATACGAACGAAAACACAATGTATCTGCCCGTGATAAATCACGCGGAAAGGGTGGTGTGCCCAAGAAATCTTGATAGAATTTCAGAAAATCAGAAATATCACCTTCGTATGCGGTTGCAGTATGCGACGAATAGTTTTTCGTATGAATTAAATATTCTATAAATTCTGTAACCGCATCGTTCAAGGTGTATCCTTATTTAATTTCAAATGTTGCGGACACAGACACAGAAACATCCGTGTCTTTGCTGATGATTGTGCCTGTGGCGGTATCCGCCATTGCGGATGCTGTAACCATTTTTGTTCGTAACAGTCCATTTTCTGGGGTTGATTGGTTTGCGTTGCCGTATGATACAGATAACAAACGTCCTGCACGTCTGTTGTCGCCAGACGCCAATGCGTTTGCGCGTACACGTGCGTTTTCAACCGCCACCGACAGACATTTTTCCATTATGGGTTTTAATACTTCTGGGCTGGTGTACATACGCAGGTTTTCAGAAAACACATTTGGTTTGTCGGCAAATGCATTCAAGACATTTTCAATTTCTGTAACATTGTTGGCAGAAACTTCGACTGCGACGGTTGTTTCAATCCCCAGAACCACAGATTTTTGTTCATCACGATTCCATTCTGTTTTTTCATAAGAATTAAATTGCGTTGTCTGCATTTCCACCGGCTGTGATTTCAGATATTCTGTAATTTCTGCCATTTGTGCGGTTGCATCGCGCATTGATTGTGCAGCACTGTCCGCCAGTGTTGTCACGCGCAGTGTAATTGCGGTTTTATCACGTGGTGCAGATGTCAGGCATTCGCCACTAACAGTAATTGTGCGTGTAATATCATCACGATTTAGCAGTATAACAGATATCAAAACAACCAAGAATATTCCGACAAAAGTTAGTATGCGTTTCATATATTCTCTCTCCTATATTATATTTTATCCCAACATAGCCTTTTTGACGCGTTGCAGTGTTTTTGTTGCAACAGGTTTTGCGCGCGCGGCGCCATCGGCCAATATTTTTTCAATTTCGTCTGTATTTGCCATCAGCCTTTCGTATTCTGCGCGTGGTTCGGCCAATACAGAATTTACCTTGTCAAACAAGATTGTTTTTGCGGTGCCGTATCCCATGCCACCACGACGGAACATATCTGCGAATTCTGCGATTTCAGATTCAGACGCAAAATGCTTATACAATTGATAAATCGTAGATTCATCAGGATTTTTTGCTTCTTCTGGTGTTTTAGAATCTGTGATAATTCGCATAATCTTTTTTCTCAGTTCCTTTTCAGGCGCCATCAGTGGAATTGTGTTGTCATAAGACTTGCTCATCTTTCTGCCATCCAGACCAGGGATTAAACCGGTATCACGACCAATTACAGGTGTTGGCATTTTGAATATTTCACCGTATGTTTTATTGAAATAACCTGCGATATCACGTGCAAATTCAACGTGCTGTTTTTGATCTGCGCCAACCGGCACGATATCAGAATTATACAACAATATATCCGCAGTCATCAAAATCGGGTATGTGTACAGCCCCATATTGACACCTGCATCAATATCTTCGCCATTTGCGGTGTTTTTATCCATTGCGGCCTTGTACGAATGGGCACGGTTCATCAGCCCCTTTGGTGTGACATTCATCAACAACGTATTTAATTGATATATTTCATCAATATCAGACTGACGGAACAGGATTGCGTTTTCCAGATTTAGCCCCAATGAAATCAGCAGGGCTGCCGCCTGGTACGTATGTTCGCGTATTACTTTTGCATCATGAACCAAATTTAGCGCATGTAAATCAGCAATAAAAACGAATGTTTTTTGCGTTTGTGACTGTTCAATCAGTGCCTTTAATGCGCCGATATAATTACCGATATGTGGCATTCCAGTTGGTTTAATACCAGTTAAAACGATTTTTTCTGTACTTGACATAATAATTACCTTTTCTTGTGTTTAATTTTAATGAATTTTTGCTAAAAATGAAAGCCCAAAATAGAGCAGGGTATAAAAAATATCAGGCGGCAACGCGCCAACATTTATTTACAGAAAAGATAAATTTGCTGTTAAACATATGCAAATTATAAAACATAATATTTACAAAATCAATAAAAATCCCCCAAACGGGGGATTTTATTTTCGTTTTTTTATTGGTAATAAAATATATTTCATAACCAGAGTAGCCAGTAAATAGTATGGAAATAATAAATATGGCTTTAATTTGTGTCTCTTATTTTTTTGTTTTTGTACATGCTCTTGTGTGTGTTGCATATGTACAGATTGTTCTGGCTCGTACTGTTGTATTATCTTATCTAACATTGAAACAAATTCTTTATTCTCAATATCTGCACTGTGATACACATGTTTAAGATATGATTTATCAGTATTTGATAAAAACCTACAATAGGACTCCAGTAAAAACCAGACATCATGTACAGGAATTTCGCACATATCGTCTTTTATTATAGTGCCGCATTTTATACAGAAATCATCTATAAATTTCATCACGCCTTGTTCTATGGATTGTATAATTTTTATACGATATTCATCATGTGCATTTGATTTTTTGTATACAGGTTTTTTATCTTTTATATCAACCACAGGCAGTTCTGGTGCTGTTATTAACAATTCTGTTAAATTGATAATATTTTCTTGTGCAGCAGGAAATATTAAATCCGGCAAATAAGAAACATGTTTATATTCTGGACGTTTAACGAAACAAGCACTATAAAAAGACATTTTATATCTATCTTTGAATACTCGCTCTAATATTTTTTGCGATGTATATGCGCCAGTTGTCATATCTACTGATGCGATATTTGTTCCGTAAATTTTTAACGTTTTAATATAAGCTTCGTATTCAGTTTTGTTTTTTGTATGCCAATCAACAATCTTACGTTGTTTGAAGTCTATTGTTTGTTTGTTTGTGTTAATATTTAAATCCGGAATGTTTTTTAATAATATATCCATATACGATTGAATATAATGAGGTTGATTTCCATGATCCCCAAATAATTTCAGATTTAATATTCTAGGTGCATATATGTATCGATTTTCGACGGGTTTATTGCAAATTTTATTGTATGCTTTTTGTAATAAATAACCATCGCGTGAAACGAATAATAATGTATCAATATCATTTAGTTTTGTTTCTTTGGCTATCATTTGCGTATAACCCAAACATAAGGGGCCTGCCAAACTATAACCAATTTGTTGCCAATAAGACATTTTGTTGGTCATTTGATTTTGTGCAATCAAAGCCACAATATAACTGCGCATAAAATCTGGCTGAGTTTCATAAAATTGCTTGTATTTTAAATTGCCACCATGCATAAAGAATAAGTCAATATATTTTGGTACTTGATATGCACTTATACCGTATTCTCTTGGTTTTTTTATGTCGCTGTAGTGATTGTCGCCAATATGCAACATTTTTTCGGGTTTTATAGCAAGTTTTTTCAATATATGTTCAAACAGGCTGCCGTCGCCCTTTGTTTTTCCATATTCCCCCGAAACATAAATGTCATCAATTTTTTCATATCCTTTTTGTTGTAACACTTGTTTTAAAAATTTTGAAGACAAGTACATATCAGATACAATAATGATCGTTTTGTTTTGTTTGAGTGCTTTTTGATAAATATCAAAAACCAACGGATTTGCTTGTAAACAATTTTGTTCCATTTGCAATTCTGTTGCTTTTAATTTTTGATATTTTGGCAATAGATTTTCATATATTTCATCGAATGTTATATCTTTTTTATTTGATTTTTCTCTGGCGTATAATTCGGCTTTTATACGAGCGTCAGCGAATCCAGGAATATTATAAATCTTTTCCATATGATAAAACAAATCAGTTGGCTGAACATACGGACGTATTAATAATGTATCAAATATATCAAACGATATTATGTCGTGATTTTTTATCTGAAAATCTATATCTGTATTCAGAATATTTGAATAAACCTTTCTGCGTTTTAGATCTTTTATAATCAAATCATACAATATTCGATTTGCTGTTTTTAAGAAATCTAAAACTTGTCTAGGCTGTTCTTCTAAAGCATATGTAAAACCATTGGTAAAGCATTTTATCTTAATAAATGGGAAGTTGTAATTTTGAATCAATGTCAGGGGAGCGACAGTTATATTGCCGTATCCACTTTTTGTATAGAGCCATTCTAAATCTTTTAATTTTAAATCTAGAAAAGCGTCTGCGACAAACCCGTTGTCTATTAAGAATCTTGTTAGTTCAAATTCATATTTAAAAACATAATCCCAAAAACTATTTTGATGTTGTACTTTTTCAAAAAATTTATCCAACAATCTGGACGTTAAAACATTATGTTTAAAGAGATAAAACCAAGATTGCAAATGATATTTTACATCATCGTTTTGTATCATCCCCCAAAAATCACAATCTTTTTTAGACATTTTATCAAAGACATCCTTGAATGGATACACAGGGCCATAGCAAGAATCATTACACAACAACAATTCATCACAACGTTTCAATAATCCTTGTTTTTTTAACCATATATAACCGCGTTTATATGAACCAAAGTCATATTCGTTATGACGTTCAAATTGGGCATATATGACAATATCTTTTATTTTTTCGGCCTCCGCTGGGATTATTGGATTGTCTGCAACAAAAACAATAGCGTCGCAAACCTTTTTCAATTCTTTTAAATAGTAAACAACATAGTCTGCAATTGTGCCATCACCCGAATAAGACGCAAAAACAGCAATTCTTTTATATTTTTTATTTGTTTTAATATTTTTGGTGTCATAGGTATATTTTTTTGCATCCTTTGGAAATATTACGGCATCAACAATTTTTACGGTTTTATTTTGTTGTTTTGGCACTTGTCCATAATTGGTACCTGTGTTACGTCCTTCTTGCCTGCCAAAACGTTCCCAATGAATCAATGGGTTTATATTTGCATTACGAACGTCCGGATTTAATGTAAGATAAGAGACTGTATTGAAAGTTGGGCCAGGATTTCTTCCTTCTTTCCAGCCGTGGTTGATATAATGTTCAATTGGGTCAACTTTTGCCTTGGCCACATCAGGGTATGTTTGTAAATACCATTTTTTATTGAATTCCTTTGATTTTGATAATAATTTATATTCCCAACTATGCTTTTTAAACATTTTTATCAACTCCATTTTTTTGTAAAAAAAAGACCATCACAGGAATGATGGTCGGGGAGTTCATAAATCAGCTAAAATATTGATCCCGTCAGTCTTCGGGAAACCCTGTTGTATACACTGACGGCTCCCCGACCACGCGGTTGGGGAATATAAAAGACGCATCCGCGCCTTGTACCTGACGGATGCAGTGTCGTTTTTTTTGACACTGATTTTAGCTGGGCTTATGAAGGCCCCGAACGGACATCCCTGTTCGTTCAAGGCGGATTCTATTGTATTTTATTTGGATTTTCAACTTTATTTTGTAAAAACATAAAAAAATCCCCCGTTTGGGGGATGTTTAGATTTCTGCACGAACTTCTTCAACTTCGTAACATTCGACCCGGTCGCCTTCTTTTAGGTCGTTATACTTATCAAAAGACATACCGAATTCAACACCACCAGAAACTTCTTTGACTTCGTTCTTTTCGCGGCGCAGTTGTCCGATTTTACCATCGTATATAACAACATTGTTACGCAACAGTCGCACAAATGCGTCTTTCTTGATGGTGCCTTCGGTCATACGGCAACCTGCAACGCGGATACCCTTGCCAACTGTGAACAGGGCAATGACATCTGCGTATCCGATAAATGTTTCGCGTTTTTCTGGTGCCAATTTACCAGACAAGATTTCTTTGATTTCGTCTGTGATACGATATACAACATTGTGATATCTGATATCAACGCCACCTGCACGTGCCATATCGCGAACCACAGAATCTGCACGAACATTAAACGCGATAATAATCGCACCAGATGCAGTCGCCAGACGGATGTCGCCTTCGGTGATTTGTCCCACGCCAGACGACAGTATTTCAACACCAACCTTGTCAGTATTGATTTCTTTGACCATGTCAGAAATTGCCTCAACAGAACCCTGTACGTCTGCACGCAATATAATTGGCAATATCAGTTTTTTGTTATCATCACGTTTGGCGAACAGTTCTTCCAAACTGGAACGTTTAACTGCGTTTGCCTTGTCTTTGGACTTTTGTGCGCGGTATGCAGCAACTTCGCGTGCCTGTGCGTCTGTTTCCATAACGCGCAGTTCATCGCCTGCGCCCGGAACCGAGTCCAACCCCAGTACAATTGCAGGCTGACCAGGACGTACAGATTTTACGCGTTCGCCGTTTGAATTTATCAAGCCACGAACACGACCAAATGTTTCGCCAACAACGAACACGTCGCCAATTTTCAATGTTCCTTGACGCATCAAGACAGTTGCGACAGAACCCAAACCTTTTTCTTGTTTTGCTTCGACCACGTATGCAACAGCTGGCATTTCTGCGTCTGCCTTTAATTCCATCATTTCTGCCTGTAACAAGATTGCTTCTTCCAGTTTGTCCAGTCCGATTTTCTTGGTTGCAGAAATTTCAACGCATTGAACATCGCCACCCATTTCTTCGACCTGAACTTCTTGTTGTAACAAGTCTGTTTTTACGCGCATTGGATTCGCTTCGGGCAGGTCAATTTTATTGATTGCAACGATAAATGGAACCTTGGCCGCGCGAATATGATTTATTGCTTCGATTGTCTGTGGCATAATTGAATCGTTTGCAGCCACAACCAACACAACGATATCTGCCATCTGGGCACCACGTGCGCGCATAGCAGTAAATGTTTCGTGACCAGGTGTGTCCAAGAAAGTAATCATTGGACCTGTTTGTGTTTTAACTTCGTACGAAGAAACGTGCTGGGTAATACCGCCAGCTTCGCCTGCGGCAACATTTGCGTTACGGAATGCGTCCAACAGTGATGTCTTACCATGGTCAACGTGTCCCACAACCGTAACAACAGGCGCGCGTGGCGTCATGTTTTCTGGGTTTGGTTCACGTTCCAAGATTTCTGCATATGGTTTTACATCAACGCGTTTAACAGTTGCACCAAATTCCCCAGCGATAAGTTCTGCTGTATCTGCATCAATAGACTGATTTACAGATACCATCATACCCATTTCCATCAGTTTTTTGATAACATTACCTGCTTTTTCTGCCATTGCAGCAGCCAGATCTTTGACAGTAATTGTATCGCCCAATGTGACAACGCGTTCTACTTTTTGTGGGGCAGAAAATACCGCGCGTGCTTTTTCGCGGAAACGTTTTAATGACGCTTCGGAGCGGCGGCGATTTGTGCCACGCAAACCGATTTCATCCTCGTCATCGCCATCACCGATAACAATGTCGCGCAGATGAATTTTGCCAGACTTCTTAAAGTCTTTTTTAGAGTTATTAAACTTATTCCCGCGTTCTTCATCGTCATTATCACGATTTTTACGCGCGCCCCCAGCAACAGCGTTATTTGTAAATACTTTTTGCTGTGGTGCAGGTTTAGAACGTGTTTGTGGCGCTTCTTCGGCAGGTTCTGATGCCTGTGGTGTTGTTTCGCGTGCCGCTAATTGCGATTTTACTTTTTCGTATTCGCGGTTTTCGCGTTCGATTTCAGCAGCGCGTGCAGCACGTGCGGCTTCTTCTTCGGCCTCGCGCTTTTTACGTTCTTCTTCACGTGCCTTGGCGGCGGCCAACACTGCACGCAGTTTTTCATCTGCGGCATTTTTTTGTGCCACAGGCGCCTTTGGTTCGTCACGCAATTCCTTGCTGTCAGGTGCGATAACACGACGACGTCGTTCAACAAAAACGGAATCTCCCTTTTTGCTGCGAACAGCGTCAGTTGTTACAGATTTTCCAAGTGTCAGTGTTGCCATATATGCCACCCCGTTTATTTTATTATTCTTCTATTGTTTCTTCTTGATTGATATTGTACGCGATTTCACGTGCCTTCATAATTATACGCCCAGCCAAGCGATTTGACATAGAATCTTCGCCCAAGATTTCAATCAATTCATCTGTTGACAGGTCTGCCAAATCTTCCAGTGATTTGATACCTGCGTTACCCAATTGCATAATGATTGGGCGTTTGATAAATGTAAAGTTCAACAAGTCATCAGACATACCCAGTTTATGACCATTTTCGATATAGTCTTTTTCCAGTTTTTCCAGATAGTCTTTTGCGCGTTTTTGTAATTCTGCTGCCAATTCTGGGTTAAATCCTTCGATTTCTTCCAGTTCTGCGATGTCAACGAAAGCAACTTCTTCGATTGTGCGGAAACCTTCGGTAATCAGCAGCTGTGCAATCATTTCATCAACATCCAATCCACCGATAAACAGTTCTGTCTTTTCTTTGAATTCTTTTGCGCGTTTTTCTTGTTCTTCGGTTTCGTTCATAACGTCAATGTTCCAACCTGTCAATTGTGACGCCAAGCGAACGTTTTGACCACGACGGCCAATTGCCAAAGACTGTTGATCTTCGTTCACAACGACTGCTGCGCTGCGTGTATCTTCGTCAACGATGATTTTTGCGACCTTGGCAGGTTGCATTGCATTTACGATAAATACAGCAGGGTCTTCGGAATACAAGATAACGTCAATTTTTTCACCATGACATTCGTTGATAACAGGTTGGATACGTGTACCCTTGATACCAACAGTCATACCAACTGCGTCGATTGATGGATCTTGTGTTTCTACAGCGATTTTTGCGTGTGAACCAGGCGCACGTGCCACAGATTTAATTTTGATAACGCCTTCATAGATTTCAGGAACTTCTTGAACGAACAACTTTTCCATAAACATTGGGTGTGTACGTGTCAAGAAAATCTGTGGGCCTGTATTTGAGCGAACAACGTCCATAATCAGTGCGCGAACACGGTCGCCCACAGCCAACTTTTCCCCAGGGATAAGTTCTGTTCCCTTGATATAACCTTCGGCTTTGCCGTTGATATCGACGAAAACACTGCCGAATTCGATACGTTTAACAACACCGCTGACGATATCGCCGATATCATCTTTGAATTCTTCGAATTGGCGACCTTTTTCAGCATCACGAACGCGTGTTGTCATAATTTGTTTTGCAGTTTGGAATGCCATACGACCAAATTCTGGTTCTGGCAGTGCATCTTCAACAACATCGCCAACAGATGGGTCTTTTGCGTATTTTTTTGCCTGTGCCACAGTCAACATAGTGTTTGGATTATATTCTTCGCCAACAGATTCTGGTGATTCAATAACATCGAACAAGCGCTTAACATAGATAGCACCGTTTTTACGATCGATATTTGCGATAATGTTAAATTCTTCGCCATATTTGTGTTTAGCAATTTTTGCAATTGCAATTTCCAGCGATTCAATAACGATATCGCGTTCAATTTGTTTTTCCTGGGCCAAAGAATCAATTGCCAACAGTAAATCCTGACGAGGCATAGATACAAAAGACATTTATTCACTCCTTTGCGTTTGTTTAGATGTCTTATTGAAAGAGCGGGGTTTTTTCAACCCCGCCCTTAAAAAATTATTTAAGAACAAGTACTATTATATATACGAATCGTAAAAATACAAGTAAAAAATAAAAGTCTAGCATTGTGTTTTTTTTTGATTTATAATTCGGCTGCTATGATGAAAATACTAAGGAACTTGTTTATGCCAGCGGCAAGCAAAACCACAGCTGGCGCATTGGCGGCCAAATTTGGTCTGGAATTACGTGGCGATGCAAACGCGCCTGTTCGCGGTGTTGCGCCAATTGCAGATGCAAAATCTGGCCAGTTGGCATTTTATTCCACGGAACAAAACAGTAACGCGTTCAAGATTTTACCAATATCTGTATTGGAAAATACACGTGCGACTGTTATCTTGGTGCAACCAGAAATGGCAAAACACGCGCCTGCTGGTACAACCCTGTTGATAACAGACAGTCCACGTGGAAATATTGTAAAGATTTTGGGCGAAATTTACCGTGAAAAGCCACGTTTTGGTATCAGCAAACACGCATTTATTGAACGTGGTGTGTTCTTTCGTAAAAAGCGTTCAAACTATGTTGGTCAGTTTGTAACGATTGAACGTGGTGCGTCTATTGAACCAGGGGTCAAGATTTATCCGGGTGCCTTTATTGGTCGTGGCGTTGTGCTGGGACGTAATACGATTGTGCACAGTGGTGCGCACATTGAAAATGCAACAATCGGTGCAGACAGTGTTATAAATGCGAATGCAGTAATTGGTAAAGATGGGTTTGGGTACACTCGTCAACAGGGCAAAAATGTATTTATTCCACATGTTGGTCGTGTTGTAATTGGCGAACGTGTATCTGTTGGTGCGAACACTTGTATCGACCGTGGTGCGATGACAGACACAACGATTGGAAATGGAACTAAAATTGATAATTTGTGCCAAATTGCACATGGTGTTGTTGTGGGGGCTGAATGTTTCTTGGCCAGTGGTGTTGGATTGGCTGGCGGTGTTGTAATTGGCGATCGTGCATTATTGGGCGGTCATGTTGGCGTTGCCAACGGGGTCAAGATTGGAAACGATGCGTCTGTCGGAGCAAACAGTGGCGTTTTCCGCAATATTCCAGACGGGGAAAGCCATATGGGTTATCCAGCAGGGCCGGGTACAGAATTTATGCGCCACTATGCCTGGCTGCGTAAAAATTCCAAGAAATAATACGGGGTACAGAAATGATTGCAGGTGCAAAAGAAATAGAAAAAATTATTCCACATCGTGGCGATATGCGCATGGTTGACGAAATCCGCGAATATTCAGACACCAGTGCGGTTGGTGTAAAGTATGTACGCGATGATGAATTCTGGTGTGCGGGTCATTTCCCAGGCAATCCAATTATGCCAGGCGTATTACAGGTCGAAGCATTGGCGCAAACGGCGTGTTTTGTTGCGTTCAGTCGCCTGTCAGACGAAGAACGCAAAAATATGTTGGGTTACTTTACCACGATGGAAAAGATAAAGTTTTCACATATGGTTCGTCCGGGCGACAAACTGGAATTACACGTTGAATTATTGGTCACAAAGATGAGTCTTTATAAATTCCACGGTATTGCGATGGTTGCGGGCAAAAAGGTTGCAGAATCCACCTTTACCGCCGTCCTGCAAAAGGTTTCAGATTAAAACCATTTCATAAAAAAATCCCCCAAACGGGGGATTTTTTATAACGATGTTAGATAAGCCAAATCCATCGAGCATATCAAACCAACTGTTTTGTCGGATGAATATTTGCGTTCTTTGAATTCAATGCCTTTGCTGTGTAATTTTTGTTTTAATAATTGCCACGTTTCCTGTTCGCCAATTCTGTTCATGTCATCCAGCAATATTACGAACGATTTATCCAGATTATCCACAATATCCAAAATTTCAGGACGTGAATAATGTGGACTTCCCAGTGGCCCATCAATTAAGACCAAATTGAATTTTTTATCTCCAATTGTCGGTTTAAAATTGGCATAGGTTCTAGATTCATGTTCTGGAACAATATTAACCATTTCTGTATCAAGAATAGTTGTGTATTTGTCCGCGGTCGGGAATTGACGTTGAAAGAAAGACAACCATTCTGGATTATTCTCGCAAATTGTTAAATCTGCGTTATGTGAATCTGCATATTGTATCGTCAGTTTGGACGATTGCCCCAATCCACATTCCAGTATAGATTTTGGCTTTACTTCATCCAAAATTCTGTACAACACATACAACACGATGTATGAAATCGCCCAGCGTCCAGGTGAAACACTTTTGTTTTTCAGCCATGTTGTATTAGCTGTTGTGTCATGATAAACATGCGCCCAATACGGTTCGGAATTCATTACTGTCAATTCATCAGCGTGTTTTTTAATCTGATCAACAGTATTGATAATATTGGATTGAGTGTCCTTGTTTTGTTGATTTAATGTTTCAACATTATGTTGTATCGCCTTTATCTGTTCTGACGCATGTTGCGCAATTGTATCAGGGATGTCTTTTGTTGTATTTATTAAATCAATGATTTTTTGCGCCAAGGCATCGTTATTTTGTGACGCGTTTGATTGAAAATCAGCAATCTGCTGTGACAGGTCGTTTGATTTACTTTCTGTCACGGTATTTAAATCGATGATTTTTTGCGCTAAGGCATCGTTACCTTGCGATGCGCTTGATTGAAAATCAGCAATCTGCTGTGACAGGTCGTTTGATTTGTTTTCTGTTACAGTATTTAAATCGATGATTTTTTGCACCAAATCATCGCTGTTTTGTGACGCGTTTGATTGAAAATCAGCAATCTGTTGTGACAAGTCATTTGATTTTACACCAGTTGTGTGTCTTAAATCTGCAATTTGTTTTTCCAGATTGCTTTGCTGATTTTTTATCTGTGTTATTTGATTTGTCATATCGTTTTTAACAGATGTTACTGATTGCATAATATTTGTGAAATTTTTGTTCAGCATATCCATTTTTCCACGATGGCTGTGCGAATACCATATTTGTTTAGTATGTTTAACAAACTTTAACACAGGCATTTTAATATACTTCATAAACACCATCGCAATCAGATAATACGGAAACAGCAGGTATGGTTTTATATTACGTTTTTTATGAAAATACGGAGTTGCATATGCATATGACCACCATATATCGGACAGTGGTAATTTTTTATTTTGCCATGGTTTTTCAGGATTTGCAAAATGTATTATCACAGGTTTTTCTAGAGCTTCTTTTATGTTTGATTCTTCGTATATTTCTTTTAACGCAGTGTAAGATTGCAGTTTTTGATTAAATAGCCCTGCGTATTTGGTCATCAAATTAAATCTTAACGGCAATATTTTTATTCGTTTATAACAAGCAACATTTACAATGTCCTGATCTTGTGATTCGTAATTATTGTTCATTAAAGACAAGAATTTTTCTGTAAGATTATCTTTTCTTATTTCTTTCAAGTTCATAATCAAAACACCGGCATTTATATAAGTATCAACAGATTGGAGTTTTAATCTTTTTATGTGCATATCTTTATTAAAAATGTATGCGGCTGCTGGTACGCCAGCAACATAATTGTCTTCAATATCAAATTCGTATAATTTATTCAAATCAGAGCAAACGCAAATATCTGTATCCAAATATATACATTTCGAATATTTGGCGGGTAATAAATTAGCAGCAAGAAGTCTAAAATAAGTCACATAACTAATATGTTTTATAGACATTTTAGTGTTTTTAAAAGTATCGTTCAAGTTTATAAAATGTACGTCACAATTATATTTGTTTTTTAATTGTAAAATATTTTTTTTATTTTTTTTTGAAAAATCGCCAGGAATAAGCAAATAAAAGTCATAAAAACTAGATTTGGATGCATTTTTTAATATCGATAACATAGTTACATACATATAAGGTGCGTAATTGTCGTCTGAGGATAATATCACAGGAATTTCATTGTCTATGTTACAAATGGAGTTTTTAAACTTGTAATATTTTTCTTTGTTATAAAAATAACTAACTTCCTTATCTTGAACAAATTTATTATATAACTCTGTGCATAATTTTATTGCTTCTTCTTTAGATTCTTTAAATCGAAGAGAGTCGTAATAATGAACTGAAAAATCTACAACATAGTTTATAAAACTACGCTCAATTTGTGGATATACTTTAAGTTTTTTTATATTATTATATGTATCTATCAGACTTTGTGCAAAAGCAGCAACTTGTTTGTCTTTGTTCGCGCTAATACTATTGCTATTTCTTCTGTAAATGTAATATAAGTCTTGTATGTACGTCATTTTTGTGGCAAAAACAACATTAGACATCACAAAAGATGTGTCGTTATGATGATGTGCGGAAGAAAAGCGAAATTTAGATTTTTTTAATAATTTTGAGCTGTAAAGCTTATTTGTTGGCCAGCCGCATATAATTTGAAATACTCGCGCAGCAATTTCTTTGTCGGCGCTTGAAAAAAGCTTTAAATTTTGTATTTGTTTTGTGTCAAATACCCAGTTCAAAATTTTATAGTTACCATTTTCGAAAGCTTTTCCGCCCCAAATAGCCATATCTACATTATCTACTATGCAGGCATTCAGCGCCACTTCCAACATATTCAATTCAAAGAAATCGTCGCTGTCCAGGAACGATAAGTATTCCCCGCGGGCAACTGACAGGCCTGCGTTGCGGGCGACGCCTGCATGCAGATTCTGTTGTTTTATAACTGTAATACGGTTGTCTTTGCTGGCGTATTCTTTCAAGATGTCCAGCGAATTGTCAGTTGAACCGTCATCAACACAGATGATTTCAATTTCACGCAAGGTCTGATTTACAACAGAATCCAAACATTCACGCAAATATTGCTCGACATTATACACAGGTATAATCACAGATACCTTTGGTGTGTATTTGATTTTATTTTGGATTAGAATTTCTGCGGTGGTATCTGGGTCACCGTCTGCGTTTTTTACTGTAATAATTTTTTTTAATGCCGTTTTTGACTTTGCTGGTAAACGTGCAATTTTTTTCGCCATGATATACATCCCCGTATTTTTTTGTTAAAAAAAGACCATCACAGGAATGATGGTCGGGGAGTTCATAAATCACCAAAAAGTCTGATCCCGTCAGTCTTCGGGGAAACCCTGTTGTATACACTGACGGCTCCCCGACAACGCGGTTGGGGAATATAAAAGACGCATCCGCGCCTTGTGTCTGACGGATACAGTGTCGTTTTTTTTGACACCGCTTTCTGGTGGGCTTATGAAGGCCCCGAACGGACATCCCTGTTCGTTCAAGGCGGATTCTATTGTATTTTATTTGGATTTTCAACTTTATTTTGTAAAAACAATAAAAAATCCCCCGTTTGGGGGATTTTTTACATCATTCCTGGCATGCCACCCGCCATTGGTGGGGTGGATGGTTTTTCTTCGGGGATTTCTGTCATAACTGCGCCCGTGGTCAGCATTACACCAGCTGTGCTGGCCGCCGCTGCGATTGCTGTCTTGACAACCTTGGCCGGGTCAATAATGCCCGCCGCCATCATGTCAACATATTCGCCAGATTGTGCGTTGTAACCAAAGTTGTAATCAGATGATTCCATAACCTTGCCCACAACAATTTCGCCAGATGTGCCAGCGTTTTCAGCAATCTGGGCGCATGGCGCAATAATTGCACGGCGTACAATATCAATACCAACATTTTGGTCTGTGTTTGCGCCTGTTAAATTTTCCAGTGCAGCCACTGCGCGTACCAGTGCAATACCGCCACCGGCAACGATACCTTCGGCCACAGCGGCACGTGTCGCAGCCAGTGCGTCATCAACACGGTCTTTCTTTTCTTTTACTTCGACTTCGGTCATGCCACCAACCTTGATAACAGCAACACCACCGACCAGTTTTGCCAATCTTTCAGACAGTTTTTCACGGTCGTAATCACTGGTTGATGCGGCAATAGCAACACGGATTTCGTCTGCACGTGCGTCAATCGCGGATTTATCACCGCCACCGTGCGCCAACAGGGTAGAGTCTTTGGAAACAACGACTTTTTTTGCACTGCCCAGTACCATTGGGCTGATGTTTTCAAATGTCATACCCATATCATCAGAAATAACAGTTGCGCCTGTAACAATCGCAATATCTTTCAGCATTTCTTTGCGTCTGTCACCAAATCCAGGTGCCTTGACCGCGCAAACCTTTAACCCACCACGCAGGCGGTTCAGTACCAATGTTGCCAATGCTTCGGATTCAACATCTTCGGCAATAATCAACAGTGGTTTGCCAGACTGGGCAATTGGTTCCAAAATTGGCAACAATGCCTGCAGACCCGTGATTTTCTTTTCAGAAACCAAGATTTGTGCGCCGTCCAGTTCTGCCAACATTTTTTCACTGTTTGTAACAAAATAGGGCGACATAAACCCTTGGTCAAATTGCATACCTTCGACAACGTCGATTTCTGTGTCCAGACCCTTGGCTTCTTCAACTGTAATAACGCCTTCTTTGCCGACGCGTTCCATTGCGTTTGCGATTTTTTCGCCGATGTCTGAATCAGAATTCGCAGAAATAGTTGCAACTTGTGCAATTTCGCTGCTGTCTTTGACAGGGCGTGCGTGCGCATCAATGTCTGCGATAACGGCCGCAGTTGCCATATCTATACCGCGTTTAACATCCATTGGATTCATACCTGCGGCGATAACACGACGACCTTCGCGGATAAGTTTTTGCGCCAATACAGTTGCGGTTGTTGTGCCGTCACCTGCGTCATCGCCTGCTTTTTTTGCGACTTCTTGAACCATGCGTGCGCCGATGTTTTCTTGGGGGTCTTTTAATGACACGGCCTTGGCCACGGTAACACCGTCTTTGGTTGCAACAGGTGCACCATATGATTTTTCAATAACGACTGTGCGTCCCTTGGGGCCCATAGTGATTTTTACCGCGTTCGCCAGTTTATCAACACCGGCCGCCATTTTTTCAGTATCAAAAATAATATCTTTTGCCATAATTTATCTCCGTCTGTTATTCCAAGATACCCAAGATATCTGTTTCTTTGATTAAAACATAGTCACGACCATCAATTTTAACTTCGTTCGCAGTCGCCGCCCATTTTGCAAATAAAACGACATCGCCTGCCTTGACAGATAATGGGATTAAATCATCACCATTATATGTGCCGTTGCCAGTCGCAATAACACGACCACGTGATGGCTTTTCCTTGGCATTATCTGGGATAATAATTCCGCCAGCAGTAATATTTTCTTCTTCGATTCTTTCCAGCAGAACATAATTATGTAAAGGTTTGAACATATATAATCTCCTTTAACTGTGAAACCTGTGCTATTGATATAGTCTAAAAATGATTGATTTCAAGTCTGTATTTTAATAAGATAAAACCGAAACACAAGGGGAATAAAAATATGTACGATAAAAATAACGTTTTTGCCAAGATAGTCCGTGGTGAAATCCCATGTAATCGCGTTTATGAAAACGAATTTGCGATGTCTTTTCGCGATTTGAATCCGGTTGCACAAACGCATATTCTGGTTATTCCAAAGGGCGAATACAGAAATATGTTCGATTTTGTAAATAATGCGCCTGTCGCAGAACAAAACGCGTTTTGGGCATGTATGACAGAAACAGCCCGTATGGAAAACTGTATTGATGGCTGTAATATCTGGGCAAATGTTGGCGATGGAACGTTCTTTTATCAAAGTGTTCCGCATTTCCATATACATTTAATCGCAGGCGACAAGAAACAGGATTTTTCAGATATCGCAAAATGAGAATAAATGTCCGCGTTATTCCACGTGCCAAAATAAATCGGGTCGAAGTCCAACCTGATGGTGTTGTGCGCGTACATACAACGACCGCGCCAACTGATGGCAAGGCAACAAATGACGTAATAAAAATGCTGGCGGAATATTATAACGTTCCAAAGACCAGCATTAAATTGATACGTGGTGCCACATCCCGTGACAAGGTTTTTGAACTTTAATAACCTAAAATTTGTTCGGTTAATTCTGCGACTGTGTTTGCATTGAACATGTGATAGTTATCCATTGTCCCAACAAAACCATTTTCTATCATATGCTCAATTAATTCAGATAATGGCGCCCAAAAGTTACCTGTATTCAGAAAAAACAGCGGTTTATTTGTTTCACCAATTTGTTGCATTGTCATAATATCTGATAATTCGTTCAGTGTGCCAATTCCGCCCGGCAGAATGATAAACGCGTCAGACATTTCAAACATAATCTGTTTGCGTTCATTAACACCATCTACGACCTGCATTTCAACGCCTGTGTGTGCAGGTTCTTGTAATGCGATAACATCATCTGTGGAAACACCCCTGACATCGCCGCCATTTTCCAGCGCGCCATTTGCCACCGTTCCCATCAGACCAACATTACCGCCACCAAATACCATGCGAATACCGTTTTTTGCCAGCATTTGTCCAACAGCCCATGCGTCTTTTTCAAATTGTGGATTGTTACCAAACTGATGTCCACAATATACCGCGATTGATTTTAGTCTTTTTGTCATTATTTTTCCTTTATTTTTGCAAATTATATCATAAAATAACCCAACAATGAATGAAAAGTTTTTAGATTTTGTACGTAAATATAAAGACCAGCGTCTGGCAGTTGCGGTCAGTGGTGGTGTTGATTCTGTATGTCTGTTGCATTGGTTGGCGGGTGCAGGCATGAATATCACAGCGTTGCATGTAAATCATGGACTGCGTGACGCGGCGGATACAGAAACAAAATATGTCGCAGATTTGTGCCAAAAACTGAACGTTCCATATCAGATTTTTTATTGGACAGGGGAAAAGCCGTCTTCTGGACTGGAAGCGGCCGCCCGTGATGCGCGATATAAATTTATGACAGATTGGTGTTTGGAAAATAATATTGATGCGCTGATGGTTGCACATCAGGCAGACGACCAAATTGAAACATTTTTAATGAATCTGTCACGGGGCAGTGGGGTAAACGGTCTGTCTGCAATACAACCAGAATCATATCGTGATGGGGTTAAGATAGTAAGGCCGTTATTGGGCGTGTTTCGCAGTGAACTGATTAAATATTGCGACGACAACGGCATTAAATATTTCTGTGACGAAATGAACGACGATGAAAACTATACCCGTGTAAAAATTCGCAAAAATCGCCACCTGTTAGCAGAAAAGCTGGGGATCAGCGATGAACGTATTTTATTAGCGGTGGAAAATCTGTCGCGCGCCCGTCGTGCATTGGACGGGGATGTGTCTGCGCGTGTAAAATCAGTATTATATGATAACTATGCGTTATTTTCTGATTCTTTTCTATTTGACGTACCGACCGATATTAGTTTAAAATCATTGGGCGTTTTGATTCAAACGATTGGGGGGGATGATTATCAACCACGCTTGAATTCGTTGCAATTTGCACTAGGTAAATTAAAGTCAGATTGTAAATTTACCTTGGGGCATTGTACAGTGCGACGTTTCAAGAATCAGATTCTGATTGTTCCCGAAGGTGCAAAAACAAGTATCAGGAAGAAAAATGAAAAACTTAAAAGACTTAAAAAAATCAAATCCAGTAAATAAACAAAAGCGTGATCGTTCATCAATGTTTTTGGCGATGTTCTTTGTATTGATGGCTGCGGTTGCGGTGCGTGTTTATATGTCAGACAATATGCTGACAAATCCGGTTGCTGGCGAAACAGTAACGATTTCACGTCCGATTGAATTGTCTTTTTCTGATGTTATCAGACGTTCTGATGAAATTAAAACGATGGAAATTCGTGGTGATAATGCGTCTGGTACATTAAAAGACGGCACAAAGTATAACGCCACAATCACATATGATCCAGAAATGCTGGCAAAATTAGCAGAAAGTGGTACTGCAATAACAATTGATACATCAAAAACATTTATGGAAGGCGTAATGACATTTGCGCCATTGTTGCTGACATTACTGTTTATCTTTTGGATTTTGCGTGGTTTTCGTCGTGGTGGTCCAGGTGGTATTGGTCGCAGTCTGGTTGCACAAAACCCAACCAAGATTGCCACAGGCAAGCCAAAGACAACATTCAAAGATGTTGCAGGGATTGATTCTGAAAAGCAAGAGTTGTCAGAAATTGTTGATTTCTTAAAGAACAAAGATAAATACAAAAGTCTTGGCGCGCGTGTTCCTCGTGGTGTATTGCTGTCGGGTCAGCCGGGTACTGGTAAAACATTGTTGGCACGTGCAATCGCAGGCGAAGCAGATGTTCCGTTCTTTGCTGCGTCTGGTTCTGATTTTTCTGGTATTATCGTAGGGCTTGGTGTTGCCAAGATAAAAGAAATCTTTGAAATGGCAAAGCGTAACGCCCCATGCATATTGTTTATTGATGAAATTGACGCAATTGGTCAAAAGCGTTCAACTCATTCATATAATGACCAAGACCGCGAACAGACATTAAATCAGTTGCTGATTGAAATGGATGGTTTTGCAAATGATACAGGTATTATTGTAATTGGTGCAACAAACCGTGTTGATATGCTGGATGCGGCATTGTTGCGTCCTGGTCGCTTTGACCGTCAGGTTTATATCGAATTGCCAGATATGGCGGGTCGTCGTGAAATCTTGGATTTGTATGCGAAAAAGGTAAAAATTGGCGATAATGTAAACCTGCAAGATATTGCCCGTGGTACAACTGGTTTTTCTGGGGCAGACCTTGAAAATCTGTTGAACGAGGCTGCTTTGCACGCTGTTCGTAATGGACGCAGTGAAATTACCCCGGACGATATGGAAGAAGCGCGCGATAAAATCATTATGGGACCACGTAAAATCCGCAAAATGCGCCCCGAAGATATCAAACTGACCGCATATCACGAAGCGGGTCACGCGTTTGTAAGTCTGATGTATGCTGATATAACAGACCCAATTCACAAGGCGACAATTATACCACGTGGCCGTGCGCTGGGTATGGTTCAGCATTTGCCAATTGATGACAAAGTTTCAATGACTTTGGACGAAGTGCGTGCAAATCTGTCTATTTACTTGGCAGGTCGCAGTGCCGAAGAATTGTTCTTTGGACCTGATAAGGTTACAACTGGTGCAGAAAGTGATATTGCGACTGCGACACGTATGGCACGCTATTCAATCACAACGGCGGGTCTGTCTAAAAAAGTTGGTTTGGCGGCAATAAATCAGGTTGGAACATTTGGTGTGCGCGGGGCGCTGGAAAACGCGTCTGAAAAGACCGCTGAACTGGTCGATAATGAAATCAAGGCGTGGTTGGATGCAGCGCACAGTGACGCGACAAAGCACCTGATGAAAAACAAAAAGACCGTTGAAAAACTGGCAAATGCGTTGCTGGAACGTGAAACATTAACTGGCGAAGAAATTCGCGAAATTGTTTTTGGAAAAAAACAAAAAACAGTCAAAAAAACGGTCAAGAAAAATGCAACAAAAACTAAGAAATAATAAATTTGAACTGATTCAAATGCCACCCCATAATACACAATCTGTGATTGTGTCTGTGGGGGCGGATTGCGTTATTTTTGACCCGTGGGGCAGGGCAGATGACTGGGCGAATGTGTTAAATGAACGCGGATTGACATTGCGCGCGATTTATGTAACGCATGGACATCCAGATCATATATCTGCGGCACCAAAATTGGCACAAATGTTTGGCGTTCCGTGGTATTTACACAATGCAGATTTTCGGCTGGTTGGTTGGGGAAATGACTTGTTGGAATACTTTGGATTGCCACCAATTACCATTGGCGATGTTCGTCCAACCGCATTGGAATTGACCAGAACGGAAATTTTACCAAATATGTTTATGGAAATTATTGAAACGCCTGGGCATACCCCAGGGAGCGTGGCGTATTATATCCCAGATGAACAGGTTATAATAATCGGTGATACGTTATTTCAGGACAGTGTTGGCCGATATGACTTGCCCGGTGGCGATAAAAATATGCTGATGAAGTCAATCGCAAATTTATATAACCTGCAATTACCTGATGAAACCGAAGTGATTCATGGTCACGGTATGGCGACAACGGTTGAATGGCTGATAAAAAATAATCCTTATTTTCGCGCATAATTTTAAGATTTTTGTTCACTTTTGAAATTGGTGTGCTATTGTTGTATCATGACAGAAAAAACATATTCGGGCTTTGTGGCGATAATTGGCCCAACAAACGCCGGTAAAAGTACATTATTAAATCAAATAATGGGACAAAAGGTTTCCATCGTTTCGCACAAGGTTCAGACCACGCGAACCCGTCTGCGTGCGGTAAAAATGGTGGGTGATAAACAGCTGATATTCGTTGATACCCCTGGGGTGTTCAAGCCATCACGCAGACTGGACAGGGCGATGGTTGCGGCTGCGATGGATGCGGTAAGTGACGCAGATGCAGTGTTGCTGTTGGTTGACGCACAAAAGGGTGTAACCGAAACAATCCGCACATTGGCAGAAAAAATCAAAGACCGCCCAAATATCTTTGTTGCATTGAACAAGGTTGACGCAATTGCGAAACTGGATTTGTTGCCAATGGTTGCAGAATTGAATCAAATGGCACCATGGTCTGAAATATTTATGATTTCTGCGTTAAAGAATGACGGAATTGAAAAAATGCTGAACGCATTGGCAAACGTTATGCCAGAAAGCCCATATTTGTTTGATACTGTGGATGCACCAGACGTTCCAGATGAATTGTATTTATCAGAATTGACCCGTGAAAAGATTTATAAGTACATCCACCAAGAATTACCGTATCATATAAATGTTGTAACAGAACGGGTACAGGTTGCCGATGATGGTGTTTTAGAAATCTATCAAAAAATCGCCGTACGAAATGACGGTCATAAAAAGATTGTTGTTGGTCGTGGTGGGGCGCAACTAAAACAAATCGGAACTGCCGCGCGTCATGATATTCAGGATCAGTGGGGGGTAAATGCACGCTTGCACTTGTTTGTGCGTGTTGAACCGGATTGGGAAGAAAAAGCAGAAAACTATACGGACCAAGGATTGGATTTCGGTAAATAAGTAACACAAAGGAGCAGAAAATGAATTTCGATGAAGAAAGTGTAAAAAAGAAGAACGAGTTGCCAAAAGAATCTGTCAAAGGACTGACAGGGATTGTTGGTGTCTTTGTTGTGCTTATGGTATTTGGGCTTGCAAGTACTGAGCCTGAAAAGACGCAGGGTGTTGTTGAAAAGCGTGATAAAAATCTGTTATATGTTCGGAATCTGAAAGATACATCACAATATTTTATCGTTACAAGCCAGATGAATTTCTGGCCATCTGAAATACGTGCGTTTCCATATGTTGTGCCCGGTGATACACTGACGTATGTAGATCACGGAACACCAACTGTGCCGTTTGGTGCTGTGAAGCGTATAAATTCCAAGAAATTTGCGCATTTTGCCAAAGAACGTGAAAAATTACAACGTAATGCATTACAGCCCAGAACAAAGTAAAATATAAAATAATCACAATAGGATATATATGTTGTCGTATAAAGAAGTATTGTTAATGTTGTCTGGTGCAGGATTGATTACATCTTGTGCACCTGTTTCTAATATTACAAAACCGGTTGCTGCACGTGTTGTTTATATAACAAAATATCACTATTTAGATCAAAATGGTGATGGTGCGGTTGATAATTGTCTGTATATTAACGGGAACAAGCAGGATAATAATCAGTGTTATTTTCATGATTATATTCAAATTGGTGATACATTAAAATTTCGTGCGGCAAATAAACGTTTAGTCAATCTAAGTGCAGATGTCGCAACACGAAATGTGATATTAGATTCTGTTAATAATAAATCGGTAGAAGATTTGAAGCGTATTTATACAGAAAAACGGATTTGTAAAACAAAATAAAAAGGAGTCAAAAATGGCAGAGTTACAAGAAGGCGGAAACCTAAAAGAATTTATGGATAATAATGGGAAAAAATTAGAAGAAATCAAACAACAAAAAGATTCTCAAAGTTCAGGTACACCTACTAAATATGAAGTCTCGTCAATCCCTGCTGTGTTTGGTGTGTTGTTGTTTTTGTTTGTATGTTATACTGTCATAGAACCAGAAACCAAACGTACACAAGGTATTGTTAAGGATCGTAAGGCTAATTCAATTGTTGTTCAAAATTTAAAGGACACGACATTATACAATGTATTTAAACACGATGATAAAATGACACTGGATACAAAACGTGCATTTTCACATGTTGCACCTGGCGATACATTGGAATACGTTTTGCCCAAAAGCTCAAATACAGTGATATTTTCTGCAGCACGCAAAGTCAACGGAATGTCTATGGCTGAATTTGCAAAACAACGTCAGCGTATTATGGAGTCTGCCAAAATCAGAAACGGTTTAAATCAGAAAACAAAATAAGATATAAGACTTGACAATTTGTTGTTTTGTATTATATTTATATGTGTAATGCAAAACAAAAGGATAAAAAATGCAATTTTATAAAAAAGTTTTATTAACATTATCAAGTGCTGGCGTTATGGCGTCTTGCGCACCATTATCAACACTGACACAGCCTGCGCAGGGTACAGTTGTTGAAAAAGATGAATATAATGTCTTTTTAGATTCAGACAACGACGGTTTGGCTGATGCAAAAATGTATATGAATGGTTCAAAATTAAGGAATAATCAATGTTACTTCAATGATTATATTGTGATTGGCGACACTTTGAAATATCGCACTACACAAGACAAGCCTGTTATTTTGAGTGCTGATTATTATAACGCCGTCTTAGATTCTGTCAACGGTCGTTCTGCAGAAGATTTAATACGTATCTATCAAATCAATGCAGTGCGTAACTCGATTGGTCAAGAAAAAACTAGATAAAGGAATATGTTAACAACATCTGATTTTGATTTTGATTTACCAACTGATTTAATTGCGTCGCATCCGCTGCCCCAGCGTGATGCGTCGCGTATGTTAGTGGTTAAAGAAGAAAAAACATCAGATAAACATATTCGTGATTTCTTGGATTACTTGCAGCCGGGCGACGTTGTTGTATTTAATAATTCGCGTGTGATACCGGCGCGCTTTATCGCAGATGGTAAATATGAAATAACACTGCATACTGCCACAGATGATGGTTGCTGGCTGGGACTGTGCAAGCGTTTCGGTAAAATCAAGATTGGTACGATTTTATCGCTGGACGACGGAACAAAAATACAGATTGTTGAAAATACAGACAGTGGCTTGAAAATCAAATTCTTGTGCGACAATGTTTTTGATGTCTTGGAACGCGTTGGCAAAATGCCGTTGCCACCATATATGAAACGCGAAGAACAATCAGATGACCGCGAACGTTATCAGACTGTATATTCGTCACCCTTAGGGTCGATGGCGGCGCCGACGGCTGGATTACATTTTACAAATGAATTACTGGATGAAATAAAACAGCGTGGTGCGAAAATTGTAAATGTCACGTTGCACGTTGGCGCCGGTACATGGATGCCAGTTAAAACAGAAAATTTATCAGAACATAAAATGCACAGCGAATGGTGCTGTATAACAGACGAACAGGCAGATATTATCAATAACGCAAAACGTATAATTGCAGTTGGTACAACATCAATGCGTACACTGGAAAGCGCGGCACAAAATGCGCCTGTGGGTCAACGTGTTGCGCCAATTTGCGCGAATACATCTATATTTATTACCCCAGGCTATACGTTTCGTGCGGTTGACGTATTGTTGACGAACTTTCATTTGCCTAAATCCACATTGTTTATGTTAGTGTCGGCTTTTGCAGGTCTGGACGAGATGAAGGCCGCCTATAAACACGCTGTGGATGAAAAATACAGATTTTTTAGCTATGGCGATTGCTGTTTGTTATTTAAAAAGGATGGGCAATGAAATACGAACCAACCCTGCACAAATTGTCAAATGGCGTAACTGTTATTCTGGATCCGATGGATTTAGAAACGACCGCGGTAAAGGTTTTTTTTAGTACAGGCTCGCGTGACGAGGCGCCAAATGAATATGGCCTGACGCACTTTTGCGAACATATGCTGTGCAAGGGGACACGGCGATTCCTGTCAAAGCGCGAAATTGACGATTATTTTGATTACCATGGTGGCACACGCAATGCATCAACAGGTACTGCTGTTTTAACATTTTATGGGCGCATTTTGGCACAGAATGTAAATGTTTTGATTGATTATATTGGCGATCAGATACAAAATTCATTGTTTGATTCTGATAAGATTGCGATTGAGCGTAGTGTCGTATGCGATGAATTGCGTCGTGCGCTTGACAACCCAGACCGTCAATTCAGTGACTTTACATCAAATATACTGTTTGGTGGCGCAACGCCATCTACGCGTACTTTGGGCAGTGTTGAAAATATTATGTCATTCAGTCGTGAACAGATGTTGGAATTTTTATCACGTAGATTGTCCGCCAAGAACTGTATAATTGGTATTTCTGGACGTATTATTGACAGCGCATCTATATTACAGTGTTTGGAAGATTCGTTTGCGTTTTTGCCAACGCACGATGTGTCTGAAAATACATTTATTGGTTATACGCCAACAGTTGCACATAATTCCAAACCCGAAAATAAGAACGTTAAATTGCGTATCGTGTTTCCTGATATTTGTGATGTTGCGTATGATAAACGATATGAATCCATGTGTATTGGTCGTTTTGAACGTTTTATGATTAAAGAGATTTCTAATGTCCTGCGCCAAGATAATGGATTGGTTTATGGCTTTTCTGGGTATGGTGTTGGTAATTTTCAACATTATTGGAACGGTTTTGCGACCCAGACGTCCAATGAAAATGTCGCCCAGGTTGTTCGTCTGATTTCGCAAACAGCGTCCAAGGTATATAACAATTTAACCATAACGGCGGACGATTTAGACAGATATTGTCGCAAAGATATGTTACATGATGCAGATTGGTTGGAATCTGCGACCAGTCGTTGTGATAAACTGATTGATTATTATCGCAACTATAAACGTATCTATGATTTCTATGATATATCTAAATTAAATCGCGATGTAACAGTTGATGATGTAAAAAAATATTCGCGTGGATATTTTGCCGGCCCAATATCTGTTGTTACCCAAGGGGCAGATTTCAATGCAGATTTGGGAAAAATATGGCACGATAATTTCAAATAAATCAGGGGGATAGATATATGTCATTAAAGTTTAATTTAATTAAAACAGATGGTAACGCGCGTCGCGGTTCGGTTGAAACAGCACACGGGACATTTCAAACACCTGCATTTATGGCGGTTGGTACTGCGGCCACTGTCAAGGCGTTAACCATGGAACAAGTTGCCGCAACTGGTACCCAGGTTATTTTAGGTAACACATATCATCTGATGATGCGCCCAGGCGGTGATTTGGTTGAAAAAATGGGCGGACTGCATCAGTTTGGCGGCTGGCATGGGCCGATTTTGACAGATAGTGGCGGTTTTCAGGTTATGAGTCTGTCAACCCTGACTAAAATGAGCGAAGAAGGTGTTCAATTTACATCACACTTTGACGGTGGGAAAAAGCATTTCTTGCGCCCCGAAGATTCTGTGCATATTCAGCATCAGCTGGATTCTAATATCACAATGGTTTTGGACGAATGTCTGAAATTGCCAGCCGACAGAAAGCGTGTTGAAAAAAACGTTGATATGGTTACGCGCTGGGCAAAACGCAGTAAAGATGCCTTTGTCGACAGACCAGGATACGGTATTTTTGGCATTGTCCAAGGGGCAGATTTTCCAGATTTGCGTGAAAAGTCTGCGCGTGAATTGACGGCGATTGGATTTGACGGATATGCAATTGGCGGACTGGCTGTTGGTGAACCGCAGGATGTTATGTTTGATATGATTGCAACAACAACGCCATTGTTGCCCGCAGATAAACCAAGGTATCTGATGGGGGTTGGAACGCCACTGGATATACTGGGGGCGGTTGAACGCGGGGTTGATATGTTTGACTGTGTAATGCCGACACGTGCAGGTCGTACTGCCCAGGCTTTTACTAGACATGGCACAATGAATATGCGTAATGCGCGTTTTCGTGAAGATAGCGCGCCACTGGATGATAAATGCGGATGTCCTGCATGTAAATTGTCGCGCGCGTATATTCATCACTTGATAAAGTGTAATGAAATCTTGGGTGCAACATTACTGACACAACACAATTTATGGTTTTATCAAGATTTAATGCGTGACATCAGAACCGCGATAGAGCAGGGTAACTTTGCCCAATTTAAATCAGAATTTATAAAGAAATATACAGGTGAATAATATGAAAAATAAAATGCAAAATACATCGATACCAAATCCTGTTGTGCGATTTTACGATATAAATAAATGTATTTATAATATACATCAACAAGATAATATTGTGTATGCATATGTTGAACGTGACGAACCTTCGCGCTTGTATGCTCGTTTGTTTAAAGAAAGGGCAAAACGTCCAATTATTGAAAAACATATATTTCCAACATCAGATTATGCCAAGAATTATTACAACCTATTAAAACTTGTTTATTTTTATCAAAATGGTTCTGTGTTGGCGGATGGTATGCCAAAAGGTAAGAATTGTTTTGTGGAATCTTGCGACGGTTTGGCAAGACAAAATTTATCTTTAAAAGATGTTATTCATCATCTGCGTACATTGGACGTATTGCCATTAAATAAATTAAAGGTTAGACCATGTGTACACAGTGTACGTGTAGATAATTTTGTCTGGTCTTTGCTTTTATCATCGGCCAGCGAATTCAATGATGAATTTTACCCTAATCCAATTGTGGAAATACTTGGGTTTGAATCCGATGCTCAGGCAGAGCAATACTATACCATGCAACGCCATTTGTATAGAAAAGTTGATTTTTCAGAACCAATAAGACAAAATCAAAAACATATTGATTGTATGAATAAAATGTGCCAATTATTACAACAGACAAAACAAGGAAAAATATATGAATGAAAATAAACCGGTGTTGACACTAAATATGGATGATAAAATATATCTGGCAGTTGCCAAGAGCTTTTCAGAACCATTTTCATTTGTTTATACACTGGCATGTAACGGACAGAAAAATTCAGGTAAGTATGATATGGATGCGTCTTCTAATATTCATACCTTCAAAGACAAAGATGCAGCACGTGTTTATCACGATACAATCGCGCAATTGGTTGAAATAAACGAAGGAGCTGGTCGGTATAAAATGCTGTTTGATTTTAATAAAGCCAAGATAGAGGATTTTGAAAAACTTCAAAGATAACAAGGTAATTAAAGGGGAAAATATGCCAAAACAGAAAAAACAAATCGAAGTTATTGATATGGGTGGTGCCAAGACCGTCGCAAAAAAGAAATCTTTTGTTAAAACAACAAAACGTACTTTTGCGATTATAACACTGGTGTGGTTTGTTGTATTGGCATGGTTTCCGTTACATGTGAAAAACACATATTCCCAACCGATAAAGAAATCTATTGTTGTATCAATGTTCTTTGACCTGCAAAAGGGTATCGTAAAACAGTACGAAGCATTACTGGATTCCGTTGCAGACAGTATAAATCTGGAAAAGCCGATCGCAATTGCCATTGACAAGGTAAAAATCGTAGAAAAAAGCGTGGACAAGGTGACAGATACCACAAAATCAGCCAAAGAAAAAACAGCAGCTGTATCTGAAAAGACCAGTGGGGTTAAAAAGCTGACCGGCTTGGCAAATAAATTCGGTGTTAAAACAGACGGCATAGACAAGACTGTTGCAAATGTTGATAAAACAGTTGAATCTGCGAACAAAACAATCGCATCTGTTGACGATACTGCGAAAAAAGTAAACCAACAGTTGGATAAAATAAAATCAGACCTGACACGTGTTGCCCAGACAGAATTTGATACAATGTTGGATGACGCAATTAAAACTGCGCTGGATAAACAGTCTGGTGGATTGGGTACAACATTACTGACAAATTATGGTGTTGAACATGTCTATCCATGGCGTCCGTCCAGCTGGGCAACTGCAACCAAGATTTATAACGACTTGGCATCATCTGATGTAACAACGGTAACTGTAATTACAAATACAGTTGATAAATACTTTGGTTATGTCGCGTGGGGATTGGTCGCGGCAGTATGGGCAATTGGCTTATACTTATGGTTGCTTGTTTCTAAAAAGGTCAAGGCAATGATAAAGCCATTTAATGTTTGCCCACGTTGCGGTCATACATATGCAGATAAACGCACCGCACTGGGATTGTTAAAAGTGTTCCAACCATGGACATGGTTCTAAAAGTAAGATAAAAGGAGTAACAACATGGAAAAACAAAAAGTAGATATTACAAATACTAGCCCAAGATTAGCCGCAATATTATTGATATTTATTGCAATGAATACCTGTGTGTCTATGGTGCAACAAGAATTAGCGCATCAAACACAACAGGAACAGTTAAAACAGGCAAAAAAACAATATACATTGGATTCGTTACAGTACGAAAACATGTTGCGTTTCCAAGATGAATATTTAAAATCATCTGCCAAGCAGCGTGCGACAGACTCTTTGTTAAACGTGGCCGCAAATGAACTGGGACGCGACATTCGTGCAAAAACAAATCAGTCAAAAAAAGTGCTGAAATTTGCCGAACAGAATGTAAAACAAAGATAATAAAAAAAGTACTTGCAATTGCAAAAAATATATGTCATTATATACCACGCAATGCGAGCGTAGCTCAGTTGGCTAGAGCGCAACCTTGCCAAGGTTGAGGTCGAGGGTTCGAGCCCCTTTGCTCGCACCAAAATTTTAAAAACCGTCCGAAAGGGCGGTTTTTTAATTTTGTCAGCAAAGGGGCGAGTTGCGAGGCGAGGGGGACTTCCCCCGAAGTACTTTGCGAGCACCAAAATTTTAAAAACCGTCCGAAAGGGCGGTTTTTTAATTTTGTCACCAAAGGGGCGAG
>JAZRSO010000030.1:0-5174 GCA_045651525.1 Candidatus Enterousia sp. | reverse complement strand
CGAAAACACACAGGAAAAAGCCCTGGATTTCTGCATGTTACACAATATTATGACAACATTCAAAAAATGCTTGACTTCTGCGACTTTTTGATATAATATTGTGTTCGCTATTCGGGCATAGTTCAGTCGGTAGAAGAACGCACTGTTAATCCGTATGTCACTGGTTCGAGTCCAGTTGCCCGAGCCACGAATTCCGTCGCAAAATCGTTGATTTTGCGGCGTTTTTCTTTGTTAACACTTTTGGATTTAGGCACACCACAATCCACCAAAAAATACCACTATTTAGCCCCTTGGCTACACAGCAGCTACACAGGATCCGCAACCTGTCCGCAGTCCGATGAATAACTTACCATTTCACAACCCATAAAAAAATCTACATATTTTGAACATATTGCAAAAATGCCGGGGTTCTTGAATAAGGATATGACTGGGCAATCCCCTGTTGCGATTTTGTCTTAAATCCGCTATCGTTATTACATGCCAAAGATATTTACAATCGGTTTTAGTGGTAAAAGCCCCGAAGCATTTCTGGAAGTGTTGGATGCGGCGCGCATTCGCTGTGTCTGGGACATTCGCCTGTGGCGGGTCAGCAAGTATGTCCCATATTACAGTGGCGAAAACCTGGCGACTGTCTTGGGCGACCGATATGAATACCACCCGGAATTTGCACCTGAATTTGAAATGCTGACCGCGTTCAAGGATAAAAAGGCAACCTGGGCGGATGCCGAACCGATTTACAGACGCCTGATTGCGGGGCGTGCGCCATTGGCGGGGCGCAATCCGGACGAACTGGACCGCATATGCCTGATCTGCACAGAAAAGACCGCACACCAATGCCACCGAAGACTCGCCGCCGAATACATCGCATCACAATTCCCCGACATAGAAGTTGTGCATTTGTAAAAAATGATTATTAGCCCAAACTTTATATTGATTAAAATCCTTCTTGCTTGTAAAATCTTCCATATGAAATACACACTATAACCAAAGGCAACAAAAATGAAAAAAACACAAGTAGACGACATGTTTGAACATCACAGAAAAGCAGGCATTTCATTAAATAACGAACGCTCAATAAACAAAATTGCTGAAAACACAGAAGATATACATGCTATTGCTCATATGTTATCTCGTATTTGTAACTTATTGTATATAATTATAATTTTGTTAATAATAGGGTTGTAATGGCTTAAATTTTTTAGAGAACATGCTAGACGACATTGTTAAAGAGCAAATTTTAGAGAAGTACCTAAACAGTGGTGATTTTAATGGATTGCCCTTCAATGCATTGGTAGAAAATTTTAAAACGGTCAGAGACGCCAAAGAGGCTGTTGCAAGACTTGTAAAAGATGGTTCAATAGATATTGTTTATAATACAACAAACCCACACATTAAAGGATTTGATTTTTCTGCATACCAGGAACAATTTTTGTCTGAGTTGCTTAATACACCAGATGACCTAAAAAAAGAAATTATACCATGCGGAAATATAAAAATTGAAATCTGCAATAAATATGGCTCGTTTTGTTTATACCCAACAAAACGTTTATTATCTGAAAAAGTGAGCTATGAGCGAAAATATTTAGAGACACCACCTTTTACAAAGAAACTATGCTTTGGTGAATGTCAATTATATTTGGTGTATTTTAGGGTGGATGTACTCGATAGATATATAGAAGACCCTAGATATTATGTTAGTTACGATGATTATTTTGGAAGGATTTATTTTAAAGAATTTTCAGACGAACACCCAGATGACATCTATTTAAAGTATTTTGGCTTAGCTTACAATATAACAACGGGTGAAAATCTTATATGTGCATTATTATGTGACTTACACAAACTAAATGCCAGACATCAATATCATTTTTATTCATATATGGAAGAATCTGCCCCAAACATTATCCCCGAAGAAAACTTTTTTAAAAATCAGATTTTAGGGGAATACGCTGAAGAACACTCTATTTTTGAGGCGTTTCTAGAAGAAATAAAAATCATAAACAAAATGTCCAACATAATTTGTAACGCAAATTTATTTTTGAAGGAATTTTCTGATGAAGACAGAAAAAAACTTACCGACTTTCATCCTTTTCTAAAACCAACACAAAAAACTTTTGAATATTTTTGCCAAACATTAGACAAGCTATTTTCAGACAATTTGGATATCAAGGTTATTTTAAAATTAAATGAGCTTTATGGGAGCCAAATGCAAATAGATTACAAACAAAATGGCGAACCCAACATGGGCAGCATAGCTTTACTTAAGTTGTTTTTACATACATACTTTAAACCTAGCTCTAATGAAGAAATGCTCAAAAACATTTTTAACATCTGGGACAATCGAAGCACAGGAATCAGAGCCATTAGAAGTAAGGCATCACATCATATACGAGCAAATCATTACGATGTCCAAATATTCCAAACTTATCAGAAAACAATTCGAGAAGCATATAAGTCTATAAGACTGATTAGGCTTATACTGTCCAATCATCCAGATGTAAAAAACACCATTCTGAAACAAAACCTAAAGGTACCTGATTGGTTGTTTGATGGTAAAATAAAGACTTATTTTATATCACCCATAGACAAAACAAAATAAACACGACCCCTGATTTTTGTGGGAAATGGTGTAGAATATGTGTGTGCAAGTAATTGCACGATCGACATTAAAAGTGCGAACGGGTTTCATCGCCCAAGAACCACAACTTCTAATGTCCCGACAATGGTCGGGATGCTGTTGCTATATAATAAGGTTTATCCTGAAGGCGCAGAGTTCTGTTCTTGAACTGATGAACTCCCGACCACTCTTGTTTGAGTGGTCTTTTGTTTGGGGTTGTATGTTTGTCAGACAATGGACTTTTGTTATTGGAATTGCGTTTGCCATTGGGGTTGGCGTTGGGGTGCAATTGCCCACACGGACGGTCACCCCGCCCGCCAGCGCACCCGTACATATAGAATCATATTTCACCCCCGGCGCCGAATGCGAAAACCGCATAATTGCAGAACTGGGTCGGGCCACAACCATTGACATTGCCGTATATTCCATAACCAATCCGAAAATTGCGAACGCCATTATCGCCGCCCACCAACGGGGCGCAAGGGTGCGAATTGTCACCGACCGAACTATGGCCGGGCATAAATCGTCTATGATTGATGAATTGGTCGTCGCCGGCATACCCGTCCGCATCAACCGCCGGCACAAGATTGAACATAATAAATTCGCTGTCTTTGATAATCAGCGCATGGTGACCGGCTCTTATAACTGGACCACCGCCGCCACCAAGTATAACAGTGAAAACTGCATCTTTCTAATCCACCAAGCGCAAGAATACAACAAACGGTTTGAGGTGTTGTGGGGGATGTATCGGTAAGATTTTATTTGGATTATTCAGAATATTCTTTTAGTTTCTCAACGATTTCTGTTACCAGATCCTTACTTCTATTACACCAAGCGCTTACAGCCGATATAACGAGCCACACAGAAAAACCAAAACACACAACTATAAAACCCCCACGAAGCGTATCGGCGCTGACCCCTAACAACGGCTTAAATTCAGAAACTAACAACATACTCCACATAGACACTGTTGAGAAAAGTAAACCAACCCAGTTATTGTTTTTACATAATTTGTCTTTCTGCTCATGCAACACTCGTCTAATAGTATCTTCAGAAAATCTGAATTTGGCTCCCCCATTTGCCACATAAAGTGATTTGTTGGCAGGAACAAATGTTGAGAACTGGGTGTTCAGCTTTACGGAAGGTTTTATTGGCTTATTATTTTTTACGAACTTCATCTTGAACCTCCGCACCCTGTTGTAACAATCCTAGAATCCCCAGAGCATGTTGACTGATAAAACCACAATTTTGACAAATGACGGCTATGGCAGGGACATTTTTTCCGCCAATTGTTATGTTATTAAAATTATCTTGAATAGAATTACAGAAATATCCATCCGCTAAAATAAAATGCTTATTTCCGCACATGGGACACGGCGCACTGCCTATTTTTTCATTTAATATTTTTATAATTTCTTGTTGCTTTTCCTGGTTCATAATTTTTCTCCGATATTTGATATCAAGATGATATTACACAATTATTTTACAAACACAAGCACACATTGCATATTGTTTACAACTATCGCTCCACAAACACAATCCCGAACCATTTTTGCATGATGGTCAGGCGGGATTGATAGTCGCCCGCAGAGTTGATTTCCGTTTCGTATTCGTGTTTTAGTTGTGCCGACAACCCAAGTTCACGCACCAGGCGATTGCACACGCCCATAAGATAGAATATATTGCCCGCCGGCCCGTTCAGGTCAATGACCAGGCTCGTTTGATATTTCGCCCCCGGCACACCCCGCCGGGCGGCGTGCAGTTTCCGTTCCAGCGCATCAATCGTTTCCATGTGCGGCGCCTTTGGTTTTTAGTTCTTGCTGAATCTGTGTCCACATCATTTCCAGTTCGTCCGGCCCCGTAAGGTCTGATTTCAACCACATTTCTGGGGTCTGCCATACGTCGTCCTGGGCACAGGCCAGCGCACCGTCCACCAATTTGCGGATGCGGCGGTTGCGCATTTCATTCTTGATTGCGGACCGGTACAGCATGCGCTTGTCCACCGGGATGGGGCGTGATGTTGTGCTGGTGTGATACGCCCACCACTTGGCCATTTTTAGTTTGTTCAGCATTGCCACGCGCAGCATCGCCACCCCATAACTCAGGGTGCCGGGACCGTCGAACATCTCGTCGGCCAGGTGTCGCCCGGCGCGCCCGTTCAGAAAATCCAGGATTTCATCGGCGGACTTTTCGGGGTGAATTTGCCCCAGGCGTTTGACCGTGATGTCCCAGATTGCGTTTCGGTGGTCTGGGCTGGCATAGTGTGCCGCCAGCGCACCATAGAATCCGTGTTGCTTGTTTATCGTTGTCATGTTGTGCCTCTTGCTTTTTTCAACACAACAATGCCAACAAAAAATGAAATAGCTAGTGAAATAAAATTGTTCCGCCCCTTGAACTTATCCCCAGAAGAACTATATTAAAGTTGCCCTGCTCAATAGGTTCAGGGGTGCTGTATAAACGAAGTCAAGTATATGTTGCAACGCAACGAATACAATGACAAGTTGGTCCGAGCAGACTTGAATATCGAAACACAGACCGAAGGCTTGTGCGAACATAA
>JAZRSO010000029.1:0-19695 GCA_045651525.1 Candidatus Enterousia sp. | reverse complement strand
GGTCTGTCGGCAAATGATGTGCCCGGAGATGGGTCCCATGGCAAAAACGCAGTTTTTGTTATGGGTTGCCTGACGTAGTCAGGCCGGAATGCGCTGCAGAAACAAATGATATTTGTTTCTGCAGCCCGCAAGAAATAGGGGAAAACAGGGGAAAATACCTGCGATAGGCATGACAAAAGGTGAATGCGGGAATGACGGCAGAACAAAACATTTGTCACTCCTGCGCAGGCAGGAATCCACTGTGTCGCAGACAGTTATTGTGGGGCAAACTCACCCCGTCGTGCTGATGCATGCCACCCCATACCCGCGGGGGGCGGAGCGCCCCAGCGTCGGGGGGAACTTTGTCACCGGTTTTAATTCCCCGTCGTGGGTATGACGGGAAAAGAAAAAATCCCCCGAATGGGGGATTTTTTTCGGCGGGTAGTGTAGGTGGTGACTTTGTTATTACCGTCATCATTTCGCCAGCGAAGGGGAATGTTCCCGACTAGGGGATTTTTGTTCTGCTTGTCAGAAAAAATTTGTTGTAAAAAGAATAAAACTGTACAACAATAGAGAATATAGGAAAGGGAAGTTTTATGTTGGTCACACACACACATACATACATACATACATACATACATACATACATACATACATACATACATACATACATACATAAGTGTTCCGCGAAATTCATAATATTCGTATGTTGTTTGTTTTGTTTAAATAATGTTTATGCGTATGATGATATACATGGCTGTGCAAAATGTCGGTGTTCTGGTACCGCGAATACATCTGGCCCTCTTAATTGTGGTGTTACAAATAATAGTAATATGGATGAATGGTGCCAATCGCAAGATTTTCAGAATTCTTTAAGAGGTTTAAGCTGTACTCAATCAACGGCTAGTGAAAAGTGTAATGCTTCTAATTGTACGCTAAAGTGTAGTGGTAGTACCGCAAACGACTATCATATGTGTGACGGAACTTGGACATGTACCTGTACTGGTACTAGTCCTGGTGGCAGTACTGCATGTTCAACCGGAAGTGATGGGCCATATAGTTATGGCGGGTCTTGTGGCAATAATAATGGTTGTTATAATTCTTATGAATTTGATGGCTGTTGTCGTCCAAAAACAATTTCAAACAAATGCGGTCCAGGTTATGATTTTACTTATAATGTGTTTCAAACAAATATATCTAGTTCTAAACATTGTATAATGACAAGTCCTGAGGGTGTCGAAAACCCAAATTGGGTAAATGTTGGTTGTGCGTATGGATATTATAAAACTGGTTCACCAATAAAATGGTTTATAGATTTGGATGGCAATGATGTAGATATAATAAACTGTGAAGGGTGTTCATCTGAAAAATGCAGCCCAAGTTATTGTGATAGTACGGGCAGTGATGAATACTTATGTCTAAAAGAACAAGCTACAATTGATGGTGTTACAAAAGATTTTCCATACGACTGGATTAAGTGTTATGATACAGATGAATATGGTAATAAAACCCCAAATGCCAGCAAATGTGGATATACTGTCGGCGAAACAATGTATAACACTATTATGGGCAGTACAGATGTTTTTTATGAACGACAAAAATTCTTTTCTTATGATTCTTATAGTCGAATATGTAAAACTCAATGGGGGGATATTGATTGTTCTGATGCAGGGTATGTGTTTGACCCAGTGGGGAGATGTATTCCTTGTCCAAGCGGTCAGTATGGTTTCTTAGATGATACCACTAACAGGTATTCTTGTAGGAATTGTCTGGATGGGTATAGTACGTTTGATGATGCGAATAACGATGGAATTATTGATGCTGCTGAATATAAGGATGGACAAGGAGACAAAGATGATGACAAGGATAATATTCCTGATGCGTGTATCCCTTGTCCCAAAGGATATATTATGAATATATTTAGAAAATGTGAAGCGTGTGGTGTTGGTACATACAGTGATAAGGAAGGACAGACTGCATGCAAAAGCTGTGCAACAGAAATAAACGCTGCTTTTACGTCAGATAAACCAGACGAAGCAACAAAGAAAATAAATGATTCAAAAAATAAATGTTTTATAAAACGAGATATAAGATTGAGTGATAGTTTAGGTACAATTCTATTAAATGAAGAAATTGGTTCTGTTACATTGTATTACCAAGGGAAATAAAAAATCCCCCAATTGGGGGATTTTTTATAGTGGTTAGTGGGCAGGGGCAGGGTGGCAAACCCACCCCGTCGTGCTGACGCACGCCACCCCTCCCCGCGGGGGGCGGAACGCCCCAGCGTCGGAGGGGAACTTTGTCAGAGTTTTTAAGTTTTATCCCTTGCACACCCCGCTTTTCCCGTCATTCCCGCGCAGGCGGGAATCCACTGTGTCGCAGACAGTTTTTTTACCCCTGCGGGGTTGTGCCCACCCCGTCACTGTCCCGTAGAAAGGAATTTTACACATGCTTTGTCATTGCGAGCGAAGCGTGGCAATCCAGTCTTATTTGGCATTATTATTTACTGGATCGCCACGGGAACTGCGTTCCCTCGCGATGACAAGGGGGGGCAACCCGACATAAGGGCGGGAAATAAATAACCACCCCGGCCTGCGGCCACCCCTCCATAGAGGGGAACTTTGTCACCGGTTTTAATTCCCCATCGTGGGTATGACGGGAAAAGAAAAATCCCCCGAATGGGGGATTTTTTTAACCGACTATTTTTTGCCACAAGGTCTTTTTCTTGGGCTGTTTTTTCTTTTTACGACGATTCGCAGATACTGTTGTACGCTTGGCATCATTGTGCTGGGCGTTTTTCTTTTTAATATCTGTTGATGGTGCGTGCGCATTCAAGATTTCATCTGTTTTGTTTTGTTCTGGGGCAACACGTTGAATTGAATATTGATCAATGTTCAACAGACTGTCGTCGCCAACAATAACAATTTCTGTTTCAAATTCAGATTCCATCGCCGCCAATTCTGCACGTTTGTGATTTAACAGATATACTGCGACATCGGTCGGTACAGTCATAATGATTTTCTGTGCCGCCTTGGCCAACAGTTTTTCTTGCAGGTGACGGAACAAGATTATCGCCGCTGTCTGAATTGACGGAACAACACCCGCACCCATACAGTGTGGACATGGAACGTATGATGATTCCATAAAGCTGCTGCGCAGTCTTTGACGTGATAACATCAATACGCCAAAATTATTGATTTTGGCAACCTGGGTTCTGGCACGGTCGCGTTTCATAACTTCGCGCATTTTCAGTTCCAGTTTGCGGTTGTTCTTTTCTTCTTCCATATCAATAAAGTCAACAGCAACAATACCCGCCAGGTCGCGCAGACGTAATTGCAGGGCAATTTCTTCGGCAGCTTCCAGATTGGTGTTCAGGGCTGTTTGTTCGATATCTTTTTCTTTTATCGCACGGGAAGAGTTCACGTCAATTGTAACCATTGCTTCGGTTTGGTTGATAACCAATGAACCACCAGATGGTAATTGTACATATGGGCCATGCAGGCCTTCCAGTTGTTTTTCAACGCCGGCCTTGACCATCAATGGAACAGCGGCATCTTTATAGTGAACCAACTGTTTGCGTGGTGCGCGACCGTACATTTGCTGGAAATATTGTTTTGCGGCGTCAAATGCTTCTTCGCCTTGGATTGTCAGGACGTCTTCTTTGTCGCTGACAAAGTCACGAACAACACGACGCAACAATGAATCTTCGGTGTGGATTGTTACAGGTGCAACAGATGCCAATGTTGTCTTGCGGATTTCGTTCCACAAACCAACCAAGTAATCATAATCCGCTGCGATATCTGCAGGGGTTGCGCCCATCGCCGCAGTACGCAAAACAACGGTCATACCTTTTGGTATTTTTAAATCGTGCAAAATTTCACGTAATCTGGCGCGTTCTGATTTGTCAGAAATTTTCTTGGAAATACCATAACTGTTGCGTTTGCGTGAATTTGGCATCAGTACAGCAAAACGACCCGCCAATGACAGGTATGTTGTCATTGATGCGCCTTTTTGACCGCGTTCTTCTTTGACACCTTGAATCAACAAGATTTGTTTTGGTTTAATAACGTCTTGGATTTTGAATTCGCGTGCGCGTTTTACAAATTCGTTATTATCTTCGCCGGCACTGTGGTCGTCGTATTCGGCGACTTCGTCTTCTTCGTCATTTGGATCGTCGTCGTCGTCAACGATATTTGCGTGTGCCAGTTCCAGTAACTTTTTCTTTTGTTCTGGGGTTACCTGATAATAATCTGGGTGAATTTCAGAAAATGGCAAAAAGCCGTTTTTCCCAGTTCCATAATCAACAAATGCAGCCTGTAATGATGGTTCAACACGTATAACCTTGGCCAGATAGATGTTTCCCTTTATCTGGGGTTTTGTGGTTGTTTCAACATCAAAATCAGAAACGCGACCTGTTGCAGTATCTACGACGACAACACGGGTTTCTTCTGGGTGGACTGCATCCACATATATTTTTTTTGACATTTAATAATCCTTTTGTTTTGGCGGTGTATGATACAGCAATAACCTGTCCCCGTGGGGCGTCCATGCCCATGCCAAGGGAAAGCACCACGATAATCATCAGTGCCATGCAAATTATTGAAAACAGTGACAATATAAACACTTTTTATAATCCTATGTCATACACAGGGGCTATTCTAACACGACAATATATGGGTTTTCAAGGTATTTATTTTCTGTTTTTGATTTCGTTTTTGATTTCTGCTGTGACACTTTTGATTTTAGCAGGAATTTTTTCTTTGGCTTCGTCCAACCAGCGTTTCATACGCGAACGCAACCATCTTTCATAGATGAAAAACAGACTGCCGATGCCAATCAAAGGCAAGACATAATATATAATTCTGTACGCTAACAGGGCGCCAAATATATTTGCCTTGTCAATGCTGTCGGGCAGAGCCAACATAAATACACTTTCAAAAACACCAATTCCACCAGGAACCTGACTGAAAATACCGGTTGTTTGTGCAATTACAAACAGGCCAATAAATGTGCCAAATGGTATCTGAACAAATGGTGTCAGACAGAAATATAGTACCAAACCTGCCAAGACACTGTCTGTGATGCCAAGGATTGTTTGTGTGAACGCCATTTGTGTTGATGGAACTTGGAATTTAACATCGCCGATTTTAATGCTTTTCTTGTGGAATATCATCGTTACTGCAAAATATGTCAGCAGTATCGTCAGACAGAATATGAACAATGAATTTAATCCCATACTTAAACCGACAGAATTATCAAACATTTCGTGTGGAATTAAAAAATACCCAATCACAACAATTGCAGATGCCCCCAAAAAGTACGTGAACCCAGATATAGTTAACATCTTTAATATATCACCACCGCGAATGCGCCAGCGTGTATAAAGTCTGTATCGTATGGCGCCACCGCTGACCACGGCGTGTCCGGCATTGTTACTGATTGCAAACCCCAGCATGCCCGCCAGCATCCATTTCCACCAGGTAACCTTGCCACCAATGTAATGTAATGCCAGATAGTCATATAATGATAATGCCAAATACCCAGCCAAACATGCAACGCACGCCAAGAACAGGTTTGTAAGTGGAATGTCCAATATCGCGTGGGCAATATCTGATAAGCTGTAATTACGCAATTGCCACCATAACATACCTGCGGCCAATGCGAAAAAGAAAATGCCTGAATAACTGATGATTTTCTTAACCAGGCGTTTTGTCTTGGCTGACATAAAAATCCTTTTTAAAGCGATTGATAGGATAACAGTATTATATCAAAAAGCAAACGTAAAAAAATTGCAAAAATATTTCTATCATATATATAATATGTCATAATGTTATAACCAAAGGATTTAGAAATGTTGCGTCCATCACTGCGAAAACCAAATCAAATGCGTCATATATCAATGGAAACAGGGGTAAATAAATGGGCCGAGGGGTCTTGTTTGATAAAAGTCGGTGGAACGCAGGTTTTATGTACTGCGTCTGTGGATTTTAATCAGCCAACTTGGAAACGCATGCAAAATAAAACCGGTGGCTGGGTGACGGCAGAATACGCAATGTTGCCACGTGCAAATGGTATCCGCAAAGGGCGCGAAGCAATTATGAAAGATAACCGCAGTGCAGAAATCTCACGCTTGGTTGGCCGTTCTTTGCGTAGTGTTGTTGATATGGAAAAATTGGGCAAGCATACAATTACAATTGACTGTGATGTTATTCAGGCAGATGGTGGTACCAGATGCGCCAGTATCACAGGCGCCTTTGTTGCGTTAAGTTTGGCGGTGCGCTGGTTGATTGAAAATGGGCGCATAAATGAAAACCCAGTTTTGGATAATGTGGCCGCTGTATCCGCAGGACTGTGGCACGGTGATTTAATACTGGATTTGGATTACGAAGAAGACTGCGAGGCAGAAATGGATGCGAATTTTGTTGTGTCTGGTTCTGGCAAGTTTGTTGAAATTCAGGCCACAGGTGAACAACATCCATTTGATGCGTCACAATTATCAGAATTGATGAACCTGGCGGGGCAGGGTTGTCAGGAATTGATTGGCCTGCAAAATCAGGTTTTAGAGTAATTTTATTGCGGCAAAGCGTTCTGGTAAAAACAAGACCCTGTCGATGTTGTTTACAGGGTTTTTGATTTGTTTAACAGTTTTATGATTTCTTGTTGTGTGCGACACATACAGTGAGACATATATTCATAATATTCTTTTTTGTTGCCTTCGGCATATGATTTTATCGCAGCGATATATTTCTGTTTGTCGCTTGGCTTGTTGAAAACAATTGGACGATATCCGTTTTGAACCAATATCCAGTTCATAACCAAGCGTGCTGTACGCTTGTTAAAGTCGTCAAACGGCTGTAATGCAATCAGTTCATAGTGTGCATCAAACGCACGATGTAATACGTCTTCGGATTCATTGTTCATATTATACACAATATTATTTAATAAGTATGGTATGTCATATGCATCTGGTGCGTGCATACGTTCGCCATTTACTGTTATTTCAAGAACTTTAGATGTTGTGCGGAAATTGCCACCGTCGATATATGTGTTTTGACACAAAAAACTGTGCAATTTGCATATTTCATTGGCATCAATGCGTGTGTTTTTGTCTGCATGATTAATAATATGGTCGTATGCACTGCCCAGGTTGCTCATACAATTATAGTCCAGGTGATATCGCTGTTCTTTTTGTGAAACATAAAACAATGTGCGTGGTTCGCTGTATGATATTTCATGACGTAACCAGTTTACGTTATTTAAACGTTTAACAGATGCCGCACCAGTTAATTTGCTGGTGATGATGGCACGAAATTCTTCTATCTTTTTTCTATATTTTGGTCGTTTGGTCAATTTTATACCTCAACTATTTGTTACAAATATAGCACATAATTATGATTTGTCAATATTTTTTGCTGCTTTTATTTTGGTGTAAAAATCGTGTTGAATGTGGGCTGAATTTATTCTAGACTGGACACACAATAAACAGAAAGGATGGTAATATGTTAAAGAGAATTTTGGTCTTAATTGCGTTGTTTTCTCCGTTTATGGCAGATGCGGCATCTAAAAAGAACAAGGAAGAGCCTGTTGTACATCTGACAGACGAGCAGATTTACGAAGAATTAAAAAAACTGGCCATGGTGTTCGAAGTGGCACGTGAAAATTTTGTCGAAGAAGCCGATGAAAAAAAGATGCTGGAAGCGGCAATGAACGGTATGCTGGGGGCGTTGGATCCACATTCTTCGTATTTATCAAAAGACGATTTCAAAGAATTTAGTGAAAAATCACATGGTGAATTCGGTGGGTTGGGGATTCAAATTACCAGTGACAGGGGCGCTGTGCGTGTTATTTCGCCAATTGATGATACACCTGCGGACAAGGCTGGGATTAAGGCGGGTGACTATATCACGCATATTGACGATGAACAAGTTTTTGATTTGACATTGAATCAGGCTGTTAAAAAAATGAAGGGGCGTCCAGGAACCAAGGTAAAATTAACCGTGATTTCAGAAGATGGCGAACCAAAAACACTGACATTGAAACGTGATATTATCAAGGTAAAGTCTGTTAAATTCGAAGAAAAAACATTGGCGGGCGCAGATGCTACAGATAAAGACACGCCAAAAATTGGATATGTCAGAATTTCTGATTTTGGTGCAACAACGGCTCGCGATTTAAAAGACGCGTTGGAAAAACTGGAAAAGAAAAACGTTGTTGGCTATGTATTGGATGTGCGTAACAATCCAGGTGGTTATCTGACAGCTGCAATAGAAGTTTCTGATGCGTTCTTGGACAGTGGTGAAATTGTTTCAACGCGCGGTAAAAAAGAAACAGATATTGAACGTGTTTATGCAAAAAAAGGCGACCTGATAAATGGCAAACCGGTCGTTGTCTTGATAAATCATGGTTCTGCATCTGCGTCTGAAATTGTGGCGGGGGCCTTGCAAGATAATGGTCGTGGTTTGGTTATGGGGTCACAATCGTTCGGCAAGGGCAGTGTACAACAACAAAAACCACTGGGTGATGGAACCGCAATTCATATTACAATTGCGCGCTATTATACGCCGTCTGGTCGTTCAATCCAAAATGAAGGTATTACCCCAGATATAGAAGTCTTACATTCCAAGGTTGAAGTCTTGGAAAAACGTGAAAGCGCATATTCCGAAGCGTCATTTAAAAACGCCTTGAAAAACGAGCAAGCCAAGAAAAAAGAAGGTAAAAAGTCTAATGATAAAGACGACAAGGATGAAAAAGAAAATCTGACTGATGCGGAAAAAGATGCGCTGGATTATCAGTTGCAGCGCGCCATGGATATGGTTGTTGCGATGGGAAAATTGCAATCGCACAAGACAGAAGAAGTAACAGAATAAAAATAACGCCCGTTTGGGCGTTTTTTATTTTTTTATAAAAAGTAATTGGTGGACAAAAATAATATTGTCAAAACGTATAACTTATTGACTATACTTCTTTTTTTTTTTTTTTTTTGCGCGGTTTTTCGCTTTACAGAATTTATTCAAATTTGCTAGCATCCATTATATAAAGGAACCCATGTTTATGGGGTGTTGTTGCGTATATATGTTATACAGAAAGGAGAGTTATGATTCGTAAGTTATTGTTTGTGGCGTTTTTTGCGTTGTTTGGTGTGTCTGCGTTTGCGGCAATCAGTCAGTGTGTGAAATTAAACCCTGATACTGTGTGTACGGCGGTTACAGGCTCTAAATATAATGTGGCAGAAACAACTGTAAGTTGTAATGGTCAAAATGTTGAACTGATTGGAACCTGTGTCAGTAACACGGGTACTGCCGATTCGACTGTTCGTGATAATTTGTCGGTCAGTACAACGCAAACAAATAATAAACATTGTTGGTGTATGATGATAAGGCCTGTGCCATCGCGTTGGGGATACAGGTATCAGTATCCTGATGCATATAACTGTAAAATGCAGTGTGCGGTTGGTTGTAATAATGCGTTTATTTATAACGGCAGTGGGGATAAATCTTTTAGAGAGGCGTTAATGTCTAATTTGTTGCAGTAGAATGAAGAAAGTATGGGTGTTGTTTTTGTCGTTGATTGCATTGGATGCGTTTGCAGCCAGTTGTCCAACTGGTTATGTGTCTTATAACCGCAGTTTGCAATTAACATTAGATACGTCATGCCCATCTGGTACAACAGATATTGGTGCCTTGCCCAGTTCGTGTTCGGTATCGCCCACGACATGTATGCCAGATTATGTTTGCGAATCGGGAATTTCAGAATTTAAGACAAGTTCGGGTGTCGCGGTACCGCTGTATTCACAAAAAGTTAAAACACCATCTTTACATGCGTCTGTCGGTGGCAAGGTGTGTTATACCCCATTGGTGTCTGGTAAGGCGTCTGGTGCAATTAATGTAAAATATAATAATACTCAATATCGTGCTGCGCCGTTAAAAATTTGCCGTAAAAATTTGGATGCGTCAAAGGTTCCAACTTCGTCAGTGCCTGGGGATAGTTCCGTGAACTGGTCTGTGGCTATTAGCGGTGACAGAACATTAAAGGGAATTTCATATTGTGCCAGTCAAGGAACATTGGCGGGTTCTGCGTTGAATGCAACAGCAAAATCAATTACTAATACCAGTGCGAATTCTGATTTGTCTGCGAATCTGCGTTGCTGGTGTCGTGTTTACAGTCCTTTCCCGTCCGATTGGGTTTATGTGAACTGGTTTTCTACTTATGGTGCCACGGGGTGTAATCAGTCTTGTGCCCAGGCATGTGTGAATGCATTCTCGCAGACAGGTACGGCAACGCGTACTAATACATACAAGACAATGTATTAATATTTATTTGCTTTACTTATATTTGTGTTTTTTGCTATCTTATTACATTATAAAGAGGGCATTGTGACCCAAGAAAGGGGAGTGATGAAACGTAAGTTTTTGTTTTTAGCAATTTTATGTTCTTTTGTGCCAATGTCTGTATTGGCGGTCAGCAGTTGTGTAAAATTAAACCCAAGTACAGTATGTACTTCAATTTGGGATGATTATAACCTTAGTGATTCAAGGGTTGACTGTGATGGAACATTTGTGCGATTGATTGGTATGTGTGTGCAGAATACAGGTACAGCAGATGTTAGTGTTCGTGATTATCTGACAACCAGTACGACGTTGGCGAATAACTATCGTTGTTGGTGCATGATGGCAGAACCTGTTCCGTCAAAATGGGTTTTGCGTGCGGTGTATGAAAATGCGTCTGATTGTCGTCGTCAATGTAATATCGGATGCAAAAATGCCTTTTTGTATGATAATGCAGGGGACAAATCGTTTAGAAATACAGTAATGTCAAATCTGATACAGTTACAGTAGATGAAAAAAGTAGTGACGTTATTTTTATCATTGATTATCTTGGATGTGTTTGCAGCCACATGTCCAAATGGCTATATTTCGTATGATTATGGGGCTAATTTATTGATTGATGCACAGTGTTCTTCTGGTACGACCCAAATTGGTGACGTGCCCGTGTCGTGTGATAATCATACTGAATGCTTTGCAGATTATTTATGTAATACAGGTGTTTCTAAGATAAATACCAGTGCTGGTGTAACTGCACCATTGTATTCACAAAGGTTAACAGCGCCATCAATGAACGTTGCCAATGATAAGGGCGAGTGTTATACCCCATTACTTGTTGGTAAAACCTCTGGCGAAATTAATGTGTTGTATGATGATAAAGTGTATCATACAACAAAACTAAGACAATGTATGTTAGGGTTTAATGCATCTGTAAAACCAACCGGTACATATTCGCAGTCAGGTAATCGTGTGGATTGGTCTGTAACAGCAGAGGGGCGAACAATATACGGTGTTTCGTATTGTGGTAACGGAAAACCTGAATCTGGCAGTTTGACGACTTCTGTGGTAAATACTAATACTGCCTTGGAATCAAATGATTATTGTTATTGTCGAATAACTGTTCCGTTTTTATCTGATTGGTGGTATACAACACGTTATACAAAATATGGTGCGGCTGGGTGTGATACTTATTGTTATGCACAATGTGTCGAGTCTATAAAATCAGATTTAGAAATGCGAACAGGATTGTATAATTCTATGAAATAATCTTGCCTTTGGTGCGGTTTCGTTCTATTATTTGCCTGATAAAAAAATCATAAGGAAAGAAAGTATGTCTAAACTAATTGTTGATGGAAATTGGGCGGCTGCTGATGTCGCGTACAGATGTGTTGATTTTGCTGCGATTTATCCAATCACACCCAGCAGTACAATGGGTGAATTGGCAGACGAATGGTCGTTTCAGCATAAAAAAAATATTTGGGGCGCAATCCCACAGATAATTGAAATGCAATCCGAAGCAGGCGCGGCCGGTGCCATGCATGGCGCGTTACAGATGGGGGCGCTGGCGACGACATTTACGGCATCCCAGGGATTGTTGCTGATGATTCCGAATATGTATAAAATTGCAGGCGAACAAACACCGTTCGTAATGCACGTGGCGGCACGTGCGCTGGCAACACATGCATTGTCTATTTTTGGCGATCACAGTGATGTTATGTCTGTGCGTGGTGTTGGTTTTGCAATGTTATCATCACATAATGTGCAACAGGCGCATGATATGGCGGCAATTGCGCATGCGGCAACGATTCGCAGTCGTGTTCCGTTCTTGCATTTCTTTGATGGGTTCCGTACCAGCCACGAAGAATCACGTCTGACGCGAATCGATGATGACGTTTTGCACAAGCTGATTCCTGATAATTTAGTTTTGGAAAATCGTAATCGTGGTATGACACCGAATAAGCCAACGATTCGTGGTACAGCACAAAATCCTGATGTTTATTTCCAAGGACGCGAAGCGGCAAATCCGCTGTATGAAAAAACACCAGAAATTGTACAAGAATGTATGGATGAATTTGCAAAATTAACTGGTCGTAAATATGGTTTGGTGGAATATGTTGGCGATAAAAATGCAGAAAATATCATTGTCGCAATGGGCAGTGCCGTTGATACCATTGAAGAAACATTGGCACATCTGCCAAATGGATTGGGATTGATAAAGGTTCATTTATATCGTCCATTCCCAGTTGCTGCATTCCAGAACGTATTGCCGGCGTCTGTAAAACGTATTGCTGTGTTGGACAGAACCAAGGAACCGGGCAGTATTGGCGAACCGTTATACCAAGATGTTAAATCTGTGGTTGGTTCTGGGGTCGAAGTATTTGGTGGGCGATATGGCCTGGGGTCAAAAGAATTTAAACCACGTGATGTCAAGGCGATATATGAAAACCTGATGCGTGGAACCATTCATCATAACTTTACAGTTGGTATTGACGATGATTTAAGTGGGCTGTCATTAAAAACAGACGCGGCATTTTCTGTCGAAGATCCGAATTTTAAAACTGCGATTTTATACGGTATCGGCAGTGATGGTACCGTTGGGGCAGTGAAAAATATTGTTAAAATCGTCGGCGAAAATTCCGAATTATATCCACAATCGTATGCGGTATATGATTCCAAGAAGTCTGGCGGATTGACTGCATCGCATATTCGCTTTTCTGATGCGCCGATTAAAAGTCAGTATCTGGTCGAAGTTGCCGATTTTATCAGTGTTTCAAACTTTATGATTGCCCAGCGTTTTGATGTATTCCGTGGTTTGCGGGCTGGTGGAACTGTGATGATAAATACATCAATGGAACCAAAGGTTGCATTTAAAAATCTGCCACGTGACACGCAAGAACATTTGATTCGTTTGCGTGCAAAAGTATATTTCTTGGATGCGAATCGGGCAGCGAATGAATTGGGGTTGGGAAATCGTATAAATACATTTATTATGTTGAATTTCTTTAATCTGACCCAGGTTATTGACCCAAAATTGGCCGCAGACAGCGCCAAGGTTGCAATTGAAAAAACATACAAGAAAAAAGGTATGGATGTTGTGGCTGCGAACTGGGCGGCTGTGGACAAGGCGTCTGAATACTTGCGCGAATTTGAATTACCATCGTCTGTATCGCCATTCGCGCCTGACTTTGTGCCTGCGATGACGCTGGATACGCCGGCGGAAATTGCGGGAACGCTCGGTGAAATTGCTGCGCAGCGTGGCGATGATATACCAGTATCGCGTTTTCGCGTTGATGGTGAATTCGGTGCTGGACAATATCCTGTTGGTACTGCCAAGTATGAAAAACGTGCAATATCTGACAGGGTTGCAACTGTTGATATAAATAAATGTATCCAATGTGGAAAATGCGCAATGCTGTGTCCGCACGCGGTTATTCGTATCAAGGCCATGACCGAAGAGCAGGCAGAACAAGCGCGCGCAAATGGTGTAACAGTGGTTCCTATGAAGACGCCAGAATTGGGACCGAATATGTACTTTACAATCAATATTTCGCCTGCGGATTGTACGGGGTGCAATATTTGTGTAAAGCATTGTCCAGTTGGCGCGTTGTCAATGGTGCCGGCGGCGGACGTTATGGAAACACAGCAGGCGGCATTTAATGCAGCTGAACAAATTCCAAATATTGAACGCAGTAAATTGAATTTAAATATTCCAAAGCATGTTGAATTTTTACCACACTATTTTGAATTCCCTGGCGCGTGTGCGGGATGTGGTGAAACGCCATATGTCAGAATGTTGGCGCATTTATTTGGGGATAAAATGGTTGTCGCAAATGCAACTGGGTGTTCTTCAATTTATGGTGCGAATTTGCCGACAACACCGTGGACATGTGATGCAAATGGTCGTGGGCCGGCGTGGTCTAATTCATTGTTCGAAGATAATGCAGAATATGGTTTGGGTATGCGTTTGGCATTGAATCAAAAGCGTGAAAATCTGAAATCCTTGTTGTTCGAGGTTGGTATCGGTAATGTTGAACAAATGTTTGATGAAACAGATACACAAAAACAGCGCGAAATCGAATCGAATTTGCGTAAACAGTTGGCGGCAATCCCAGGCGAACGCGCAAGACTGGCCGAAAGCTTGGTTGGCGAAATCGTTGATAAATCCGTGTGGATTATTGGTGGCGACGGCTGGGCGTATGATATTGGGTATGGCGGTGTTGACCATATTTTACACAGTGGTGAAAATGTAAATATTTTGGTCTTGGATACCGAAGGTTATTCAAACACAGGCGGCCAGCAATCTAAATCAACGCCATTTGGTGCCAGTATGAAGTTTGCAATTGGTGGTAAAAATAACGCCAAAAAAGATTTGGGTATGATTGCGATGATGAGTGGCGCATATGTCGCACAGATTGCGTTGGGGGCAAATCAGGCCCAGGCGATTCGCGCCTTTCGCGAGGCTGCATCATTCAACGGGCCATCTATTATATTGGCGTATGCGCCATGTATCGCACATGGGTTTGCATTACAGAATGGGCCAGAACATCAAACCCAGATGGTTCAGACAGGTGCGTGGCCACTGTTCCGATTTGATCCACGTTTGATTGAAGAAGGACACAATCCATTGACCATGGATTCCAGTGTTGATAATCCTGCGCCATTGGAAGAATTTTTGAAAACAGAGTCCAGATTTGGCGCTGCGCGTGCGGCCAACCCACAGTTTGATAAACTGGTTGATTTGGCCAAGGCAAACAATGCGTACAAAAGCGAACTGAAAAAGCATATCGCAAGCTTTGCAATGCACAATATGCCAAACGTCAAAGAAAATGGGGAAGGGTAATGAAAAAAGTATTTTTGATTTTGTTTGTTTTATTGTCTGCGTGTACGTTTCAGACCAAGCATCGTGGGTATGTATTCCCACAAAATCTGGCGGACAAGGTGGCAAATATTAAAACAACCAAGGCGTTGATAAATGAAATTGGCGCGCCCCAGGTAAAGACTGTACACGGTGATGATGTTTGGATTTATTATGGTGCAGATGAAAACTATCGCGGGCCGTTAAAATCCACTTATTCTGACAAAACGGTGCTGTTGGCATGGGTGCGTGGAAATCGTGTTGTAAAAACACAGGTCTTGCATGATGCAGATTTGCCAACAATAGAAATCGCAGATGGGGAAACGCAGATTCCAGCGGCGATTGAATTAAATGCGATTGAAGAATTGTTTAACAATATCGGTCGTTTCAGTCCAGCGGGCTTGGGACAATAAAAACGTATTGTGTAAAATAATAAAATAAGGTATAATAAAAACATGAAAAAGAAATTTTATGTCATTTTATTATCGTTATTTGTCGGCTGTTTTGCCGCAAATGCAGAAGATGTGTTGTCATGTGGTGTTGGATATGTTTTGGTTGATACCAATAAAAAAATTGATGGGATTCCTGTTTCGATTCCTGTTTCTGAATGCCAAAAACTGTGGTGTCTTGATTTGGAAACTGGCAGGAAGATGGGGGATGGAGCCAAGGCAAATAGTGGCTATATTGATACAGCCGACGTTGTAAGGTTGTGCGACGTTGATAAAAACTGTATCGACTGCTGGGGCGAACGTCGCTGGTGCGCGGGCGAGGTGCCAGGCGAATGGAACCCAGAATATGGTGCGTATACACGACGTGGTGATGATAATGCGACATATGAATCTTATCAAAAGGGCAATTGTTTTGCGTGGAGTTTAGAAAAGCCAGATTGTGCGGCAGGGCAGACTGCAGTATTACAGGATGAAAAGTGGGTTTGTATGGATGTTAAAACAGATAATGGAATTTCACGCGAATCCAGTATACGCAGAACCAGTACCAAGCGTCGTATAAATTTGTAAAATTTACCCCTTGGGTGTTCCCAAGGGATTTTTTTTCGTCAATTATTTGTTTTTTCGTTTTTTTGTGGTATAATACATGGGACAGAGAGAATGGCAACCGTAAAAAGGTAATATATTATGCCAAGTAAAAAATTAGATTTTAAAACAGGACAATATGTTGTTTATCCAACCCAGGGCGTTGGAAAACTGTTGCGTATCGAAGAACAAACGATTGCGGGTCAGAAAATCAAAATGATGGTTATTGACTTTGAACGTAATCATATGACATTGCGTGTCCCACTGGAAAGGGCAGAAATTTCAGGCCTGCGTCCGTTGGTTACATCTAAAAAGATGGACGAAGCAATCGCATCTGCCAAGGGTCGTATTGGTGCAAAACGTATGATTTGGGCGCGTCGTGCGGCACAGTACGAAGAAAACATCAATTCTGGCGACCCCATGAAACTGGCCGAGGTGGTACGCGACCTGCAACGTCGCAGTGCGGCAGATACAATGACTTTTTCTGCGCGCCAGTTGTATTTGCGTGCCTTGGAACGTATGGCCCAAGAATTTGCGGTTTTGCATAAAATTGATTTAGACACGGCGTCTGATAAAATTGAAGATATTTTAGGAATTCCAAAAGAGATTGATTTAAACGCTGTTGAATCAGACGATGAAGAAGAAATAGAAGACGAAGATTCTTAAAATCCCCCAAGTGGGGATTTTTTTTTATGTTGTAAAAAAGCATCATATGTTATACAATATTCTTGTCATCATGATTTTGTGATGATGGGGTGTGAAGACCCGTTGCACGAAGCGTCCATGGATGAAAATTGACGCACCGCGTGGTGTGTTTTTTATATCTTGGATGAAAATGACTCCTGGCCGTTCTGGGTCAGGAGGGTTTGCGAATATATTGAATAAGCAACACAATTCTTCGTGATTGTCTTCAACCTCCTGACCGCTTTGACTTTATGGCGGTTTTTTGTTTGGGGCAATAATTCCGACCGAAACCTATATTGCCCCACCAAGAAAGAAAGGGAACGTTTGGCGTATTTGATATGCGGGGGATGTGGGTAATTTTTTGTGGGTTGTGTGTTTGTGGAACATCGACGGCTGCAACATTTAGTGCAGTCCGGGTACCATTATGTGGATATGGCATGTATCGATATGGTTCTGAATGCAGACCTGTGGATACACAATCAGAAGATTGCACACCAATAAATGGCCAAAGTACATATCGTGTTTTTCATGATTCCACATCATTTATGCAGCAAGAGCATTCAGAACTGATATGTCTTGGGACGCATTTGTTGTATGAATATGATGATGAATTATTGGTTACAGTATTCAGTGGTGGAACATTACGTTCATTTGGCCCACCAATGTGTGGTTATGGATATTATCGTTTAAATAACAAGTGTTATAAAAATACAGATTCTGATGCGGTTGGTTCGTGTCCGGAAAACTATCACAAGACGGTTTCTAATTCTGCATCGTTTATGTCATTATTTGTTCAAGATAATGTGTGTTTGGGTACGTATGGCGTATATGAATATTCAGACCGATTACATCCATTATACAACGGGATATTGGTATCTGTTGGCGCGCCATTACAGACGGCATCCGATATGCGTGGCACACCGTGCAGTATCAATTCTGATAATTATTATCAGATTGCGGTTGCAACCGAAGATGCGTTTAGTCACCCAGATGTTGGTATGTGTGCCGCCACCAGTGCCAAGTTTGTTGTGAATACAGATTGCAAGGATATAAATACATCTGATGCGAATTCGCTGCGTCAGAATGCGGTTTGTGGTGTTTTGTGCGACAGTGGGGTGTACACAAATTCTGGTGTATGCGCGAACAGTTATTGTATGAACGGCGACAAGACAAGACGCCTGTATTACCGTCAGGGCAATATCACACACAGCATACCGTTATATTCTAATCCGACGACGACACCATCAATCAATGTGAAATATGACAGTGGTCAGATCTGTTATATGAATTTGGTTCCTGGGGGTCGGACTGGTGGGATACGTGTAAAGCACGAAAATACAGCATATTATGGAATTGATTAAAGGGGGCAAAGGGATGAAAAAAATATTATGTACAATTTTAATGTTGATGTTATCAGTATCGTCATTTGGTGCGGACACGAACGAGATATGCAAGCGCAAAACGATGATGATGATAGTTTTACAGAAAAATGTAGATGGCAGTGTCACAGACATTGATACAGACACATTAAAATGGGGTGTTGATTATGGATATGATTTATTTTCGAACAGCCACAGTGAAAGCATCAGTGAAATAATTGGCAGTACGACCTGTAATGATATATCTGTAAAAAGTGCCGTTGACGGTTCGTCCAGTAATGCTGGGGCTGCGGAACCGGGTGATGCGAACACGTTTTTGCGTGCTGCGACGGGTGACGTTGGCACAAATTGTTGGTGCAAGATGGATGGTCCGGTGACATCGTGGTGGGTATATCTGAAAACATATGACAGCGCAGATGCATGTGCCAGTGGATGCACATCGTATTGTGCGAACGGCATGGCAAAGAATACAGAAATGTCAAATGGTCGCAAGATTCGCACAGCAATATTTGACGCGATATGGTAGTGGGTGGTAAAAGTTCCCCTCCGTCGCCGGGGCGCTCCGCCCACGGCGGCGGAGGGGGGGCCGCGGGGGGGAGGGGGTGGGTACAACCCCGCAGGGGTAAAAGAATAATTGTCTGCGGCGCAGTGGATTCCCGCCTTCGCGGGAATGACAAGGAAACAAAAAGCCATTGTCATACCCACCTCCCGGCTGCGCCGTACTCCTCCCAGGGAGGAGAACTTAAAACCGGTGACAAGTTCCCCTCCGTCGCCGGGGCGTTCCGCCCCCTGCGGGGAGGGGTGGCCGCGAAGCGGACGGGGTGGGTACAACCCCGCAGGGGCAAAAGAAAAAAAACGAAAAACAAAGGAGATATTATGAAAAATGTACTGGTTGTTAGTTTGATGTTATTGATGCCATGTGTTGGCGGGGCACTTGATATGTGTGTTCGCGACAGCGCAATGGTTGTGTCATTGGATCCCGCTGTTAATGGGGCAGGTAGTCACTATAACGTGTCTGAAATGACGTGGGATACGGTATTTTCGTATGGCACAATATATGGCGAAGCAACCTGTTTATCAGATGCGGATGGTACGCCCAGTGAAAGTGCCATGGGGGTATATACCAATTCCAAGGGCGAAATGTTGCCAAATGATGATACGTTTGTGCAACGGAAAGATGGTGGACACTGTTGGTGTCGGATGACACACCCTGCGTCTTCGCGTTGGGTGTTCTTCAACTCGTACTCCGCTTCGACTTGCGCGTCTAATTGTGCTAGCAACTGCGGTAACAACGCCCAGGGCAACGCCGCTTTGCGCGGGGGGCTGTTTGGGTCTGTCGGCAAATGATGTGCCCGGAGATGGGTCCCATGGCAAAAACGCAGTTTTTGTTATGGGTTGCCTGACGTAGTCAGGCCGGAATGCGCTGCAGAAACAAATGATATTTG
>JAZRSO010000028.1:0-5311 GCA_045651525.1 Candidatus Enterousia sp. | reverse complement strand
GCTGCGCGAATATTGACCATAGCGCGTTGAATATAGTTGACGACAATATCGTTAAAAGGGATGTAATTATTATTCTTGTCATAAGAATAATATTGACATTTTTCCATAACAGCACGACATAAGCCTTCATCAGTCACGCGGGCCTTGGTACCGATTTTGTTTAATAAATATTTTACAACACAACGACCATCGTTGCCAGAACCCGCACAATCAGTATCGTTAATTTGTGTGCTTGAATATGTATCTTGCAGCATTTTTTTATCAATGCCTGCGTTATTATATTTAACCATAAAATCTTTGATATTTGATATGTTTTGACCCAATATAACCTCGCCATTTTCATCGATATATTTCTTGGTCGGATCAACGCATTTAAAGTAATTTTCGCCACATACCATTTCGTCTGTCATGCATGTTTCTAATGCCGCAACACAGCCCTTGGCATCATACTGATTTTTATTTTGCAATACCGCCAAGCGCGCCTTTTGCAACATTAAATTCGCACTGCGCACATTAGACAGTAATGTGTCGTTCATCTTGGACAGACCTTGTTCATACGCGATACAATCCTTGTCAATCAATAAATCATAATTACCTGTAACCTGCTTGACGGTGCCGCCAGCCTCTTTACACTGATTTAAAACCGTATTACAGCGCTTTTTCGCAGCGTTATATAAATCTGCACCGCGCAGGTTTGATACACTGCTGGAACCGCCCATATTCATGAAATCAAGGCTGAATATGTCCGCGGATTCTGATGAAAAATCCAAGTCCAAATCCAATCCAAAATCCATATTGGTCGAGTTGGAATAAGACGCACTGGATGTCGGATTGCGAATTAAATCTTCGATATCATCCAACATACTGCGGTTCGCAGATGTATCTGTTGTGCCATTTAGGGCGATTTCTGCCTCAGTCTCGGTCAAAATGGCGCGAATTTCGTCCGCAGATAATCCAACATAGCGGATGTTTTGTGCAACTTCGTTCAATTGGGCGTTTGCGTCTTTGACAGCCTCTTCTACCTTAGAGTATCTGGAAATATTTGCAGAACATGAACAACGCTTTTGATTCTGGTCAACAATCGCACAGAACTGATCCATACATTCGTTATACTGATCTTGACAAGATTTGTTTAATGACGCAGTGTTTTCCAAGCGTTCCTTGGCCTGGGTAATACTTTCTGCCGTTGGTGCGGCGGCTGCGCGCGATTTTACACCACGTAATTCTTCATCAATATTTGAACCTGTTTGAACGCCACTGTCGCCAATCGTTGCACGACCGCCAACCTCTGCGGTACTGGGGCGCAGAACCAAACCTGCACGACGAACAGATGGATTTGCATTTATACTGGCCGAAGATACACGTTCATTGCGACCAACTGTATTCACCGCCGAACTCAATCCACCACGTTTATCACCGGACGCCTGGGTCACAGCACGTGAAACAACACCTGTGCGTGACTGTGTCTTGGACGCAGCTGTCGGCGCGCCAGAAACAACACGCGAAACAGTACTGCGCGCGGTTGTGTCGCTTGCATTTTTTGTCGCACCCGCATCACGCGTTGCAACACGTGACGATGTCGTACGCGACGTGTCAACAGACGCATCATTTCCACCCGGTAAAACACGTGAAACAGCACCGCTCGCATTATACGAAAACGGCGCAATCATTAAAATTGCGAATAAACAAGTTAATAACTTTCTCATTTCCTTGTGCTGTATTATATCATAATCAAAAAATTAATAAAAGAGAAAAGAGTAATACAATAAGTATGATGATTGTTTTTGTTCCTGTTGTTTACAACCTATGTACAATGTTATATTTTTTGTATGTCATATGAATCTAAATCTTCGGCAATTGTTTTAGGTATGCATGATGCCTTGGTATCACAGACTGGAATTATCACAGGTCTGACATTCGCGTTGGCAGACACAAAACTTATTATCATGACAGGCGTTATTTCCGCAGTGGCAGACGGATTATCTATGCTGGCATCAAATTATCTGGCCGAACGCGAACGCACGGAATTTAAACAGGCATTAATCGCAGGCATATATACAGGCGTCGCATATCTGGGAACCAGCGCACTGATGATGATTCCTTTTTTTATCACAGACAACGCATCGCGCGCGTTGGTTGCGTCGTGCGCCATCGCAATTATTATAATATTCTTGTTCAATTGGTGTATGGCGCGCGGACACACATTGTGGTTCAGATTTTTTGAAATGCTGGGGATTTGCGTCGGCGTATCGGTTATTGCCTTTATAATCGGCGAGATTGCAAAACAATTCTTGGGCATTTAAAAATCCCGCCATGCGGCGGGCGGATTTTATCTGGAACGACCACGACAAAATGGACAAGAACTGCCAAAGACCTCCCTATATTCACGTCCACCCAAGGCACCAGGACAGTTTTCTGGACTGCAGATTTTTACTTGTTTTTTATTATATGCACATTTAAATTCACGAACAGGGTCACGCCATTGAATTTCACCGTCTATGTATCGCTTGGCGACATTAAAAAAATCTTCGGCTGCAATCGAATCCATACGGCCACGTGTACTAACAATTTCATCACCTGCACCCGTGTATTTAATAACAGTTACACCGTAAAATTCACTGCCACGGGTTAAATAAGCACAACCAGAATCTGCATTTTTGTGCTTTCTTATAACATGCGGATTATTTTCCATAAATTCTTCATAAGAACAAAACGCATTGTAAATCATACCCTATCCTTTTATTTCAATAATAACGCTAGCACGCAAATAACCGACATGCAATAAAAATCCCGCCATGCGGCGGGTATTTGTTAGTTCTTGTTTAATTTCTTGGCAACCCATTTATCAATACCGCGCTGACGGCCACCGCCCCAACTGGACCAGCCGTCTGTATCAACAATACATCCGTCGCACAATAATGCTACATCTGCAAAAGTCTTTCCGCGACCACCGCCACTGTGTGATACAAATGGAATAACTTTTTTACCTGATAGGTCATATTTATGTAAAAAACTTTTTACCGGTTGCGATAAATGATTTGCCCATACCGGTGAACCCAAAAATATTATATCGTATTCTGATATATTTGGTATGTCGCCTTGTAATGGTGGCAAGATGTTTTGTTCTACCTCCATTGTTAAACGTTCTTTGCGTAATTTATCGTCATTTGGATATGGTTCTGCCACCATTATACGATAAATATCGCCACCTGCTGCATCAATAATTGCACGCGCAACATCGCCAGTATTGCCGTCTTGCATTGAAAAATACGCAACTAAAACATTTGGCTGTTCATTGTTTGCAGACGTATTTGCAAAAACTGTGCCGACAGACAAAACCGCAGGCATAAATAAAAATATCTTTTTGAATTTCATATATTTCCCCCTGTTGCTGTATTCAGAATGACACAAAAACAATCGCACAACAACAGGAACAAAAACCCCGCCATGCGGCGGGTGGATTTATTTTGTATTTTGGAATAATCTATTCTTTATCCTTTCAAAAATATTTGGCATAGGTTTTTCTGCAACACTTTCGGCAGGCATGTCCATATCATAATAGTCACCATGAACTTCTGAATAATTCCCATCATCGAGACTTTCATATTCAGACACGTCCAGATCATAATATTCACCATGAACATCATTATAGTCACCATAATCCTCATAATCGTTATGTTTAGATTTTTGGCCAGAATCACAATTTGACTTTCTTTGAATAGCTTGTTTAATTGCTTGCATAGCGTGTGTCATAGACATAATAAATCCTTTATTATTTCGTTTTTATACTGTCTGTAAAATTCACTGTTTTTGCTTTTTGGGAGTCATATTCTTGAATTGCTTGCTGGACTCTCTGTTCAATACGTTTTTCTTGTTTTTGTCTCACGTTTTTTGCGAATTTCATGCCACCTGCCGTAGCCAACATGGAACAACATATAACCATAGTGGCCCAAACAGCCCTCCGCAATTCATCTTTATTGAATTTATGACTATTCTTTTCTGACATATTAAAATCCTTTTGTAACTGTTATAAGCCGAACTATACACTATTCTTAATATTTGTCAAGTAATTATTTTTGTCTTTGACTATTTATAGTGTCTGTTAAATTCACTGTTTTTGCTTTCTGCGATTTATATTCTTGGGCAACGGTTTGCGTTTTTATATCCGTCTGCTTTTTATTAGTGGCATACAGGTACATTCCCATGCCACTGACCAATTTTGCACCTGTGGCAACAATAAACACCCATTTATAGTTTTTCTTTATCCAGTCCCTGAATCTTTTTTCAGCTGATTGGCTATATTTCTTGATATCCTGACATAATTTCCCCAATTCAGGATACATCGGATTATCGGCCTGTATTTCTCTGTTGTTTATATCTATGTACACTTCTATATCTTCTGCTGAATAAATAGTCTTATATGGTGCGCCGCTTTTTGGTCTGGCACAGGGTTGGATTTTTATATTATCTATTTGAATATAATTGTTATGTACTGTTATATCGTGTTTTTTGTAATTGCGGCACAGATATCTAATATTTTTTGCAACAATGCCACCCAATAATTTTGACCAGTCGTTTGGAAATGTGCGTTTTTTACTCATTATAATCCCTTTGACTATCGTGTGTGCTGACGAACTGTATCTGTAAAATTCACAGTGTTTGTGTTCTGAATCTTTTGTCTGGCAGCCTCTATTTCAGATAAAGGCACTACTTTTTTACTATCATCTTCACTTTTAATAGAATACATCAATCCGGTTGCCATCGCCAACATCATCGCAAAGACAAGCGCATTTACCCAGCCTTCACCCGGTATTTTTTCCATTTCCTTGTATTTCCTGATATTGGAATATACTTTTGTTTCATTTTTCTTTTCAATTTTTGTGTTTTGAGATTTAGGCATTTTAATTTCCTTATCTAGATTTCTGTGAATTTGATTTTATAATTTTTGTTGTTTGTTGCACTTGTTCTGTTTTTATTGCGCCGGTGTCTCTTTTTGTATTTTTATAATACGCCATAAAACCAAACAAACAAGCAGCTATTGAAATAATAATTATATCAAACGCATGATTTCGCAACTTTTCAGATAACGTTTCTTTTGTATTATCTTGTTTTGCTTTATTCATTTAACCTTTGCCTTTTTGTATAAAAAAACCGCCGGGGGTCGGCGGTCTGAAAACTGGTTTTTATATCACAACTGGATTTATTCTGGCGACGACCTACTCTTCCGTGGCTTAAGCCAAAGTACCATCGGCGATACGGGGTTTCCCTGTCTGGTTCGGGATGGAACAGAGGGTGGCTCCCGCTCAATAAT
>JAZRSO010000027.1:0-17528 GCA_045651525.1 Candidatus Enterousia sp. | reverse complement strand
CAAATATCATTTGTTTCTGCAGCGCATTCCGGCCTGACTACGTCAGGCAACCCATAACAAAAACTGCGTTTTTGCCATGGGACCCATCTCCGGGCACATCATTTGCCGACAGACCCAAACAGCCCCCCGCGCAAAGCGGCGCGGCCCTGGGCGTAGAGACCGCAGTAGTTAGCACAATTAGACGCGCAATACGAAGCGGAGCCCGAGTAGGCGAACACCCAACGCGAAGACGCAGGGTGTGTCATTTTGCACCAGCAATACCCCCTGTCATTTCCATCAGCATCCTGACCCGTACGACCTGCCAAGGCCTCGTCCTGGGGTAACATTTGACCCTTGTCATTTGTATATACCCCCTGACCGCCACTGGGTTTGCCGCCTTCGGCCTCAGACAGGCATGTTGCCTCACCATAGATACGACCATATGAAAACTCAGTCCACCACAGCATTTCAGATGCATTATTTCCATTAGTAGTGCCACCAATACTTTGATCCAATGACACAACCAGACTGCTGTCACGAACACACATGGTCAACGCACCGCCAACACATGGCATCAGTAACATCAGACCAACAATCAATACCTTTTTCATACTTTCTCCTTTGTTTTCTTTTTACTTCTTCTTTGTCACGCCTAGCGAAGGCGGGAATCCAATGCGTCGCAGACAGTTTTTCTTTTATCCCTGCGGGGCAATGGATACCGGCCTGCGCCGGTATGACGATGTTTTTTTCCTTTGTCATTCCTGCGTAGGCAGGACTACGAAGTGCCGCGAAGCGAATAGGGTCTATAAAATTTACAATGCCAGAAACGTGAACAAAGTTAGAATATGGTTCGCGTTGCTCACACTGTTTGGACCCACTCCTGCCTTCGCAGGAGTGACAAAAGGGACGCAGGAGTGACAATGTTTTTTTCCAACACTAACCACTAACCCCTTACCACACAGCGTCTATTAGTGCGTTGCGGACATATCTGCCATTACTCATCTGTGTATTCGTCGCAAACCCATTCGCACAGTAACTGGTACATTCTGATGCACAGGTTGCCGTATCCGCATATTCGTGCACAAATGTCCACCATGACGTTATTGGACCATCCATTTTGCACCAACATTTATTTCCCTGATTTGTCGCTGTCATTTTGGCAAACGTATTCACATCCCCAGGTTCCACAGCACCACCATTATAACTGGAACCGTCAGGGGCAGATTTCACAGATATTGTACTGCACGCCGCAGAGCCTGTTAAAGTATCAATCCCAGCGCCATCAAATTCACCACCACTTAAAATATCGTACGGCAATGTCACAGACCAATGATTATCCGCACTTTCAGAAACAGAACCATTTACTTCCTTGTGTAAAACCAAGGTAACAGAACCTGTACTGCGACATATCGTGTTCGTTTCATTTGCATAACACGCAAATGTACATAACGCAAATAATAAAAATATTTTATACCTCATTTTTCTCCTCTTATTTCGTGCTGTAATATCGTTTCCCTTTGTAATTCACATTCAATGTTTCTGACACAGATTCTGTTGTTAAATTCATATGACATACAGAATCTTCATTAAAACGAATATGTATCGCAGGCGTCGTCAACGCGTCAGAATACAATGGTATTTCAATATGCTTATCACCATATTGCGCATGAAAACGACGAACGGTGCCATCAACATTACAATACTGTGAACATGCCCCAGAACCCGTATAAACAAAGCCAGTATCACACAAAACACCACACATAAAATTGTCAGGATGTAACGGCGAACGTATATCAGACGTATCCGCAATCGCCATATCAATATTCTGACAGTCGTTTAATATTTCGTACGGCGTCATTGTGCCACTGCACTTATAATTATTTAACTTGGCAAACTTGTTCATATCAATCGCATAATAACCATCCATCGTACCCAAACAGTCATTATCACGCATCGTCGTATATGTTGTCATCGGTGCACCAATTGCACTAAAACCTGCGACAAATGGATACAAACCATCAATTTCCGATGATGTATTTACAAACTGATTTAAACACGATGTGCCGTTTACACCATTCCCACCACACGCACTACCAACACTTGATTCAAAATCCGTTGCATACCCAAGCGCACTAAAACCAGCATCAAATGGATACAAACCATCAATTTCTGATGCAGTGTTCACAAACAGATTTAAACACGATGTACCAGGAATACTGCGTCCCTGACATATAGATTCATTTTCATCATCGTATGAATAACATTTGGAATTTTGTCTGTACTGACCATATCCACAAACTGGCGCACCAATTGCACTGAACGTTTCCGCAGTTGCAGAATAACAAACACACAGCCCACAAAAAATTACCCACATCCCCCGCATATCAAATACGCCAAACGTTCCCTTTCTTTCTTGGTGGGGCAATATAGGTTTCGGTCGGAATTATTGCCCCAAACAAAAAACCGCCATAAAACAGAAGCGGTCAGGAGGTTAGAGACAATCACGAAGAATTGTGTTGCTTATTCAATATATTCGCAAACCCTCCTGACCCCAACGGCCAGGAGTTATTTTCATCCCAGACATAAAAAAACACACCACGCGGTGCGTCAATTTTCATCCATGGACGCTTCGTGCAACGGGTCTCTACACCCCATCGTTACAAAATCATAACGACAAGTGTATTTTATATTACATGAACAACTTTTACAACAGAAAAATATTAAACGAACAATAGTACAATCTATTATGTTCTATTTTATTACTGCGCTTTTTATCAGGCTTAAATCTTCTTTGATGTCGTCTATTTTTATTTGAATGCGGGCGATTCCTGTTTCCAATATCGTTGTGCGGTTTTCCAGTGCGGTTATACGATTATCCACACGTTCTAATTCCAAAACAGAAAAGTCTTGTTTTGCCGCCCAATATATAACACCCGCCACAAACGCAATTAAAAACCAACTGTCGCGCAGAAATTCAATCAGGCCGTTGACGGCCCTGCGTTCCGAATTCATGATGCACCCCCCTGGCCCCGCTGAATCAAATTTTCTATTTGATGAACAAAAAATCGTTGCGATTCCAGCGAACGCAATTCTGATTCTGTGGCATTTGGCCCCAAAACACGTTCAATCGTTATTTTGCGCATATGTGCCAGTACACGTTGCCCCATATTCCCCGCAAATGTTTTGGCGTATGCCAGTTCTATATCACTCATAATGCACCCCCAATTACTGATTCCAGCGCACTTATTTGTGCGATTGGGGCAATATATTTCAATTCTGCATCACTGTTTAATTTAATTGGTTCAATCAATCCACGTGACGACAGTATTTGCAATCCCCTGTCGCATAATGGTCTGATAAATTCATGTATCAGGCGTCCATATGTCGCACCCAAGATTCGCATCATATCTGCATTTCGCGCCATTATTTCTGTGGCAGTCATTTCTTTTTCGCTTAACAATCCCAACCTGTCTGCCAGTAATGCATGGCGAATGCGTTCGCGCAGGTCTTTTAATATAATCTGTGATACATCAAAGTCAGCAGCACTGTTCAATGGGGTCAGTCCCGACGAACCCACAGCCTTTGGTATAATTGCGCCCGGGGTCAGGTTGATATTATTCAGGTTTATAACACCATCGTCATCGGCCTGCCATATGCCAGATACGGCAATTGTTGCGTTCTTTAATACCAGTTCAACAACCTTGTTCGCTGTTTTTATATCTGGTAATGCACGCATAACAGGACTGCGGCCATATGTTTCACCACTGGCCACAGACCAGCGAAATATGATATACGGATTTGTTTCAAATGTGCCTGATGATACAATATTGTTTTCTATATCACCACCAACATCCAGCCATGCTGTAAATTCATTACCAACCAAGCTTTGCACCAGTTTTAATTGCATTTCTGGGTCTTGCTTGATAGTTTCACGAATATTCGCAGGCGGTGTCCATGTCGGATATTTTTCCATTACTTCATGCGCAGTCATTGATGTCGTATGAAAGACCGCATTCGGCAATATCGCAATATCTGACATTGGAATTGCTGTAAAGTTAAATGCAGATGACGCGCCAATCGGATTTTGCCCCATAAACAGACACGCCGTACCCAAGACAACCAAATCCATATAACACTGATGTATTGTTGTATAGAAATTCGAATCGTTTAAATGTGCGCGCAATACACGTGTTGCGTATTCTGCATCTGGGGACAATTCGCTTTCACGAACCAGTTCCAGCCACATTGATTCTGGCGGTGTCAACAGTGTGTAAATTGATGCCGCCAAGTTATCTGTGGCATCTGATGCGGTGGCGTCATACAGCGTTGCCAAATCTTCATCAGATGTAGGCATGGTATATCGTTTTGCACTGTCCCAACGGTTCAACCACGGACTGCGCAAATCCAAAGCTCGTTTATAAAGTTGCTGTAAGTTATTTTGCATTGTTATTCCTTTTGTTGTTGTTTGTTCAAATCGTAAAATTTGTGTTTGCGGAAAAAGTCTTTATCGCGTGTCCCAGCGGACGGACAGGAACGGGTATTTGTGCAATGGCGCCGGCAACTGCGTCCAAACCGTCATCATGACCCATATATCCAACAGGCGACCAACCAATCATTTCTGACATCAATGGCGTTTTCTGGACACGCGTGTGTGCGTACAGGCGACCTGTGCTTAATACCGGTTCAATCGCGCCCAAAATTCGGTCTGATTTCGCCCGATTATTAGATACGCGACTTACAACAATATTGTGTCCACGACGCACTGCACAATCACGCATAATTTCTGGCAATCCGCCACCAATACCATTTGTTTCAATTGTTATGCGATTTAATCCGCGACCACGCATAAAATCCAGCACCATATCGCACTGACGCGATAATGGAAACTGTTCTGAATCAGATACCGTCAGATACAAAATATCGTGCAAAAACACACGTCGGTTCTTGTCGTCCCGATATATCAAGACGCATGCACTGCCGTCACGTTTGCTGCGACCAGTGGACGGATCCCAATACAGAACTGTGCCAGATATCAGGTGTTCGCCAATCTTGGCATTTCGCGCATCAAATTCATCGTCGTAAAAGTGTAATCCGCCTGGGTCCAGCCTTGCCCGCTCTGGCGATATAAATTCCAGCATCATTTGCGCAGAAAAATGTCGTGGCCCAACTGTTTGTTGCATTTGCTCTATTTTTTCCAACGGGAACAGTTCCGGCCATGCCGGATTTCCAGCACCGTCAACGATTGGAATCTTTAATATTTTATAACCTGATAAAAAAGGCGTTGAAAAAGCATTTTTTTCATATAACATTGAACCAAAGAAGGAATTTGACATGGATTTTACCCCCAAAACTTTACCGACAAATCTAGAAGCCGAACAGGCCGTGTTGGCTGCGGTTTTAATGAACAATCGTGCGTTGGAACGTGTGTCTGAATTCCTGCGGGCGGAACATTTTTCGCATCCTGCCCACCAAGAAATCTATAAACTGGCCGAGCGTCAATTTGCAGCCGGCATTCCATTTGACATTATCACTGCCAAGAATTATCTGGACCAACAAGGTATCTTGGAATCAGTTGGTGGCGTTGATTATCTGACCAAACTGTCAGGCGCAGGCGCAACAGTCGTAAATGTTGAACAATATGCCAAAATCGTTTATGAACACGCACTGCGTCGTGATTTAATCGCCCTGGCCCAGGATATCTCAGACAAGGCATTTGTCGAAGATCTGGATACACCTGTATCGCGCCAAATTGAATTGGCCGAACAAAAACTGTTCGATATGGCAACCACTGGTTCATCTGAACGCGAGGTTACATCAATCGAATCTGCATTACAGGCCGCATTAAAAGAAGCAGAAATCGCATACAAGGCAGACGGACAATTGTCTGGTCTGACAACTGGTTTGGATGCGTTGGACAAATCAATCAGCGGTCTGCATCATTCTGACCTTATTATTATCGCTGGTCGTCCTGCAATGGGTAAGACAACATTGGCAATGAATATGGCGTTTAATGCCGCAAACGCAATTGCGTATGGTCGCGCAAACCCAAATTACAAGGGCGCAGTTGTGTTTTTCAGTCTTGAAATGTCGGCTTCCCAGTTGGCGGCACGTGTTCTGTCATCACAGTCCAAGGTGCCTGCGTCCGCAATGCGCGAAGGTAATTTGACTGACGAAGACTTTTTGAAAATGTCGCAATATTCATCTGCAATTAGTAAGATTCCATTGTTTATTGATGATACACCGGGGATGTCTGTGCCAATGATTCGCACACGCGCGCGCAGATTGGCGCGTCAACATGGTGGTATTGCGCTGATTGTTATTGACTATCTGCAGCTGATGACATCGCCTGGTGGCAAGAAAAGCGACAACCGCGTTCAAGAAATTTCTGAAATCACACGTGGTCTTAAAATGCTGGCCAAGGATTTAGATGTTCCTGTTATCGCACTGTCACAGCTGTCACGTAGTGTTGAACAACGTGATGATAAACGACCACAGTTGGCGGACTTGCGTGAATCTGGTTCTATTGAACAGGACGCTGACCTTGTTATGTTCACGTATCGTGAAGAATATTATCTGCAAAATCGCGACCCATCAGAACGTCTGTCCAACACAACAAATAATACCATGGTAGAAAGCTGGCAAAAACGTCTGGAACGCGCACGCGGCAAGGCAGATATTATCATCGGCAAAAACCGTCATGGTCGCCCAGAAACTGTACGCACTGCGTTCTTTGGTGATTACAGCTTGTTCGATAATCTGGACGAATTCCAGGCACGTGGTGAAAACGAATTTGCACAACCTGCCCCAACAGTTACGGCATCTGCGTTTGCACCAGATCCTGACACGATGCCAACTGCGATTGACCCAGATGCAATACCAGATGATATTCCATTATAATTTTGTATTATTTTGCTTGCACAATTTCTAAAAATTGACTAATATTTTGTCAAGAAACATATTTTAGGAGTTTTGCCATGGCACAAGAAGAAATAATCTTTCCAAATAATATACGCAACATTCGCTTGGCGGCGGGTATGAAAATGACTGAATTGGCACGCCAAACAGGCCTGTCACTGTCCGCTGTATCCAAGATTGAAAAAGGTGTTCGTCGCCTGAATCAAAAACAGCTGTTGAATATTTGCCGTATATTGGGTTGTAAATTATCTGACATTTTCATCAAGGAATCTGATGATGTTGCAAACCAATGGCAAAGCGAAATTAAACGCCGTATGACAGATAACGAAGACAGTGGTCTGAAAGTATTCGGCAGTGGTCTGCGTAAAATCCGCCAACAAAAAGGCAAAACAATCGCACAGGCCGCAAAAGACGCCGGTATGACATTGTCTGTTTATCATAAAATCGAAGTTGGACAACGCGAAATCTATAAAAACGAAATCGAACCGTTGGCGAAATCTTTTGCAATGGGTGTCGAAGATATGTTCCAACAAATCGCAAATCTGTATAAATCTGGCGAATTAAATAAACATATTAACAAGGTCAAAGAACGTGTAAAAGCCGTTCTGATTCCTGGGGACCCAATTTCCGGCATTGACGTCCAAGGCAGTGTTTTTGGCGCAAAACTGTACGACAGTGCGCGTAAAAAACTGGTTCCTGTATTTGGTAAACCTGCTGGCAAGTCAATCGCATTTAAAAAGTCTGATGAAACAATGATTGTTGCACCAATTACACTGGAAGGTCGCAAGGGCGTTTATGCCGTTATTCCAAACACAAAAAGACTGGGTGGTTTTATACCTGAAAAATCTTATGTGTTCGCAGATGCGTTGCAACCTGCACAGGTTGGTGACTTGGCAATTTGCATTGATGAAGATTTTGATAATCTGGGTACAGACGCACAAACAACTGCACATATCGTCAGTGTTCGCCAAGATTCCAAAGGCAAGGTTTACGGCCACGTTGCATCACCAGAAGAAAAAGTTACTGGCAAAACAATGCACAAGGTTATCATGATTGTAATGGAATAATACACATTACATCACAAGCGAGGGAGATAACATGAAAGCCAAAACACGTGCAACCGCACAAAAGTTATTAAACCTGTACCGCCAGGCACATGTCATTATTGGTGGGTGGTCTGCTGTAAATCCTGTGTTCTTGGACGAAATCAACGATAATGTTGCTGCTGAATTACAGGAACTGCCAACAGGTAAAATGTTATTACGTCATATTGAAAACCTGAAAAATGGTACAACATCTATTGATTCTATTGACCGCGAATTGCTGCCTTATGGCGGGATGATGGCTGGCGAATCTGTGGCATCCATCAATTTAAATGATGCGCAAATGTCTGCACTGACAGATGCAATTAATGAATTTATCCCAACACAACAAGGTCTTGAGATATTTATATCAAAACCAATTGTGCAACGCTTTGGCGAAGAGTGGGTAAACGCAATTGGTGCAATCGTTCAAACAAAATCAGATTTACAAGAAAAGTGGAAATCTGTTGTACAAACATATAATGCATACAGACTGTGGGACAGCGCAAATAACATTATAACAACACCACTGACCGAACGTGTCCGCGCCCAGGTCCAAGCAGAAATGCCGGAATACGAAACATATCTGCCTATGTTCGGCGATTCAGGCACAGAATTGTTAAATAAACTGCGCAATTTTATCAGTGCAACAAACTAGTCTGTGCGATATATCGTATCGTATGCATGCGGTGTACCGATATAAATCATTGTTCCAGATGGTGATAAAATAAAATCCAGTTCACGCAATCTATCGCGTAAATTCTCGCGTTTTTGTGCGGTGTTTGATGTGTTTGGTACTTCTACATCATCACAGATAATCAAATCTGCACGCATACCTGTAATGTTGCCATATACCCCCTGACAAATAACAGAAGGTTCACGAATACCAATCGGTCTGTTTATTGTTATTCGACCTGTGGCCCACTCTTTTTTATTCGCAGGAATCATATCTGAACAAAAAGTATGGTTTTCCAATATATGACGAATATGCGATACCATTCGGGATGCCAATGTGTTTTCAGCAGACAAAATTAAAATCCGCGTTTCTGGTCGCAGATACAATACGCACGCAGCAAACACACCAAGAACAGTCGATTTACCTGAATGCCGAAACGCCATCAGTAATCCACGGTGCGGATCATTACACCAAACATCAACCAGAAAACGCATTATTTCCCCATGATGACGCGGGGTATGGAATCCCAGAATCCGATTCCATTCATCCAAAAACTTATAGAATTCCGTAATCATCGCGATTTTCGTTTGGTGCCGCATCTGTAATTAAACCGTAATCGTTTATCAGTTTAGGTAATGCATTTTGCAAAACAGAAACCAAATTACGATACAGACCCAAGACTGTTCCACCCGACATTTTGTCTTTTATGACAGACAATGTGTATTCCATCAAGTTTTTAATATCATCGTGCTTATTTGCCCACTGCGATAAATCAACATCAATGGTACGCAAGTCCTGTAATGCAGACAGTAAAAAATTAAAATCCGAATTTAAATCTTCGGGGTCGATAACTTTTGTTGGCTGATAATCTATGCTGCGCGACAAAGACACCTGACGAAAAATATCTATCTTTGCTTTTTTTGCAGGCGGCGTGTCAAACACAACATTTCCACCAGAAAAGTCTTCGTTCGGCATAACTGCAAAATTATGTTTTTCTGTATCAACAACATCGTCCACAGCGACACGAACATCGTCAACCTGAAAGAAAGGAAAAGAAAAGTTGAATTCTGTTTTTTGACCGTCTGCAATGTATGATATTTTATACATATCGATTCCTTTTGTGTTATCCGATTAAATCGTCAAATCTGTCCAGCAGTTTCTTTAACAAGTTTGGTTTTGCAACCTTGGTATTTTTCAGTTTTGCCAAGTTATTGCGACGCTTTTCATTATACGACGCGGATGTTTCATCTTTTAAACGCTTTAAAACAGCGCCTTCGGTAACACCATTGTTTGACATACCAGATGCGCCATATTTTGCGCGCTGAGTTGCCAAAACTTTTTTTACCAGATTTGTTTTTTCTGCATCATCAGATGCCATTTGTGCCAGAATTTCTTGACGCTGAGATTTTGCCTGTTTCTTGGCATCTTTGTAATCCAAGATTTCTGTCACATCAGATACAAGTTGTCCCATATTTTCATCCTTTGTTTTATATTGTTATTTATACTGTGTACCATCCATATACAGTAACCGACAGAACTGTTGTACATAATGGTTCATCACCGTGTATTGTCCATAACGGTTCGATTGTGTTCTGCATTGTCCCCAGTTGATTCAAAGAAACATCACCACTGTACCCAGATGAATTGTTGTTATACACATAATCTGGCAATGTCATACGATGCTGATTGATATAAACAGATTTCGTATTTAGAACACGCGCCGAGATTTTACGAACTTTGATACGACTGGCACTGTGCCCTGATGAACGCAGTGGAAGACCAGACGCAGTAAATGAAAAATTATAACCACCTGCATCTGTCAAAGCGTTATCATCAAAGTATTCCAAAAATACAGAGTTACCACGCTGTGTAACTGTATATGTTATTCCATCACATACACCAACAGATATAAATTTTCCATCGGTAACATACGTTCCCCACGCAGAAATCCCAAGTGATTGATTTTGATTCAAGACCGCCATTTTTCCATCGTCACGCACCACAAATAATTGATGTGTATCTTGATTGTATGCAATGTCAATTGGCGTTGTCATTAAATGCTTTGCAAACGCACATAAATCATTTGCATTATAATTTTCACCAATTTCATCAAGACTTAGTTCACGAATATCACGACCACTGGCCGCAACAAAAACTGTTGAACCTTCTATCTTTTGTGGCGGTAAAAAGCGTGTTGTATAAGACCCTACGAAAGTATGTTGTTTTATATCAACATTTGTTGGCGTCAGTGGTTTACTGGCAATCGCCCATTCGCCTGAATTTGTTAAAATCTGCAAGTTATTACTGCTGACCAATGTGTTTATTTGCTGACGCTCTTGTGATAATAACGAAACAAAAATTGCTTCGTCATCAAGACCTGTGCCTGCATCAAAGTTTCTGTGCCGTCCAACCTGCGACATCCAAATACCACTTGGCCAATCACGCGTTCCACCAAAAACCAAACGGTCTTGATGAAATGTTATACTGCGTGGCCAACCACGATGTTCACTGAACGCTGATTCATACCAATCAGTAACCCAACCATCCGGCATAGTATATGACGCATTTACATATGCAACGACCTGTGTCGGGCTTAGATATTCTGTGATTTCCCATTGTTTGTCCAACAGTAACAATCGCGAACCAACGCAAGATGGTTTCCAAAAAGATTTACTGGTCGTAAATATCGCAAAGTTATTACCATTGGTATGCGGGCTAAGTTTTATCCGAACATTTTCAGCATCATCAAATTTCATAAATGGAATTTTTTCCTGAAACGTTTCTGTGATTTCAAAAGAAAAGCGCTCTATATCGAATACATTACCCTGCTTTTTCAAAATATATGGCGGGAAATCTGGATGAACAAATATCATTGTTCCAAATCGCTGAGTGTATTGCAGCATTGGTAACACATCATACGGCCATGGTGTTTTTAGGTCTTGAAATTTTTCTTTGTTACAATAGATATACATATGCATATCTGTCATGGCAATTATATATTCTTCACCATTCGCCACAGAAAAAGAAATCAAACGTGCCGGCCCACACAACTGTGTAATCTGGGATAACCCTTGTCTGCGAGATAATGCACCGCTGGACAATACATCCATATTTTCCAGTTTTGATAAACCGTTTATATTATCGCATGCAAAAAATTCTGGGGACACTTCGCCATTTGAAAAAGAGTTTTGTGTTTTTATAAAGTCTGCCATTTTTACCCCCTGATATTTTTAAAATCTGGAACTGAGCAACGAAAAATCAGACACAGAATCACAAACAGATGTTGTGCTGTCTATGAACTTGGCTGTTTGTAGTTCAGATTCATATAATGCTGCCAGCATACGGAATATTGTTTGATCACCCAACAATGGCACACAAAATTCCATCGCTAAACGCGTTGCAGCAAGGCTTGCAAAATAACTTGGAAATTTTTCTGGTGCTGTTTTTGTTACTGCAATAATAGAAATATTATCTGAATCAGAATAAATCTTGTCGCCAACAATACGACCATTTGTTTTTAAGACTCGCAATACATCTGATGGGATTAGAAAATTACCAGATGCATTTTTTACTAACTTGATTTCTTGGGACGCGAATCGCCACGGATGCATTGTCAACAACGAATCAATAACCGTATCAAATAATGTTCTGGATAACTTTGCAGCAGCCGTATCATCCAACAAAGACTGTATCGGAGATTCTCCCAGCTTTAACAAAGCCATAGAACATAAATCTATTTTTGTAAGCATAATTGTGCCTTTTTGTTAAATTGTAAAAAACAACAGACCGGCAAATAATGCCGGTCTGGAAATAATAAAAAACTATGCTAATGCGACAGTTGTTACATTCAAATCTGTAATATTGATTTTCTTTATCGCAGTATTATCAGATGCGTTGATAATAATAATATCACCAATGTTCATCAGTGTTTTTACATTATTAAAATAACCATTTGCTGTGATTGTTGCCAATGTTTCAGCTGCACTGTAATGCCACAATGTAAATCCATTTGCGTATGCAATAACTGACAAGTTTTTATTTTGAAATGCCATATTGTTTCCTTTTTTTATATTTTTGATTTTTATTGTGTGTTCACTTATGCAGATGGCGCATCAGAACATTTAACACGAACAATTCCATCGCCATCAATTAAAACAGCGCCTTGGGACATACTGTTGCTGATAAAGTGTGCAGCACGTTCACCATGCCAAGAAATATCTGTTTTAACTTCTTGACCACATGCGTGACCAATGCTGGACGCATGGTAAATAAAACAATCACGTTTTGTATCAGATACAGGCAATGCGTTATACAAAACCCATGTAATACCCAACCATTTGCGTGCTTCGAAACCATTTACCAATGGTGTGTTGCCAACATAATCTGCAGAAACAAATTCATCCATTGACAACAGTTCGTTCCATTGATGTACACCAACAACAGCAAAGCGACGACCATCATCTGGAACATCGTTTGTATTTAATACTTCAACTGCTGACAAGATTAAATCTTTGGTCAGACCGGTTGAATAATCACCAACATTTGCAGTTGCTGTATTCATTGCATTTACAATCAATTCGTCTGTCTTGCGACCCAATGCATATGCACCAGCAGACGCAACAACACGACGTTCATCTGTATTGATTTTCAATTCATCCAATGCATCAACCCAATCGCCTGCGTAATAGTCTTGTAACAAACATTCCACAGGTTCATGATTTAAATTCATAACTGGAACAATACCATGTCTTGATTTTGTGCTGGCGGTACCACGACCTACTTTTTGGAAAGTTGTTGACGCACCGACAACACCTGATTTACTGCGAACTGTTGAACGCAGTTTTGTGCCCATTTGCTGATAAGCCAAATGAACATCTGCTTCGAACTGTTTTACAAAAACATTATCTATTGATATAGACATACAAAAATCCTTTATTAAAAATTAAACAAACATGTAAACATACATGCATCAGATTTTGTGTTTTGGTTATGCAAAAAAATGCGCCAGAAAACAAAAGAAATAAATCGGGTCTGCAAATAAATGCAGATTGTCCATAAAAAATATCAGTCAGACTGTGCACAAAAAATCTGACTGATACTTTTTGTAAAAAAACAGGTCTGCGAATACAGACCTGTAAAATACAAAAACCCTGTCATCCAGGGAATTTAATTATTTTTTCTTTGCACATGCTTTCTTAGCACATGTTTTTTTTGCAACTGGTTTTTTAACAGCTACTTTTTTAACAGCTACTTTTTTAACAGCTGGTTTTGCAACTGCTTTTTTTGCAACTGCTTTTTTAGCAACTGGGTTTTTTACAGCTGCTTTTTTTGCAGCTGGTTTTTTTGCAACTGCTTTTTTGGCAACTGGTTTTTTAACAGCTACTTTTTTTGCAACTGGTTTTGCAGCTACCTTTTTTGCAACTGGTTTTGCAGCTACTTTTTTTGCAGCTGGTTTTGCAACTGCTTTTTTTGTTGCTGGTTTTGCAGCTACTTTTTTTGCAGCTGGCTTTTTTGCCACTGGTTTAGCTGCTGGTTTTGCAACTGTTTTTTTAGCTGCTGCTTTTTTCTTAAACAAGAACATTCTTCTCTCCTATTTTGTTTTGAAGATAGAACAAATTTGTTTTGTTCTTGTTTTATATTTTATACGAAATAAAAAACATAGTAAAGCATAAAGTGATTTTTTTTCTTATGAATATAATTTTTTAAATCCATTTTCTATTTTTCTGATGTATTCAATATCGTTGTCACGCCAATATTTTGGATCACGCATCATGCGACGCAAATCAGAATCAGTTAAATTTTGCGTTTCATTTTTATCTGTTTTTACATCTGCTTCCATTGATTGCATCATCTTGTACATGCTTTGGATTCCCTGGGGTGTAGCACACAGTGCATCAAACGCATCGCGTGGTAAAAACTTTTCACCAAACGAATTTATTGCACGTAATGCATCGTTCATTTTTTCTGTTCCACCAAAAAAATTTTTTAATTCATTTATTGCGCTTGATTCATTTTGCACGGTAAATAAATCTGAAATAATCGGTGATAAAAATTCATTTGCAATGTTATAAATTTTTTCAACTTGCGTTTTAGTTAAACCAATTTGCAAAAATTGTTCGCGTAATTTTTCATCATCATACAAATCATTTGTTGGATATTCAGATGCGTTTTCAGGAACTCCAATTGCACGATTGAATTTTTTTCGTACTTCATCTGTTGCGTTTTCACCTGGTACAGAAATCATCGCACCCATTTTCTTTTCCAGTTCTGTATATGATTTTATCAAGGATTCTGAATTTAATGTTCCATCTTCGTTTAAAAATTTTTCTGGTATGTTATCCATTACTTTTCCTTTTTTGTTTCGTTTGATTTACGCAAAAAATAAATTCCACCAAGTGTAAAAATTGTTTGTAATGTGGCAAAGACATCTGTATCGCCAACCAGATATGCCGCCACAGCCGACAAAATACCTGCGCCAGAAATTATGTATGTGCGATATCCTGACAGCCAGCCACCTTTGATTATTCTTTTCATTTAAAAACCACTTATAAATAAAATAAGATTCCATCAATATCTGCGATATACCCACGTGTAATTGCCCAGTCTGGAATAACATCTGCATGATGAAATCGTGTTGCGCCACAGCACATATCAGGTAATCCACCACACAGCATTCGTTGTGCCACACGCAGACACATTTGAAAACTGCGACTGGATGCAGGCACACAATCTGTTTTTACATTTGGAAATAAAGTATTGTCAGAAACAACATCTAAAATATCACGCTGATATTTATCCGAGATATTTTTTATCATAGATGTCATGGCTTCAACAACTTGTAATGATGACGCGCCTGTTTGTTCATGTACAGTTCTGGCAATACGATATGCCAATGATGCAGACGTATCTGTGTTTTTTATCAATGTTAATTGCATGTTTTCACCTTTGGTAAAAAAAATCCCCACGCAATGCGATGAGGAATAAAAAAACCACACAATCGTGTGGATAGAATCTGTGCTGTTTATGTATTATATACTATCATATTTTGCATTAAAAGTCAAGAAGCTTTTTGCAAACCCGCGGATTTTCAAGGCTTTCACAGACTTATTTCATCGCCATATACCAATAAATATCTGGTACCACGACGCAAAACCAATGCACCATTTTCGTTTATTCCAATCAGTTCTGCCATTTCGCCTTGATATTTTACAGGCTTGTTTATACAGGCCGCTAATTCTGTCCATCTGGTACGCACAGCACGAAAGTCTGAACGACGCCATTTATCAACATTTTTCATCAGACGATTTAACAATTCATTCATTGGAATTTCAGAATAGTTATCTAGCTTTGTCGTCTTGTATTTATCAACTGTCGGATTAGAATTTACATTTATACCAATTCCAACAACAACGAATCGCCCTGTGTATTCAATCAATATGCCGGCAATCTTTTTATTATCAACCAAAATATCATTGGGCCACTTGATTGTTGGATGCACCCCAAACGACGCAATTGTTTCCGCAACCGCAACCGCAATTGAATAAGACAATCGCGCATCACGTTCTGGGCATTCAAATATAAAACTGACATAAATATTACCATGATGTGACACCCAGGTTCTGCGATAACGACCACGCCCCGCAGATTGTGCCGCCGCCAGTATTACTGTTTTATCAGTAGCGCGCCCCGCATTTATCAATTCATGTGCATAGTCCTGGGTACTGGGAATCTTATCAAAAGATATCAGTTTATAGTTTGCCAATTGAATACACCCCGTTGTTGTTTTGAATAAAATCACGACCATACATACGACGCAACTGATATATCGCAGTATCAACCGTATGTGTTGACGCATCAGGTGCATATCCCAACGCATTTTTTAATTCCAATGCCGTCATACCACCTGATTTATAAAGCCATACGACAATTCGCGCCTGCAATTGCGGCAAAGTTACATTTTTTCCAAAAATCTTGATCAAATCAGCACTTAAATCCGCAGCATTCAAGATTAAAGACTTTAATTCCATGGGACTTATTACATCTGTAATATTAAAATCATCAAAATTTATATCTGTTGCGGTTGGCGCGTCCAAAACAGTCGCCCCAAAATCACCCAGTATTTGTCGCCATACAGTATCTGATGCATAAATACGAATACCTGATAACATACCCGTATAGTAAAATATATCAGATAAATTGTCCAACAAAAAACCACAACTGACCGAATCCGTTGTGGTTTGTGGGGTGTAGGCCCGTTGCACCTTATTCGCGCCCATTATCTGGGACAGAATCTATAAACTTGGTAAAGTCTTGGATTCTGGCACCTGTGGACGACAAAATTTTAGAAATACTGTTTGTTGACGGCCAACGTGGTTGTCCTTCTTTTGACCAACGTTTGCTTTTATTAAAGGTCGTTGGATCCAGACCACTGCACTTTGCCAAGCCCGAACAAGACATTCCATGTTCTGTCGCAAACTTTTCTATGGCACTCCACACGTCATCATGTGTCATTTTTCTCTCCCATGTTTTTACATCAGAATGTTAATTTTTTTCTAATGCATACCGATTTTATTCCAGACAACGCCATATTTACAACAAGTAGCATTTCCTAGGAATCCGGGCGTTTCAGCAGGAAACAACCTAAAAAAATCACATACTAAAATTTTTTTTGACAAAAGCTCTTGACAAATCGTTTTTTATGTATTATATTTCGATTCGTCAAAGGGACAAAACCCGATGACCAGATGGAAACATCTGTGGGGACCAGAGGTTCAGACTCCCTCCTACATTCTCTCTCCTCTGGACTCTGGGCCCCAAGATTTAGTTTAGAGTGTCCAATTTCTTTTTCTCCTTTCCTTCCTTTCGGGACACTCGGA
>JAZRSO010000026.1:0-3258 GCA_045651525.1 Candidatus Enterousia sp. | reverse complement strand
GTGGTCGCCTCCCAAATCGTACCGGAGGCGCGCGAAGGTTTGCTCAGGCTGGTCGGAAATCAGCCGGTGAGTGCAATGGCAAAAGCAAGCCTGACTGCAAGGAGGACACTCCGAGCAGAGACGAAAGTCGGTCATAGTGACCCGGTGGCTCCACATGGAAGGGCCATCGCACACGGATAAAAGCTACTCTAGGGATAACAGGCTGATGCTACCCAAGCGTCCATAGCGACGGTAGTGTTTGGCACCTCGATGTCGACTCATCGCATCCTGGGGCTGGAGCAGGTCCCAAGGGTATGGCTGTTCGCCATTTAAAGCGGTACGTGAGTTGGGTTAATAACGTCGTGAGACAGTTAGGTCCCTATCTACTGTGGGCGTTGGATATTTGAGCGAACTTGACCTTAGTACGAGAGGACCGGGTCGAACGAACCTCTGGTGTACCTGTTGTCGCGCCAGCGGCACCGCAGGGTAGCTATGTTCGGAACAGATAACCGCTGAAAGCATCTAAGCGGGAAGCTGGTCACAAGATAAGATATCCCCATGAGTTCAGTTCTAGACTAGGACATTGATAGGCTGTGTGTGTAAGTCCGGTGACGGATTTAGCTTAACAGTACTAATCGAACCATTGACTTTTTATCTTATCGTCTTGACTTTTGATAAGTCAGACGGTATGCTTGAAGAGAACGTTAGATATTGATTTAATATTGAATTATGATGTTCGCTGGATTTATTCTGGTGATTATTGAGCGGGAGCCACCCTCTGTTCCATCCCGAACCAGACAGGGAAACCCCGTATCGCCGATGGTACTTTGGCTTAAGCCACGGAAGAGTAGGTCGTCGCCAGAATAAATCCAGTATCGATATAGAAACCGAATTCAACCGCCCATGTGGCGGTTTTTGTTTACAAAATCCCATATCTTTGATAGAATCAAACACATGATTAAAATGAAATTAAGTGCAGTTTTTATGGAATTTCATAATATGGCACGACAGTCCGTCGGTCCCAAAAGTTTGCGCGAATATGCAGCGGCAAATAACATGACTATGGATGTGGCCGAGAAATGGAAATTTGCATTGCGCGCACAGGATATCATTGATAACAAATTACACCCAAACATTGTTGGTTGTACGGGGCGTGCGCGTGTGTTTTCGCATATGCTATCAAGTAAAGGTATCAAGCATAAAGTTATTTTAACCGCAATCGCATCGGATTTAGCGCGTGGTGATACGCATCGCATAGACGGTCACCAAATTATTGCGGTTGATATTGACGGAAAAATGCGTATGTTTGATCCCGCAGAAAAGGATTTGAAATTAATAGAAGGCGATGTTTTTATTGGCCGACATTTTAAATTCCCTTTTTCAGACCATAAATATGTTATAACAAACATTATGGACCCAGCGGAATACGATAAGATAAAATCACTGCCTGATTTACAAAATGCGTACAAGCAGATTTTTATGCATGTACCAACCAAGCAAAATGATGACCGTTAATCCCCCGCCGCCCATGTGGCTTTTTTTTATTGTGTTTTAGATTCTGGTTGGTATAATCGATGGCAATAACTATAAGGGAACCTGTAATGCTGGATGCAATCGATATATCATGTCATGTTGTAAAAAAATATTATCATGATAATGGTCATGTGTCTCTATGTCGTGGCCAATGCTATTATTATTTTGTTATTGAACGACTGTTGACACCGGCACAGACCCTGGTTCACGAACGTGGTCGCATGGATTACATCAGCGCGACGGAATTTTTTGATGTGGCATGCAGTTATGTCCGTGGCGAAATAAAATGGACCGAGCCGGTTCGCAAATTCAGTTGTAAATTTAATCCAAATCGTTCCCGCGGTTGCACCAATGCGAATTGTCCCCGCGCGTTGGGTGGCGCAACATATCGCGAAATATTTGGATTAACCTGCCCATTTCGTCAGACTCGCAGCCGCTAGCAACTCACCGCCCATTGGGCAGTTTGCCACCGCAACTGTTTCGCTATGTTGGCAATATGGATATAGGTACGGCAACGGCCCAATTTAATGAATGTATTACCCGTCTGGCTGATGAATTTATGACAAAATTTGATGCCGGTATCCCCAAAGACAAAATAGAACTTAGCGCATCGGAAATTTTTGGCCAGCCTGTAAAACTTAAATATCTGGATTCGGGTTCGGTTGGTTCGGTTTACAAAATACAAATAGGGGATGAAATCTTTGCGTTAAAAATCAATCGTTCACCTGCCTTTGCCTTTGGCGAGTTACAGGTTATGCCAAACCAAAAGCGTGTTCGAAATTTGGTGAACAAGATGTATATTGGCGCACCGTTTTATCATAACAAACGTCGACATTCGTGGGTCTTGTCCGATTTTGTGGCAACTGATTATGAAAACAGTTTTCGTGATGCGATGGAAAAAATGTATTATGCCTATTTGACCAAGGGCGTTCATATGACAGATTCGCATCCAGGGAATATAAAAAATGCCCGCATAATAGATCCCGCGTCATTATCCAAACGCGCTGGTAAAATTGATGACATTAAAACTCTTAATCGTTTTGAATTAGATATGGTTAAAAAATTGGTTTATTATATCAAGACCGATAATGTTCCGGATTTTGAGAAAACAGTACTTCGTCTGTCGGCAACAAATCCTGCTGTGATAAAGTACATGTTTTTTGCGATGAAGTATGGCCGCAGTCCGATATTTGGTGCGGGGAAAACGGACAGTTTTGCAGTAAAACTTCGCAAGTTTGGCGCGATAATAGATTCCGCATATCGAACCAGCAATGCGGATGGTCGTGTTGTAAGCTCGGCGAAAAATAAAATGAAATAAAACACGCCCCAAACGGGGCATTTTTTTATTTTAATCTGGTCATTTTTTCTGATACAACAGCCCGCAATTGTTCCGACTTGCGACGCTTTAAAATCATATGGCACAAAATACGGTCTTTTAAACCACGAACCGTTGTTTCATGGGTAGACGAACCATAGTCGATAGAGATGTCTGACCATTTTTCTGTTGGGGTCAGTCTGTCTTTTGCTGTTTTTAAACATTCTTTAAATGTTTTTTTGCGCTTCTTAGGTTCTTCTTCATGAAACTGAATGCTAACATCACAATCCTTAGGCTTGTAATAGGATGATATAGAAACAGTTGCGCCCATATATTTGAATACAACCTGATTGTCAAAGTTGCCGTCTGGCAAGAAACCTTTTGGTGTGCCGTATTTTACGGCCAATTTTGAAAATTGAAAGGCACTTTTA
>JAZRSO010000025.1:0-16158 GCA_045651525.1 Candidatus Enterousia sp. | reverse complement strand
ATTGACTGGGGCGATGGCACGCGCGAATCATATCGCAAAACGAATACAACCGCGACGACATACAGTCACGAATACGCCGATGCCGGCGAATATGTGATAAAAATTGGCGGATACAGGACAGGCGGAAATTCATTAAGTTTTTCAAATAACTTAAACCTTGCCAAGATAGAGGGCAGTGTTGGCGCCATATTTTCCACAATAAAAAACAAAAACGGCAGTGTAAGTAATCCAAAATTCGAAGGATTATTTAATGGTTGTACAAACCTGACTGGCACAATCCCACCAGATTTGTTTAGGGGGATTTATGGGAATTTTGGTACAAGTGCTTTTGGTGCTGTTTTTAAAAATTGTTCTGGGTTGACTGGTAATATCCCAAATAATTTATTTGGTGATATTTATGGTAATACGGCAGAAGCTCTTTTTGCTGAAACGTTTTGGAATTGTTCTGGCCTAACCGGTCCAATCCCAGATGGTTTACTGGGCAGATTTTCCGGCGTTGCCCGTCCAAGTATGTTTCTAAGAACATTTTCTGGCTGTTCTGGCCTAACCGGTTCAATCCCCAAAAAATTATTTGGGGACATATATGGTGGCGCCCCACATCTATTTAACAGCACCTTTGTTGGTTGCAAGGGACTGACAGGTTCAATTCCAGACGGTTTGTTCGGTGATTTGACAAAAGTAACAAAATCTACAAATGTGACAGGTATGTTTTCATCAACGTTTTCTGGCTGTTCTGGTTTGACGGGTGCAATCCCTGCAGATTTATTCAAGGGGTATTCTGTTGGTTTGAATTTAGAAAACATGTTTAGTGGCTGTTCTGGTATAACAGAAATACCAGAAAATTTATTCGCAGCCACATTTGCAGAACCTGTGAACTGTAAGTTTTTCAGAACATTTAAAGGTTGCAGCAGTTTAAAAAGCATACCAGGGGATTTGTTTGCTGGATGCACTGGCACACAAAGTGGTCAATTTTATGAAACTTTTGCTGGCTGCAGCGAAATAACAGAGGTTCCAGAAAACTTATTTGCCAGTATCGTCGGCGAACCAAAAGCGGAAATATTTTTCGGAACTTTTAGCAATTGCACTAATTTGGTCAAAATACCAAGTGATTTATTTGGCGGCCTGTCCGGCACACCTGCTAATGGAATGTTTCAACAAACATTTAAAGGATGTGCCAGTTTAGAATCAATACCAGAAAAATTGTTTGATAATATTTTAACAGATACAGATGCTGGTTTTATGTTTTATTATACATTTTCAGGATGTTCCAGCTTGTCTGGGGGTTCTGCAAAGATAAAAGGTAAATATCTGTATGAAATTTGGACGGATACCGCATCATTTCATCCTTTTAGTCATATGTATAGTGGATGCACTGGCTTAACGGATTATGCAGATATTCCAAGTAACTGGAAATAAAAATGTTTATTTTGTTGTGGTTTGTGTAATAATGCCGGTATGAGTGCTGTGATACCTATTTTAAGCCCGACCCAGATGGATGCGTTTAATGCGATTGAACGTACGCGTTCTAATTTGTTGATTCTGGGGCCTGCGGGTACTGGGAAATCAACGTTTATAAACTATCTGAAATCTGCATCGGCCAAGCGTATAATCTGTGCGTGTCCGACGGCGGTGTCTGCATTAAATGTTGGCGGGCAGACGATACATTCGCTGTTTCAAATACAACCGCGTGATTTTATTATGCCAGAATTGTTAAAGTTAAAGGCAAAACCACGCAATATTTTAAACGCCACAGATGTTTTAATTATTGATGAAATATCAATGGTCGCGCCTGATTTGCTGGATGCGATTGATATCTTGGCGCGATATGCACGAAAAAATAACGAACCGTTTGGTGGAATTCAGGTTGTTGCCATTGGCGATTTGTTTCAATTACCGCCTGTTATCACACGTGATGCGACACAGTATTACAGTGACGAATACGGTCATGCAAATTCGTACTTTTTTGACAGTCATGTGTACAGTCGCGCAAATTTTATAAAGTATAATTTTGATACTGTATATCGTCAGAATGATACAGACCTGTTAAACAGTCTGATACGCTTGCGCCAAAATAATACAGACGCATTACCGTTCTTTAATTCATGTCAGATTGATGATGACGCGCGTCGTCAGAACGCGGTTGTTATTACGCCGTTTCGTGCGGTCGCAGACCGTATAAACGCCACGCGTCTGGCACAGATAACAGATACGCCTGTGACATATAATGGTGTGTTAAGTGGTAACTTTTCAGAACGCGATGTGCCTGCACCACTTGAATTGACATTAAAGGTCGGTGCGTTGGTCGTTTTCGTAAAAAATGGCGACAAATGGCACAATGGTTCAATGGGAATCGTGCGCAGTATGTCCAGTCGTGAAATTATTGTGCAGTTGTTATCAGATGGTCGCGAAACAGTTTCTGTTAAACCAGAAAAATGGCAAAAGATTGAATATTCTCGCGATGAAAATGACCGATTGGTTGAAAACGAAGTAGGGGGTTATAAACAATTTCCGCTAAATCTGGGCTATGCCATGACGATACACAAGGCTCAGGGAAAAACATTGGACACAGTTGTTGTTGATGTATCGCGTGGTTGTTTTGCCCACGGTCAGGTGTATGTTGCATTGTCGCGTACGCGTCGTGCATCTGATATGCATATTGCGTCGCCTTTGTCAATTCGTGATGTTATATTTGATAAACGCGTCTTGGACTTTGTAAACGATTTGTAAAAATCCCCCAATCGGGGGATTTTTTATCGTGTATGTTGTGCTTTTTCAATTTCTTGCAGTGCTTTGTTAATTTGTGCCACGCGCACAGCCGCTTTACGACCAGCTTCAATGTCTGATTCTAAAAATCTCAGCTCGTTTTTATATGAAAGCACATCTTTATGTGTGTCCAGTCTGTCAATATATGAAACATCATCACTGTCCATATACTTTTCCAGCCATGTGATTCTTTCATCGACATGTTTGGCGCGTTCTTCACTTTCCTGGCCAGCAATCACCCTGCGTTCCCATGCGCATTTGCGTTCATTTAACATCATAGACAAGAATCTTGCCATTTCTGGCGATTTTGCATTCTGTAACTTCATCACAACACTCCTTTGGCTATGTTCACCCGTCACAAATATATATAGGTAAAAAATTATAATTATCAATAAAAAAAGGGGATTTCCTTCCCCTTTTTTTGTGTTTTGGTTTTTTATTTAATCTTCTGCGCGTGTAAATGCACCATGATTCAGCATATCGCGAACCATAAAGTGCTTAACTTTCTTTGCAGATGTTGATGGTAATTCTTCTTCGGTAATTGCAAAGTGTTTAACCCACTTGTACTGCGCAATCGCCAAATTAGATTTTTTCAACAACAATGCCACGCGTTCAACTGTTGTTCCAGGCTTTACCTGAAATACAGCAAATGGAACGATTTTATCTTTGATTACATATTCAAATACAGCCGCGTTCAAGATTTCATCGTTTTGCATATACAGGTCTTCCAGTTCATCTGGATAAACGTTTTTACCGCTGTCCAGAACGATAACTTGTTTCATACGGCCCTTGACTTGCAGGCGACCATATTTGTCCAAGCAACCAATGTCGCCTGTTTTAAACCAGCCGTTTTCAAACGCTTCGGCATTTGCGGCATCGTTTTCAATGTATCCTGGCATAACCATATTACCACGAACCCAAATTTCACCGATACCGTGTTTATCAGGATTATGAATTTGTATTTCATTGCCCAGCAATGGCCCAGCATAATACATCGAACCATTTGCCCTGCGGAATGCAAAGTTAAAGTTCGCAGGCCCTGTGGTTTCTGTCAGACCGTAACAGTCGCCAACAACAAATCCCATTTTTTCATAGAACTTGCGAATTGATGGCTTTAATGTTGCGCCTGCTGATACCAAAACCTTGGTATTTCCACCAAATGCATCGTGTACAGGTTTTGTAACCTTGTCCACAATTACGCCCAAACCAATTGCGCGCAGGATTTTGCGTAATGACACAACAACGCGCATCAGTGTCCAGACATGTTTGTCTTTGGCGGTATCTACGATTTTCTTATAGAATACTTCCCAAATGCGTGGAACTGCTGGGATAACTTCTGGTTTATATTGTTTAAAGTCCTTGATAAATTCTTGTGGTTTTAATACCGGCTGCAATAACAGTTTGCCCTGTAATGTAATTGGCACGATAATATTTATCACCACACCATATATATGGTACAATGGCAAAAATCCGTAAAATGTATAGCCTGGTAAGATAACGTCTTTATAGAACTGGGCGCCATCACACAGCGACAACAGATTTTCGTGTGTCAGTCCGACAACCTTTGGATTACCGGTTGAACCCGATGTAAATGACAGCTGTGCAATATCACTGCGTTCAGTGTCTGCCATAACAAATTCGTTTTCATCTGTATCGTCAATATTTTCAATATCAAACATCTTGGAAGGTGCATCATCAATAAAGTAATGCTTTTGTGCCAATGTTAGTTTACAGTTTGTGCGTTTCATCATATTGATATGTTCTGATGTTTGCAGCCCTGTATCCAGCATCAACACACGTGCCCCCTGGGATGTAATTGCGAAATAAGTACGCAAAAAGTCTGGTGTATTACCAGAAAGAATTGCAACAGTATCGCCTTTTTTGATTTTGAAACGTTTTGCCAATAATACGGCACGTTGTTTCACCTTCTTTAACAATTCTGCATATGTTTCGTTTTCCCTGACAAAGAAAATACTGTCCTTGTTCCGGGTACAAACATCATGCAGCATTTCATATATGTTCTTAGCAATCATAATAATGCCTTTGTTTAGTTAAAGTCTTATATATACCACCATGGCATATATATTTAAGAATATACTGATATTTTATAAGAAAAACAACCTAAATATATCGATTCGAAAAATGACTAAAAATACAATATATAGTGTTGAATCGGAAATTTTTTATCAATATTTTGTGTTTTTATGCAAAAGCCGAATCGCCTTTTTATGCAAAAAGTGCTTTTTGTTGACACAAAAGATATCTTGGTGCAAAAACACCGATTCTGTTTTCGCGCTGTACTAGGCAGAAATTCAGCATTCCTAAAAGTAAAGCGAAAAATACAAAAAAAATTCATTTTTCTATATTGTTATAATTTATATAAAACTATATATTGTAATCAAATCAACAAAACATTCACTATATGTTGTGTTTTTATCAAGGAAGTGGAGTTATAAAATGCCAGAAACACAAAATGAAATTCAAATTCAAATCACACCAACATTGGTAACACATTTGGTTGCTGTTCAGAAGCGCAGTGGGGAAACAGTTCCTTTTGATGTAAAAAAGATTTACGAAGCGATTAAAAAAGCTGTGGCTGTTACGACAGAAGTTTCCGATGTCGAAGTTGTAAAAATTACCCAAGATGTGTTAAAAAGATTGGATGAACAGTTTAATGCAAAAACACCAAATGTTGAAAATATCCAAGAAGTTGTTATTCAAACATTGATGGATTCACGTGCGTATAAAACTGCACAGGCATACATTATTTATCGTCAAAAGCGTACAGAAATTCGCGAATCAATGGTTGATGCAGTTGAAATTATTGATGGTTATGTTGGTGGTTCAAACTGGCGTATCAAAGAAAATGCAAACATTGGTTATTCAATTGGCGGTTTGATTTTACGTACCAGTGAACGTGTAACAGCAGAATATTGGTTGAATCTGTATCCACGTGCTGCTGCAGATGCACACAGAACTGCTGCGATTCATATTCATGACCTTGGATGGCTGACAGGCTATTGTGCTGGTTGGTCATTACGTGAATTGTTATACGAAGGTTTCAATGGTGTGCCAGGTTATTTGCAATGCGATCCTGCGAAACATATGGCAACTGCAATTTCACATATGGTAAATTTCTTGGGTACATTACAGAACGAATTCGCAGGCGCCCAGGCATTTTCATCTGTTGATACATATTTGGCACCATATGTCCGTATTGATAACCTGTCATACGAAGATGTTAAAAACGCAATGCAGACATTGATATTTAATTGTGCGGTTCCATGTCGTTGGGGAACACAGACGCCATTTATCAACTTTACATTTGACTGGACATGCCCAACAGATTTGAAACCACAGCGTCCATTTGTCGGCAAAAAGCAAGTTGACTTTACATACGGTGACCTGCAGGCAGAAATGGATATGATAAACAAGGCATTTATCGAAGTTATGACCGAAGGTGATGCCCAGGGACGTCCATTTACATTCCCAATTCCAACATATAACATCACACCTGATTTTCCATGGGAACACCCAAATGTAAAGCCATTGTTTGAATTGGCGGCAAAATATGGTATTCCAAACTTCCAGAACTTCTTGAATTCTGACCTGAATCCAACAGACGTTCGTTCAATGTGCTGTCGCTTGCGTTTGGATGTTCGTGAATTACTGAAACGTGGTGGCGGATTGTTTGGTTCTGCGGAAAAGACAGGTTCAATTGGCGTTGTTACAATCAATCTGTCCAGACTGGGGTATGTTCACCGTGGCAACCGCGAAGGTCTGTTCACAGAATTGAAACGCTTGCTGGATATTGCACGTGACACACTGGAAATCAAGCGTGATATTATATCCAAGAATATGGAACGTGGTTTGTATCCATTTACCAAGCGTTACTTGGGCGATTGGAGTCATCATTTCTCGACCATTGGTGTAAATGGTGCGAATGAAATGGTTCGTAACTTTACAGGCGATAAAGAAAACATTGCAACACCGATGGGTAAAAAGTTGGTGCTGGATGTAATGGACTTTATCCGTGAAAATCTGGCGACATTCCAAGAACAAACAGGCAACCTGTATAACTTGGAAGCAACCCCAGCCGAAGGTTGTTCATATCGCTTTGCGAAAACAGACGTCAAGAATTTCCCAGATATTATTACTGCTGGAACCAAAGACGCGCCATATTACACAAATTCAACTCAGTTGCCAGTAAGTTATACAGACGATCCATTTGTTGCGCTGGAACACCAAGAAGAATTACAACGTAAATATACAGGCGGAACAATGTTGCACCTTTATATGGGCGAACCTGTATCCAGTGGGGATGCTGCACAGAAAATCGTACGCACGATATTCGAGAATTACAAGGTGCCATATATGACACTGACACCGACATTCTCTATCTGTCCAAAGCATGGCTATCTGCCGGGCAAACATGAATTCTGTCCAAAGTGCGATGCGGAACGCGCCGCAAATCAGGACACAAAAGAATAAACAAATAACAAATCACAATTGTCAATCTATTAGGGAGGATAACATTATGACAAACAATGAACACAGAACACCTTGCGAAGTTTTTTCAAGATCAATGGGCTTTATCAGACAGGTATCAAACTTTAACATTGGTAAATATTCTGAATTCTGTGAACGCAAAACTTTTACAGAGGCAAACTGTCTGTCCACAGGTGCCCGTCACAGTGATTTGTTAAAGAAAGTTGCATAATATCATGCGCGACATTCAAATTGGGGGATTGGTTCCGTTCACCACAATTGACTATCCGGGGAAACTGTCCGCAGTTTTGTTCTTGGTTGGTTGTCCGTTGCGGTGTGCGTATTGTTCCAATCCCCATTTATTATCTGTGGGCGATGGGGAATATGACCCACAATTATTACTGGAATGGATGCAGGCACGCATTGGAAAATTAGAGGCAATCGTGTTTTCCGGTGGCGAAGCGTTAATGCAAGGCACAGTTGCAATTGAATATATGCGTCGTGTACGCGAAATGGGATTTAAAATTGGTCTGCATACAAACGGATTTTACCCAGAATTATTGAAACAGGCGTCCGATATCGTTGATTGGATTGGTCTTGATTTCAAGGCAACGCGTGAAAAATACCCCGATTTAACGGGCCAGCATATCGCATATGACAATATGATTCGTTCGTTGGATGTATGGCTGGCAACCGGCAAAGATTTTGAAGTTCGCATAACCTGTGACCCACGATTTATATCTGTTGATGATTTATATGAAATCGCAGATATTTTATCGGGCAGGGGGGTAAAAAAAATCGCGATTCAAAAGTATATTCCGCACTTTGAACGCGAAGATAACAAAACCACAGATGCCATGCGAAATCAGTTTTTTGTTGATGACGCATTGCGTGAAAAATTAAATTCCGCATTTGAATCTGTCACATGGCGTGAATAAGTTTTTTTCAGGAAGCAAACACCCCCACCTGGGGGTGTTTTTTTATATTTATATATTTACATTTTTTCATAAATGATTTATAATTTTCTTGAATCCAAGGGATTGGATTCGGGGCTGTGGTAGGCCCAGTAAACTCGGTACAAAACTGTGGCGTATCGTGAATCCGATATGCTTCCTGTGGTTTTGTGTCGTTATTTATCCCTGACTGTAAGTGTCGGGGGGCTGTTTGCCATACAACAGGGGCAACCCAAAAGCGACAGAATCATTAGTTTACTGATTTACCAACTCCCCGACCGTCATTCCTTGGCGGTTTTTATTTTTTTCCACTGGGGGGGATGTTATGAAAAGATTTTTATTGTTTTTATCTGCGGCATTTATCGCAACCACCGCAATTGCACACACGATAAATTGGTATGTAGACGATTCGGTTTATCATACAACGATATGTGAATCTGGTGAAAATGTTACACCACCCACCGCCCCAGAAAAATACGGTTATACGTTTCGTGGGTGGAAGTCCTATACGCCGATTGAGTATCTGGAAAGCGATGGGATTGATGCGTGTTATATAAATACCGGAATAAAACCAAATTATAATACAACAAAAATAGAAGTAGATGCTGTTCTTGACCTTGCTACAGGAAAACATGATACGGCGGGTGCATTATTTGGTTGCCGACAATACCCGACATATGCTGTTGGAATTAGAGATGTAGGTGCATATAACCAACAAATTTTTCAGTTTGGTGCTGAACGTCTTTTTAGCCCTAATGGCGCTTTTATATATGGAAGTAGACATGTGTTTGTTTTATCACGCGATGGATTTAGTGTAGACAATCTTTTTTTTGAATATTCTGAATTTAACGATTTTGGTCAAAGTACGTATGATATGTATATGTTTGCTTGTAACGATGATTATCAAAGTTCTAACAAGCCCAAAGCTAGAAGTTATACACCAGCAAAAATATATTACTTTAAAATCTGGAATAACAACATCCTTGTTCGCGATTTTATCCCCGTCCTCGATAAAGATGGCGTGCCATGTATGTATGATTTAGTAGAACACAAATTCTATTACAATGCCGGTACTGGCGACTTTATTGCTGGCCCAATTATTGGTGAATAATTTATGAAAAAGTTATTCGCATTTTTGTTGTTTTTATTCATAACGCAAATTGCGATGGCAGATGATATTGTGTGTGATACAAATATAGATATGTATTTCGCAATATATAAAATCAATACTTACGATTGTCCGTCTGGTTATTATTTACCTGCGAATACATTGGGGTGCAAACCGTGCCCCAGTGGTTTTAATTGTCCCGGCGGAACATTTCAATTTAATCCAAACAAATTCCAAGGTTTATATTTGACAGAAAATATCACAACCACAATGAACAATGTGTGTGCGGCAAATTTCCCAAGCTATATTTCTGCAATATATACCCCAAACGTACATGATTGTGCAACGGGATTTTATATGCCTGCAAATACGGATGGCTGTGTTAAATGTCCGGAAAACAATTATTGTGTCGGTGGAACATATACTTTTAATGAAACAGAAACACAGGGGATTGCCCCATGTCCGGAATCTGACCCATATGCGCCGGTGGGTATGTGGGCGGAAAGTCAATGTGGGCGTAAATTGTATATTGGGGGCGATTTTTTGTATGTGCATAAATCGCCCGCGGCGCCCACAGAACATCGGTTATACGTTAAATTTGGGGACAATGTTTATTCTGCCAACGCAACACCAATTTCAGAAAAACCAGATTTAAAAATGTCTGCCAATGCCCAACGCGCATTACATGTAAAAATTGACGGTATTGAATACCTGATTCACGATGATTCTGTAAGATGATTTTCCACATTGTCATTCCCTGCCACTCTTGTCACTCCTGCGAAGGCAGGAGTGGGACTTTTAAATTTATAGATTTCACACTTGCACGATATTCAATTTTAGCTCGCTTTGCTCGCACTATTTAGACCCTATTCCTGCCTGCGCAGGAATGACAAAACATGCCTTCGCTAGGCGTGACATGAGTTTTTAAACGTTCTTTTTTTATATTATAAAAAAAATCCCCAAACGGGGATTTTTTATTTAGTGATTATTTCCAGTATACTTGCCACAACATCATCAACTGGAACACGCACTTGTTCCATTGTATCGCGATAGCGTAATGTTACCGTATTATCTTCCATTGTCTGATGATCAACAGTAATGCAAACCGGTGTTCCAATTTCGTCATGTCTGCGATAGTTTTTACCAATATTACCAGAATTTTCCAATTCAATTCGACCAATGCCCAGTTTACGCAAACACGCAACAATGTCATTTGAAATATTCAATAATTCTGGAACATTACGCGCCAATGGAATAACCGCCGCCTTGACCGGTGACAGGGCTGGCTTTAACTTTAACACTGTGCGTGTTTTGCCATCGCCCAGGTCTTCTTCGTTATATGCCTCTAACATTACTGCCAACATTGCGCGATTTACACCCATTGCTGTTTCAATTACATATGGGATAAAGTTTTCGCCACTTTGTGGGTCAGAATAAGACAATTTTGTTGTACTGTCTTTGTTTTCCAATACATTTGCGTGGATTTCAAATTCTTTTTGTCCCTTGGTATGTGACCCCAGGTCAAAGTCTTGACGGTTATGGATACCTTCAACCTCGTCAAAGCCATCTGGAAATTCGTATTCAATGTCAACAGCCGCCTTGGCATAGTGCGCCAATTTATCGTGTGGTGCAAAACGCAACTTTTCGGCCGGTATTCCCAATACATTTATCCACCACGCCAAGCGTTCATCCATCCACATTTTATGGAACTTTTCATCGTCAGCAGGATTTACAAAGTATTGCATTTCTGCCTGTTCAAATTCACGCATACGGAATACAAAACCGCGTGGGGAAATTTCATTACGGAATGCCTTGCCGATTTGTGCAATACCAAACGGCAGTTTATGTGGGCGCGCATCCAAAACATTTTTAAAGTTTGTATATGTTGTTGTTGCTGTTTCTGGACGCAGATATGCATTTATCGCACCGTCAGATGTCGCACCAATCGACAGTCCCATCATCAACTGATACGCGCGTGGTTCTGTGATTTCAGTACTGCCACAATTGTCGCATTTTGTCAGGTCTTTCATTTTATCCTGGCGCATACGGGTGCCGCACTTTTTACATTCAACCAATGGATCTGAAAAGCCCGCTTCGTGGCCAGAATATTTCCACAACAGGCGATTTGTAATCAAGGCTGCATCCAAACCTTCGATATCATCGCGGGAATAAATCATCGCATTCCACCATGCGTTACGAATATTCTTCATCAATTCAACGCCATATGGACCATAATCATAAGTTCCACCCAAACCACCATAGATTTCAGAACCTGTAAAAATAAACCCACGACGTTTGCACAACGCGACAATATCATTTACTGTTTTTGCAGCCATGTTTCAATCCTTAATTTTTTAACCGATTATATATTATACGCTTTTTTAAATTTTACAATAAAAAACCGCCATTCGGCGGTCTTTTTTTATTATGCGTCTGGGCCAATTGCAGACACAGGACAAACCGCAGCGCATGTTCCACACGAAATACATTTTGCTGGGTCAATTACGCATTTGCCGTCTGCACCCATACTGATTGCACCAACTGGGCAAATACCCATACATGTGCCACAGCCAATACATTTGCTTTTATCTATTTTATAAGCCATTTTTTACCCCTTTTTTTAATCCCTGTTAAACAAACTTAATAAATACTGGAACATTGCGATGAACGATATGTACAAGTGCAACGCGCCTAAAACCGCCAACTGATTTTTCTGTGTTCCGTCACCCAGATATGCATATGCACGCTTCAAGTTTTGCATATCGTACGCAGTGAACAATGCGAATATCAGAACGCCAATAAAACTTACAACTGTGCCAAACGCACCGCCCAACATTGTTGGCCATATAAATGACAACAGACCGATAATAATCAAACCAATCATACCCATAAACAAGAATATTCCCAGAAATGACAGGTCTTTGATTGTTTTATATCCAAACATCGCCATACATGCAAACATCAGTGATGCAACGATAAATGCCATCAATATCGACGATGGATTTACAGACAGTGCAACCGCAACCAGTGGCGTCATTGTTACACCAATCAATACCGCATACAGCATCAGCAATAATGCCGCGGTCATTGGCTTCATATGAAATACACGAACCTGTGCCCAAATAGATAACGCCAGTCCGCCAAACAACATTACATAATACAGGCCTGACATTCCACCCGTCTGGAAATTAAACAGATATTGCAATCCGCCACCCCAAATTGTCATATACGCCGCCAGCGCAGTTACACCAACCGCACCAAACATCAATGCAAATATGCGCTTGAAATATAAATCAATTCCACCAACCGATTTACCAACAGTTCTGGCTGTGGTATCTGTAATAGTTGTATTTCTTGTTGCCATTTTCTTTTCTCCTTGTCTATTTGCTAAATATATAATAAAATAAGTATAGTTTTCAAGATGAAATCCGTAAATAAATAAAAGGAAAAATAGATGAGAGAAAATAAATCAATCACCCGTCAATTTGTTCGTGCCGCCGGACAAGCAATGAAGGCTTTTCATAACACACAACAAACAAAAGAAACCAAGGCTGACTTTCCAAGACAACTGGCAGAATTGCAAGAAAAATTAAAAAAAGAAGAAAATGCAAAATACCCAGACGAAGCGCTTATCAAAAGAATCAAGGCTGCAATTGCTGTAAAACAACGCCAGGTTGAAATGTATTCTGGTACAGACAGATAACAATTCATAATGGCAATAATAGTAAACCCTATTTCACCGGTCGCGTTTTCTGTATTCGGACTGGATATTCGGTGGTATGCGTTGGCGTATATCGCAGGGTTTGTTATCGGATATTTTATCTTTAAAAACATTATAAAAAAATCAGACAGTCCATTAAAACTTAACAAAACACAACTGGACGATTTGTTGACCGCAGTGGTGTTGGGGGTAATTATTGGTGGGCGACTGGGGTATGTGCTGTTTTATAATCTGGAATATTTTTTATTTCACCCGCTGGACATATTTGCTGTTTGGCGCGGCGGAATGAGCTTTCATGGTGGATTGATTGGTGTAATCGTTGCGACATTTTTGTTCGCCAAACGGCGTAAACTAAATCCATGGTCTGTGTTGGACATAATGTCAATTGTCGGGCCAATCGGATTGTTCTTTGGCCGCATTGCAAACTTTATCAATCGCGAGGTTATGGGTCGCCCCACAGACGCACCCTGGGGCGTTGTATTTAATGGCGACACAACAATTCCGCGCCACCCCAGCCCATTGTATGAGGCCGCAACCGAAGGCGCATTACTGTTTGTCATAATGTATTGCCTGTACAGATTTACAAAACTGCGCAAATTTCCGGGCGCATTGGCGGGGATTATGGGTATGCTGTATGCGATATTCCGTATGATTTGCGAACAATTCCGCGCACCAGACGCACATATCGGTTTCCTGACATCGTGGGGATTGACAATGGGACAATTACTGTCTGGGATGATGTTCATTGGTGGCGGGGCTATTTTGGCTTGCGCACTAAAAAGAAATAAATTATAATTATATTGACCAAACAAAAAAGGGGGAATATTATGGAAGTACAAGTCGGGGGTTAATGCCCGTTTTCACAAATTTAATGCCGATAAAAAAAAGGAGAAACACCATGAAAATCGAAGTCGAAGATTAATCTCAGAAAGAGTATTTAATATAAAAAAGGGGATATTACATGAAAATTAAACACGAAGTTGATGAACTGATAAAGAGAGATGACACTCAGGACTAAATACATAAAAAAGAGTTTGTAATGGGGGTAGAAGTATAATTGGCAGCAACTAAACAAAGGCGGAACTTCATGGGAACAGATTTTATTCTTAGAGATGACAATCAAGACTAACAAAAGGTATCGCAATGGATTTTGATGTATAAAGGTTGGCAGATATGAAAATAGAAGTTGAAGATTAAGATAAAAAACATTTGACATTTATTGTGTCAAAATATAAACTGTGGCGAAACAGTTTCGGATGGTTGGCAGACGGGGCGCGGCGGCGGTCTTGCATACGAGTAAGTAAGGCAAACGCAGTGAAGCCGAACGCTAACGAGTGGTGAGCAGCAACGTCAGTTGCGAACAGCGAACAAAACCGTAGGTTTGAAAGACCGACGGAAAAAAGAAAAAAGTTTCGGATGGTTGGCAGAGCGGTCGAATGCGGCGGTCTTGAAAACCGTTGTGGGGGCGACTCCACCGGGGGTTCGAATCCCTCACCATCCGCCAGAAATATTGAACATCCCACGATAATTTCGTGGGATGTTTCTTTTACCCCCAGAATCCAGGGATTTTTATGCACGTGGGCACCGATGTATGTCCGTTACCAATGCCATTTCTACCAAAATCCCCCCCCTGTACATACTTCGCCCCAAACCCCGATGCCAGTTTTGGTCAAGTAGCACTTGAAAAATGCCAATAAAATCCTACATAAGACATGATAAAATAAAAGGATTAATAATGGCCCATGTACCGAATTCGAAATTAGCATTAAAAAGGCAACAGCTTATTGAAGACAATAAACAGTTAGAAAATCAAAATGAAACTTTGAAAAACGAAATAGCACAAGCTCAAGAGACTCTAACTTCCTTGCAGGCAGGCCTTTCTGAAATTGCACAAGATTTGGACGAACATAAGTCAGAGAAGGATACTCTGGTTAATGATATTGAACAGCTAAAAACGGAAAAAGCTGACTTAGAGACAGAAATAGGTATTCAAAATGATGACGGTGAATATCCCGAAGAATCACTAAAAGATAAAAAATCAAAATTGGAAAATGATATTGCCAAGTTGGAGGTTGATGGCCAAAAGCGCAAAGAGGAAATAGTCTCTGAAACAAAACAACTTGAGGAAGAATATCAAAAACACAAGGCGGAAGTTGATAAGAATGTAAATATCATAAACAATGTTAGAGATTTTAAACACGAGACTGTTAAAAATATGAGGTTTTATGGCTGGGGGATGATATTGGCGATTATAATAACAGGAGTATTGTGTGGATATGCATTATATAATATTTCCGCAACGTTGGGTCTTTTTTCAGACCAATTAGCTATTGTGAGTAATAATCTGGTTCCGAATGGTTGGAATTGGATTTATGCAGCATTGTCTATTGCCATTGTAAAAATCCCAAATGCATTGTTATTTGTCGGGATATTGGCAATATTATATAAAATATTTGGTGTGCTGTTTGGAGTGTACGAAAAAATAAATGCCGAAAAAAGAAAAATATCAACGATAGAGGCATTGATTAATCATATGAATGAGCAAAGTGTTGCTATTATACTAGAACGTGAAATTGATTTCAAAAATAAAAAAGATATTGAAAACGCAAAATCAGATTTGAAATGGCAAATTCTGTCTGATTATTTTTCTAAATCACCAGTTGAATCTGATAATTCAGATAGTGCGACAAAACGAGAGAATAAAGTGTTAAGAGAAATTTTTTTGAATAAACATAAGATTTATGGTGTTAATACTCCATTAGGCAGTGCACATGTGGAAGAAAAAAATGACACGAAATAATTATAATTGATTGTCTTTCGCATTCTGAAACAAATCGTTAACATTGATTTTTAATTTACCAGACAGAATATCATTAATCTTGTCTGGGTTCATATATGCAAGGTCAAGGTATCTGTAAAACTGACGTGGGGATGTGTGTTCCATGGCGATGATTTTATCGGAGTCACCGTATTCTTCATACATTTCCCGATACCGCCATGCGGTGGCGAAGGCTTTAAGGATTAGGTGGTTGTTATCGCTGATGGTCAAAATGCCGTTCTTGGTTTTATCAAACACTGTATTCACATATTTTCGCAGGATAATCGGAACGGTAATTACGATGCGA
>JAZRSO010000024.1:0-1851 GCA_045651525.1 Candidatus Enterousia sp. | reverse complement strand
TGATTGATACCTCTAAGCATTACATGATATATTCCGCTTTCGCTTTTTTGTCTTGGTAATCTTGGCATACTCTATCACCTCGACAAAATTATAGCATATATCATTTCACTTGTCAACACAACAGAACCGTCCCCCTGTGTTTACCCCTAGCATATATCATTTCACTTGTCAACACAACAGAACCGTCCCCTTGTGTCTGCATAGATGTGTCTAGAAGAAAGTTTCTGTCAACACAACAGAACCGTCCCCTTGTGTCTATGTCGTTCCCCCCTGTGTCGTTCCCAAGACAGGAGAACCGTCCCCTTGTCTTGTCAACAAAAGTTGCAAAAACAGGCACGTCCCCAATTTGCATATCACGTCCATCTACCTCTCTGAGTGAAATATTGGTTGTTGTTTTTATAAGTTTAATTTACTTTCATATGTTTTAAATGAATCTAACCTAGTTATATCCATATTAACATATTTAATAACCTCGTCTGCAAACGCAGACCAATCAGCATCTTCGGGCAACTGAATGTCGTCCAATCCAAAGTATGCATATCCTCTTTTGGCTGGAACACACAACGTTATATATTTACCCTGTATGTCATCCCATCCCAATCTTATATACAACTTGCCTTTTGACGCCTTTTTAAAACCTTTGGTCTCATAATATTTTTCTTCAAATGTAAGCATATTATTTAATTTTTCTTGATAGCATGGATGTTTATTCCATTGTTCTATGCCACATTCTATTTTTTTTGCTAAATCTTTTGTGTCATATGGATATTTTAATTCAATTGGATAGTATGCCGGCAAATATCCAAATTCTTCAAAACTTCCATCAGCAAATTCAATCGGGAAATCAGATTTACTTATAGGGAAAATAACAATATTCTTTTGTTCATCAACCAAAAGCACTATTGTTCTAAAATCTGCTAAATTAACTTTCATTTTCACATTTTCCTTTACTCAATTATTCTGGTTATTAATTCTATACCTTTTTCTGTTGCGTAATCTTTAATTTCTTGAAAAATTTTAGCTTGATTAGAAGTCATCTCAACAGGTGGAATTGCAACTTCAAGAATTTTGTTTCCTGTACTATCTAATTTATAATGCACTCCCTTGTATATAGTTTCTTTAAATTTTGCCAAATCATCAACATAGTTTTTAAGCACATTTTTCATTGTATTTCCACTCTTATAAGAAGATGATGTTATATCTATAGATTTTATACTTGTTACGCTTGATAACCACATAATTCCAGCGCGTGCTTGTGCTTTTACATATTTGTCAATGGTTGGAAAATTATTAGCCATGCCACCCAATGCTTTTTCTATTTCATATCCACGATCAAAGGCTTTCATAGCCCAAACACCCGATTTTACATAATTGTCAGATTTAGATAAAATTTGAGTTCCTGCTTTAATCGTTTTCGCAGAGTATGAACCGGGTGCATATGGCACAAGTGCTGCCGCAACATCCCATGCTAAAAATCCGAAATTTGCCCATGATGGATTGCTGACAAAATCACTAAAACTCCATCCAATGCTAGCTAAATCAATGATGGTTTCTACTGGTACCGTTCCCGAAGGATCAATATATTTAATCGGATTGTTTCGACAATACACATACCAATTCAATCCGTCTTCTACTGGGTCTTCGCTGATAAATCTGCCTGTTTCGGGGTCATACATTCTTGCTCTTAGATAGATAAGTCCGCTTTCGCTGTCCTGATACTCCCCACGATAGCCAAATGGATTGTATACTGTGTTGTCGCTTTCTGAGTTACCATATGCATCAAAGATATAGCTTGCAACAGTTTCGCCATTTGCATCTTCAAGTATTGCTACATCGCCTTGTCCGTTGTAG
>JAZRSO010000023.1:0-10047 GCA_045651525.1 Candidatus Enterousia sp. | reverse complement strand
CCAATGATTAAAACCTTCCATCAAGTCTGGCACTTTTAGCGGATTTGGCAAAACAGTCCTGGAACCAGAGATTCTAACAGGAACATTTCTGTAAAAGCCTGCATTTGGATCGTCAATTCCCGACAGAATGCATTTGTGTATATGTAATACATCATTGACATCAATCGGCCGCTTATCCTTGGCGCGTTCCATAATCAGCTCAAATGCCCGGGCATGATTTACCGCCTCTACATAATGCGAAATAGGTTTTGAACCGCTGGTTATATTCTCTTCAATTGCCAATGATGTTTCACGACGTGTCAGGGTATTGCCCTCAATCGCATTAGAAGTATAAGCCAACTCGGTCTTTAGCCAATTATATAAAACATCACGATTATCCTTGTTTTTTAACAGCAAAGATAGTTTCTTTTTGTTTTCATTTATGCTTTTTAGTATTTCAGACATTTGCTTACCTCTTACTTTAAGGTTTGTGTTTTTAATAACTATAAAGTATAAAGCAAAACAACGCAAGCACAAACTTTATAGTTTGTATTTTTGAAAACTATAAACCATTATCTTAGTTGCAAACTATTTTACACCGATTTTTTGCGTTTAAGCCAAATAATCCAAATATGATAGTATTTTTTGCTGCTCCAAATACCTCATATAATCTTCCATATATTTGTAATCTGGATCGCCTTTGGAATTTACAGGGAGCACAATCCTTTGTTTTGCCATGCGGGTTTCATTGAATTTATATCCCCACATATACTTATTCTTTTGTTTTAGAATAGCATTTTTCAAGAATAGGTATATATATTTATTACCCTTTGTTTCTTTTGTTGAAAATCTTTTTACATCATCTGAAAACGTGCATTTGTATGGATGATAGAAGTTTTCTACGACACTGCCATTATAATTTACACCTAGCACATGTTTGTCTGTAGATATGTTTTCATTTGATATAAAATTTGTAATCCCATTATTAGAATCACTAGCACCGATAAATGGGATATCGCCGGCTTTCATATTGGCCTTGGTTAAGCGTTTGCCTGGTTTGATTTCAAATATTTCAGAAATAGAGAAATCTCTCCAATCTCTATTTTTATTGATGCTTTTATGCAAATTAGCAACTAAGGCTTTGACATGTGTAACGTATTGTTTTTTTAGCAGATCTTCCTGTCCCTTTACATACTCTTCCATAAATTTATAATCAGGTTCACCCTTGGGGTTTACGGGTAACAATATTTTACTTCTTCTCAAACGGGTCAGAGTAGCACCATTGCCACCCCAATTGAATTTTTGCATAAGGATTTTTATCATAGGGATAATAAATAATGCCGTATACTTATTGATGTTATTAGAGTGTAATATTTGTATGTTTTGCCCAGTATAAAAACTTGCTGGTTGATAAAACACAGTTTGTGTATCAAGCCCGATAGTTATAACATTATCTGTGTCGGCCTTGTATTTGTTGTTTTGTAGGCCTATAAAAAGCTCATATCCATTATTTTTATCTGTTCTGGTTATGTACGGAATCTCACCATTTAAATTTATCAGTCTACACTTATCAATACCGCTTGAGGTAGATACAATTTTAAATAAATCGTCAAGGCAAAAAGCTTTCCATTCTTTTGTCTGTAAAATTTCAGTCATTTTTTCCCTCATCAAATAAATATTTTCTACCTTGGGCAATCATTGAAAATTCAAATGTAAGATAATCAGCTATGGTCTTGTTGAAATCTTCTTCTGTTGGTATTTCATCATTAAAGTAATAAAAAGCATGTAACCATTCGTCTGTTGCTTCAATAGTTGATTTTACACAGAATTTTGTTGGTGCCTCTATACGATCAAACCACACATCCAAAAGGTGCTGCTTTTTATCCTTGGCGTATTCTGTTTCTACTAATCCAATATGTGGTGCAACCTTGAATCCATCGTCTTTGAAATCGATAAATTTGCACTCTTTGTCAGCAGGATGTGGCTTATGTGCTGTAAATATCGCAATACACGGATTTGTTCCAACACCATAGAAAGTATCGCCACTCAATGTTATCACGCCCTCTAATGTATGATGTTTCAAGATGCTTTCTTTGTATTCTTGCTCATCCTTGGTCTTGCCAGTCAACGCAGATTGAGGAACGATGACGATTCCTTTGCCGCCATCCGCTAAAGAATCAAGCAAGTGTTCAACAAAACTTATTTCATACAGCGTAGGATTTGATTTAGAACCTTGACTATACGGTGGGTTAAGCATTCCGACTGTCGCCCCTTTGAGTTGCAATTCAGCAGATTTGCATTTTAAAAAATCTTCGTCTATAAGATTGCTTTTACCATCACCGCGTATAACCATATTTGAAGTAGCAATAGTAAACATGTAAGGCTGCAATTCTATCCCATGCAATTGATTCTTTCGAATATTTTCACGTTGTTTATCGTCTTTTGCCTTGCTTAGCATATTATGCATGGCCGCAATAAGGAATCCAGCCGTACCACAACAAGGATCCAAAACGATATCGTCCGGTTTCAAATCAGCCAAATCACAGAATAGTTGAGTTATGTGTTTTGGTGTAAGTATGATACCAAGGCTTTGTCCATCACCACCAGAATAGCTCATAAATTCACCATAAAATCTGCCTAAATAATCTTCAGCAGTTTTGGTGTATTTTATAGTTTTGTAAATATTGTCGTATATCTGTTCTGCGTAATATTTCAGTGGCGTTTTGCCCAGTTTGTCATTTACTTCATTGAGAATCTTGGTATCCCTTATAACAGCGAACTGGGTAAGCAATTTATCCTTTTTGACTGTTGGTGATACTTTTGAACGTTGTAAATTTTTATCAATAGCAGAATAAATTTTATTACCATCTGTATCTATTTCATCACCGTTCAACTGATCCAGATTAAATGAACCTTTTTCTATTTCACGCAAAGCAAGCAATATTCCTGATACAACAAGCGGCTTTTGAGCATCTTGCAGACTACCATAATTTCTAAGATCTTCATGTAATGATTTTGCAAACTTCAGAATTTCTGCGGTTTCTTTTTGCAAATCGGTATTTTCACCAAGAATTTCTCTGATGTAGTATTCATTGATATTATCCTTGTTGAATATGTAAAAAGATTCAACGTCAGGCATAATTTTGCAGTATTCGCGTTCATTTATAAACAATGGTGTTATTCTGTGATGTTTTTCATTGCCAGAAATGCCGAATGCAATAATTTTCTTATAATGAGTATTATTTACCAGGTGTTTACCATAAAAATATGCACCGTTGACAGCGTAATCTATTACTGCCTTGGTTTCAGTGCTTATCAAACCATTATCATCATATTTTTCGTGCTGGGACAAATTTGCTTTGTCTTCAATAACAAGCAGAAAATCACCAACCGCACCAACGTATTCAGGAAAGCCAACGTTTCCTGTGCCTTTTTTAGAAGCAGTTTTCAAAGCGTTGTCTACTTCTTTGACGCGACTTCCTTGTGGATCAAGATTGATTTTTGCTTCCTTTAACAGATCGTATACCCACAGATCTGTCTTTACTTCTCTCTTTGCCATACGACATTCTCCCCAACCGTTTTTGCTGATATTTTACCACAAAAACGAAGCAAAAACCATTATTATCTATAAATAAGTTGTAGAAACGGGTAAGTTTATCGTGTTAGTTGGTACATAAGCTCAAAATTTCTAGAATTTACTGGAGTAGATTGGCAATTTCTTTCCAAACAATCCTGATATTTTGGTTTTTACAAAATTAGATACAAAAAAAGCGTGCGTTTTCTGATAAATCTGGATACGGATATAAACACACGCCATCCCGACTGTTCAGTATTTTACACAGGCGCTACACAGATTGAACAAAACCGCAAAAACAATTTCGAGGATTTTGGCGGATTTCCGGGATAAACGATTGTTCAAACACACGGACTGCGGCAACTATGTACTGTGTGCTACACACAATTTTGGAACATTTTAGCAAAACAAAGGGCAAAAACCGCAGATTTCCGCCACAAAATTCGCTTTATAATTGTTTCAGAACCTTGCCCTCAAAAAACCACCCAGACACACGGACAAAAACAGCTCAAAAAAGGCGAAAAAAATGTTTTACACACACGCTACACATGGGGCCAAAACACACAGGATTTTTTGCAGATTTCCGCGACTTATACATTTTTGAAAAAAGTCTTGACTTCTGCGGACAATTGATATATTATTCTGTTCGCTATTCGGGCATAGTTCACTCGGTAGAACAACGGACTGTTAATCCGTATGTCGTTGGTTCGAGTCCAACTGCCCGAGCCACGAATCCCGTCGCAAAATCGTGGATTTTGCGGCGTCTTTCTTTGTTAACACTTTTGGATTTAGGCACACCACAATCCACCTAAAAACACCACTATTTAACCCCTTGGCTACACAGCAGCTACACAGGATCCGCAACCTGTCCGCAGTCCGATGAATAACTTACAATTTCCCAACCCATAAAAAAATCTACATATTTTGAACATAATGCAAAATTTGTCGCAAATTCTTAATCAAAAACTCTGTCCTGCCCCAGCATATCTTGAACTGCATCCGCATGTTGTTCGGCCATGTTTTCATTGGCGCCATTTTCAACAGCCGCCTTTAAGATACGAACTATTTCGTGTTTATCGGTATAGTTTGCAGGTTCATTTTCTTCCAAAATCGTATCTACTACATCCAGCGCACGACGCCATGTTGTTACATAGGTATTATGTGGAATAATGCTGACATCACGCAATGTGCAGCCACCATAAAATACCACAACTGAAAACATTGGGATTTCTGACATTTGTTTAGATTGTTTTTGCAGTTCTGCAATATGCCCCGCATTCTGTTTAATTGGGTTATAGAAACGATACTTATCACGACCATACGCCAAAACCTGGGTCCATTTGTCTTGGTTACCACGCCCAAAAATCCAGCCACTGTAATCTTTAACCTCAAACACAATCAAGCCGACTTTGGTCGCAACAACCAGGTCAATTTGTGCATGTCGCCCATTTGCCTTTTTTACATACAAATCATGAAAGATTGCTCCTGGTGCAATACCATGTTCCAGCAATTCATAAACCAAGTCGCGTTCAGACCATGTACCACGGTCCAGCGCAGTTACAGATTCAATCTGTTCATTTTTATGATTATTGTATTCAATCTTTCGCTTGTTCTCTTGCCGCAACAACAAGAACAATCCAGCGAAGATTAAAAATACTATGATAAACGCTTCCATAGTGGAATTATATCATCCGCACCTAAACAGGCAAGGAATAAAAATACCGCCCACATGGGGCGGTACTATGCTTTATCTTTTTCTCTTATTACAATATTTATCAATCAACTTGTTTAATGTCTTCCTATCTTTCGTATTTACAATCTCGCCGATAATTTGTTTTCTGCCTTTTCTGTCCGACTTTTTGTATATTTCACAGGATTTTACATATATATACGCTATATATTGATCAAATGAAATCCAAAATACCCCATATGTTAATTTATTAGATAATATAAATAATATAAAACACAAAACAGCGGAAGTTAACATGACAAATAAAGTCAAAGGTATAGTATGAAACATGGCTTTTTTTCTGACATATTGCTCAAAAGACATCCCTTTTGCTTTACCCATATTAGCAAACCTACCTTGCAGTCTTATATTCGAACATGGTTTGTCGTGCAAGACATTAACTGTTATATAATCTCCTGGATTTAACCACTTAAAATTTAATAAAAATTCTGAATCTCTTTCCTTAACTTGTGTTTCTGAGCTATATCTGGAATTCGTCTCGTCAATAAACACAGACTTAATATTTTGCCCCGTTATACGTAAAGGATCACGCTCTGCCGCAAAATCATTGCGTTCCAAAGCTATACCACCAGAGTTTTCTATTTTTAATGTGGTCATATATAACTTTTTAACAGGAGCATCATTAACAAGCAATTTTACACTTGCTTCGTTAGATTTTATACCCGGAAACACAGAGAATGTTCCAATTATATAAGATAATTCTGGAGCTTGAAAGCTGTTATAATAGAAACTATTGCCCAAAATTCCTATTACGATTCCCGCAATTCCAGTAAAAAACAACCATTTAAAAAATTTCCTCACATATATCATACATAATCCTTATTCCGCAAAACCCATAGATTTCAGATAGGATTTTTCTTTTTCAAAAACAGTGATGCAGGTTGAATTATCGGTCGCTGGGATATATCTTTCTGCCGACACATTTATCAGCCCCAGGGAATCAACAACCGATACACGACATCCATCTACAAAATATTCTATTCCTGCCTTTGACATAATTTCATTAACGGTTAATTTCACACGGTCATAATTCTTTACATGACAACCAGGGCAATTGGTATTTGCCTCATTGGCAACGCCCGTATTTTCATAGCCTTTTAATGTGCCCTTGGCATACATGTTGGCGACATACTGTTGTGCCACCGGCGTTTGACAAGCGGTCAATCCTAAAACAACTGGTAAAAATATAATTTTTTTCATGTGTGACTCCATTCCGTATTTATATAGAGTCTAATGAATAAATCCCCATAAATCAATATGGTTTTTGGGATTATTCCACAAACACAATGCCGAACCATTGGTGTGTATGTTTTATTGATTTAATAGTCTCTTAAACATATCCTAGTTCGAACGTATTCGCCGCTTTTTAACAAAATCAGTAAGTTCTTGTCGCCACATATAAACAACACCTACTATAGCAGGAACGAACAAGCACATTACCAGGTATTGGAATCCTTCATACGTACAAAAATCATACGAAAAAATGGCATCACATACCCCATTGTAATCAGCAAGAATCAATATGATTAAAATTTCATAACAGACACATAATGTAATAATAGCTTTTAAAGAAATTTTGCGACCTTGACTATGGTTCGTTTTCATTACTTTTTTTGTGCTTTTGACCTTAATTTTCTTTCTATTTTTATAACTTGGGTATAAACAAAAAACAACATCGATTAACAATGGCATAGAAAACCATAACACGTATAGAAAAATATTCCATGCTTGAGGAACCCCAATATCATTACAACGTCGCATGAATAACGACACACTGGGCAGTAACAAAGCCAAACTTACTACAATCAAAACTATCGTACCAAAGTACCCAAATTTAATAACACATGTATAACAAAGCAACAATATGGCCAACACCAATAATCTAGACCACAAATAATCACTGCGACTTGCTTTCCCAGAAAAATTTATTGCCCCGGAAAAAAACTTTCCCCATATCTCGAACGGATCAATAACCTGTTGTGTTTTCATAAGATGTGCCCTTGTATATATTTATTATCTTAATGAAAAAATCCCCATAAATCAATATGGTTTTTGTTATTACTCCACAAACACAATCCCAAACCATTTTTGCATGACGGTCAGGCGGGATTGACAGTCGTTCGCAGAATTGATTTCTGTTTCGTATTCGCATTTTAATTGTGCTGACAGTTCAAGTTCACGCACCAGTCGATTGCACACGCCCATAAGATAGAATATATTGCCCGCCGGTCCGTTCAGGTCAATGACCAGGCCAGTTTGATATCTCGCCCCCGGCACACCCCGCCGGGCGGCGTACAGTTTCCGTTCCAGCGCATCAATCGTTTCCATGTGCGGTGCCTTTGGTTTTTAGTTCTTGCTGAATCTGTGTCCACATCAATTCCAATTCGTCCAGCCCCGTCAGTTCTGATTTTAACCACATTTCTGGGGTCTGCCATACGTCGTCCTGAGCACAGGCCAGCGCACCGTCCACCAATTTGCGGATGCGGTGGTTGCGCATTTCGTTCTTGATTGCAGACCGGTACAGCATGCGCTTGTCCACCATGATTGGGCGTGGCGTTGCACCGGTGTGATACGCCCACCACTTGGCCATTTTTAGTTTGTTCAGCATTGCCACGCGCAGCATCGCCACCCCATAATTCAGGGTGCCGGGGCCGTCGAATATTTCATCGGCCAGGTGTCGCCCGGCACGCCCGTTCAGAAATTCCAGTATTTCATCGGTGGACTTTTCGGGGTGAATTTGCCCCAGGCGTTTGACCGTCGCGTCCCAGATTGCGTTTCGGTGGTCTGGGTTGTCATAGTGCGCCGCCAGCGCACCATAGAATCCGTGTTGCTTGTTTATCGTTGTCATGTTGTGCCTCTTGCTTTTTCAACACAACAATGCCAACAAAAAATGAAATAGCTAGGGAAATAAAATTGTTCCGCCCCTTGAACTTATCCCCAGAAGAACTATATTAAGGTTGCCCTGCTCAATAGGTTCAGGGGTGCTGTATAAACGAAGTCAAGTATATGTTGCAACGCAACAAATACAATGACAAGTTGGTCCGAGCAGACTTGAATATCGAAACACAGACCGAAGGCTTGTGCGAACATAATCAACAACTCCTTGGATTTAGAAATATCGTTGTACAAATCATACAACGTACAATAAATTGGCGTGCGCTTAGGAAGATGCTTGGAATGAATTGACAAGTCAGACTAAGCATAGCTTAGGAAGAGTCGTTGCTTGCGAAAGGCGTAACATGTGGTTAACGCAAACCCTACGCCTTTCGGGTGTTTTCTGGAAGATTATGGAATTTGACTGGAAAAAACTCTTTGACAAACACAAAAAGAAGGCCTATAGCCATATAGACACGCCTTGCACTACATACCAAAATTCTAACGGACAATTATCCAAAACAGCAAAAAATATTATTGGCTACATAACTAACGAACACAAAATTGCGAGACACTCATTTTTACCTTTTATCGGCTATAACATTACAGAAAGACACGTATCAAAAATAGACAAAACAAAAACTAGAGAAGAACAAGTATCTATTGCGAAGATTAGACCAATTCGATGCGCATCACATTTTGATTCAATGATATATGCATATTATACGCATATTTTATATACATTGTATGAAGAAGCGCTGGCGGAACTAGAACTAGGGGATGTTGTCTTAGCCTATCGAAAATCTGAACACATGCACAAAATAGCCAACAACATAACATTTGCACGGGAAATTTTTGATATTATCAAAAGTAAAAATAACAAATGTTTAGCTCTCGCTTTTGACATAAAAAGTTTTTATGACTATATAGACCATAAAAAATTAAAACAACAATGGGCTTTATTACTTAACAAAGATGCCACAGACGGACGATTACCACCGGACCATTATAACATATACAAGTCTCTAACGAACTACAGCTTTATTGATATAAATACAATCAAACGTTATCTGCAATGCTGGCATGCAGATTTTGATTCCCACGATTGCAAAAAATGCCCATTACAAAAGAATGTCAAACTACCTAAGAAATTATTTAAAGACGTTGATGCTTTTCACAAATTTAGAGAATGGTGTAAAACATACGATAAAAAAACATGTAGTAAATACGCCTTTAATGTTAACAATGGCATTTTAGACAAAACCGATCCTTACGGCATTCCTCAGGGCTCCCCAATATCTGCCCTGCTTGCGAATATATATATGCTTCCGTTTGATAAGGCTTTGAAAGAATTCTGCGATAAGCATAATGCTACCTATAGACGCTACTCTGATGACATTTTAATAATCTGTGACCTATCGTCAAAAGATGAAATTTATCAATATATTATGCAAAAAATTCAAGAACAGGGAAAACATTTGACAATACATCCTATAGAGGAACATAAAAAATCTAAAAGCAAATGTTATGATTTTTCATCTGATAGGATCAAACAAAATCCGTTGCAGTATTTGGGTTTTACTTTTGATGGCAACGATATAAAAATACGTGGTTCCAGCATAGCAAAATATTTAAGAAAGTCCAAACGAGGAATTACATCCATGCGCTTTGCTACACAAAACAAAATCGAACAATTGATAACGAACGGTGTTCCTTTTGACTCTATTAAGAAAAAATTATATAGAAGACAATTATATAAAAAATACACTCATCTAGGGAAAAACAATTTTTGGTGTTATGTTAATAGAGCATTTTATGATATGAGTCATCTTACAATAAAAAAACAAATGCGGAAGCATTTTGAGCGCGT
>JAZRSO010000022.1:0-3007 GCA_045651525.1 Candidatus Enterousia sp. | reverse complement strand
ATCTACTGGGTTCATTGCCATACCGCGAACTGATGGACGGATACCCAACCAACGTGCACGACCAGCTTTACCCAAGTTGACATTGCGTTGATCTGGATTAGATACGCTGCCAACTGTTGCCAAACATTCGGAATGAACCTTGCGCAACTCACCGCTGTTCATTTTAATCTGAGCATAAACGCCGTCTTTACCCATCAACTGAGCATAGCAACCAGCACTGCGTGCCAATTGACCACCAGCACCTGGTTTCAATTCAACGTTATGTACGATTGTACCGATTGGCATATTTTTCAATGGCATTGTGTTACCTGGTTTAATATCTGCATGTGCAGCCGAGATAACAACATCACCCGCCTTTAAATCGCGTGGTGCCAAGATATAAGCGCGTTCACCGTCTGTATATTCAATCAATGCGATAAATGCAGTACGGTTTGGATCGTATTCCAAGCGAACAACAGTTGCTGGAACATCTAATTTCTTACGTTTAAAGTCAATTAAACGATATTTACGTTTGTGACCGCCACCCTGATGTGGAACAGTTACATGACCAAAATTATTGCGTCCACCTTTGGACTTCAAACCAACAGTCAATGCCTTTTCTGGCGCACCACGGTGCAATTCACTGCGGTCAACCTGTGTCAGACCACGTGTACCTGGTGTTGTTGGCTTATAATGTTTCAATGCCATTTTTTCTTACCTTTGTTTATAACCTTGACACTAGCATCCATTTGTTTTGGGTTCTCTGCCAAGGTCGTTTATTATACTATATATTTGCGGACAAATCCAGTTTTGCATCTGCCGGCAAAGATACATATGCTTTTTTAACAGTGCGTTGTGTACCTGTACCACGACCACGGAAAGTTTTTACCTTACCTTTTACAACAACAATGTTTACCTTGGTTGGTTTAACATTGAAGATTGCTTCGACGGCACGTGCGACATCTTCTTTGGTTGCATTTGCTGCAACTTCGAATGCGACACTGTTGTTTTCAGACAGTTTTGCTGCCTTTTCCGAGATTATCGGACGACGCAGTATATCATAAATACCAGCAGTCGCCACAACTTTTTTCTCTGCACTAACTTTTTTTTCTGCCATTTTGTTTACCTTCAATTCTTATCTATTATGCCAATCTTGCTTCGACTGCTTTTACTGCATCGGCTGTCAAGACCAACTTTTCATGTTTCAGAATATCCAAAACGTTCAAGCCAATTGTTGGCAATACATCAACATTTGCGATGTTTGCTGCTGATTTCTTGAAGTTTTCATCTAATTCTGTGGCGCCAACGAACAATGCAGATGCGATATTCAATTTTTTCAATTGTTTTGCAAATGCGTTTGTTTTTGCAGCTGCCAATTTTTCAGAATCAATGATAACCAAGCTGCCATCTTGTGCTTTGGAAGACAAAGCCATTTTCAAACCCAAAGAACGGATTTTCTTTGGCAAGTCAATAGAGTGGTCGCGAACGACTGGTCCATGAACTACACCACCGCCACGCATGTGAACATTATATCTTTCACCCTGACGTGCGTTACCTGTTTTCTTTTGTTTGAATGCTTTTTTACCACTGCCTGCAACATCAGATACAGTTTTTACTGCATGTGTGCCTGCACGTTGTTTTGCACGTTGCCATGTAACAACACGGTGCAAGATGTCTGCACGTGGTTCTACCCCAAAGATGCTGTCAGTCAATTCAACAGAACCGACTTTTTTGCCATCAAAATTTATAATATCTAATTGCATTTTATTTACCTCGCTCTTGCTGTCGTTTACTTATTATTCTACAACAGCTTCTGTTTCGGTTGCTGTTTCTTCAGTTCCTGCTGTTTCTGTAACAACTGTTTTTGTTGGAACTGGCAAATCTTTGTGTTCTTTTTTAACTGCGTCTGTAACCAGAACAAATGTACCATTTGCACCTGGAACTGCGCCTTCTACGAAAATCAAGTTTTCTGCTTCGTCTGTACCGAACACTTTCAAGTTTTGAACTGTGACAGTTTCATTACCCATCTGTCCAGCCATCTTTTTACCTTTCAAAACACGGCCTGGCCATTCACGCATACCAGTACCACCGATAGAACGATGAGCTTTCAGAACACCGTGGGTTGCTTCTTTACCGCCAAAATTATGACGTTTCATAGCACCCTGGAATCCTTTACCTTTGCTTGTTGCTTGGACATCAACGAATTGACCGGCAACAAAATGAGATGCCATCAATTGTGTACCCGCTGGGATAACACAGTCGTCTGACACACGGAATTCTACAACCTTACGATATGGTTTTAAACCCGCCTTTTCCGCCGCAACAGCCTGTGGCTTTGCAACATGTTTTGCCTTGGCTTCACGCAAACCTAAGATATTTGCGATATAACCGTTCTTTTCCTGCGTGCGATTTCCAATGACTGTGCAGTCACCAACAGACAATACTGTAACTGGGTGTGCGACACCGCCATCATCATACAGACGCGTCATTCCTATTTTTGTTGTAATTAATCCGCTACGTTTCATTTTTTTTGCCTTTGTTTATGCCAGTTGGTTGGCGTGTTTATTTATTTGTTCCCACCAACACTAGCAGTTATTTTTTATTTTACAATTTAATTTTTACATCAACACCTGATGCCAAGTCCAACTTCATCAAGGCATCTACTGTCTGAGGGGTTGGATTAACAATATCTACGACCGCTTTGTGGTTACGGATTTCGAACTGTTCACGTGATTTTTTATCAACGTGTGGTGAACGGTTGACTGTAAATTTTTGAATCAATGTTGGCAAGCGAACAGGACCGACGACGTCTGCGCCTGTACGTTTTGCTGTTTTAACGATTTCTTCGACCGATTCCATCAAGACGCGATGATCAAACGCTGTCAATTTGATGCGAATTTTAGATGCTGGTACCATTCTTCGTTTTCCTTATATTTATCTGGGCGGTAATCACTGACGCTTTTAATTCAGTTACACCGCCCAAGATTGTTTAATTATTTAATGATTTTTGATACAACACCTGCACCAA
>JAZRSO010000021.1:0-4557 GCA_045651525.1 Candidatus Enterousia sp. | reverse complement strand
TGACGATCCAAATGCAGGCTTTTACAGAAATGTTCCTGTTAGAATCTCTGGTTCCAGGACTGTTTTGCCAAATCCGCTAAAAGTGCCAGACTTGATGGAAGGTTTTAATCATTGGTTAACTACGACTGATGAAGAGGTTGTGTATCGTGCAGTAAATGCGCACTATCGTTTGGTGACAATTCATCCGTTCAAGGATGGGAATGGTCGAACCGCACGATTGCTAATGAATCTGATTCTGGTACAGGCTGGCTTTACACCAACGATTATCAGAAAAATAGACAGAAAGCGTTATTTGGATGCATTGGAAAAATATCAAACAACAGGAAATGGCGAGTCATATTATAGCTTTATGTTGTCGGCATTAAACCGGTCTTTAAAGACAGCGATTGATATGCTGGATACAAATCGCCCAGATGCAAGCGATGTAAAACTGGTGACAATTGCAAAGTATGCCAAGATTAAGGGTGTGCCAACATCAACAATACGTTATTGGGTGCAAACTGGAAAAATAAAACCAACCGCAATAACGGATTCTGGGTATATGATGTTTGATCCAAATATGTAATTAGAAATTGTTTTGGTGTGTTGGAAAAATAAAAAATCTATCCAACAATATCCAAAACTGTACATCGGATATGCTGAAAAACGGTTTTGGGGATTTGCAAAAAAATCGGTGTAAAATGGGGTGCTGTGTAGTGGCTGTGTAAAACACAGATGAATTTGTAGGGTATGCGTAGGGTATGTTCGTCAAAAACAGTACCAAAACAAACTTCAGAAATATCCAGAAATTGAGAGCTGTATACAGGTTTATCAAGATATAGGAAGATTGAATCTAGAAAGTTAACAGTCCGTTGTTCTACCGACTGAACTATGCCCGAATAGCGTTGCATATAATATACTAAAAAAGGCATAAGTCAAGCGTTTTTAGAAGAAATTTGTCGTATGTTACGCGCCCTGCAGAACCGCAGAAACCTGCGACTTTTGTCCCGAGGTGTATGTAAATGTATGTTTTTCAAACGACCACGCTAACAAAAACTTAATCGCCGATATATTCAATTTACATTTTTTATTTTCTGTGATAGACTATGAATTGAATCCATAGGGATATGGGTTCGGGGCTGTCGTACGCCCACTATGGTCGGTGCAAAATTGCATGTGGCATCGTCATCCGATGTCATTCCTGTGGTTTTGTGTCGTTATTTATCCCTGACTTAATAAGTCGGGGAGCTGTCTGTTATACAACAGGGGAAACCCGAAAGCAGCAGAATCAATACCATAGTGATTACGAACTCCCCGACCGCCTGTTCCTTGGGCGGTTTATTGTTTTATATAAAATATCGGGGGAATTCAATGACCAAGAGGATGTTTTTATACGTTGTGATGTTGGTGTGTGTGGCAGGAAATGCTGTGGCGGATGATGAGTATATAGATTTAGTAAATTATCGTGATGCGTTAAAAAAACAAATCGAAGCGGTGGATTCGGAAATCGCTAGGTGTGAAAAATCATTAAAGGGCTGGAAAGTTGCGACTGTCTTGGGCAGTGTTGGGGCTGTTGCCAGTGGGATTGGCATAATCGCGCAAAGCCATCAAATTAAAGAAAATAAAAAAGTGGTCGATAAAATTTCGGCGGACGCCAAGGAAGCAACAGAAACGTTAGAATTTATAAAAAAGGTTCAGGAATGAAAAAATATCTTTTGTTTACTATGTTGGCAAACTTGATGTTGTCGCCGTGTTCGGGGACAGTGCAAATAAAATCTTATACGGCGGCACCCAATAATGATTCGGATTATATTCGTAATGAAATAGCATATCTTGAGAAAGAATTGGCAACAAAGACCGAAAAACTGAACGCGTGTGCATCAAAAAACAAGAATTTTCAAATTGCAGGCATTGCAACTGTCGGCCTGGCTGGTGCCGGTGTCGCAACAAATATATCGTTGTATTCAAAGATGAAAGACCAAAAGAAACAAGCAGATAATATGATGAAAACAATCAATGCGGCTGATGCACAGGCAAATGATTTGTTGAAGGAAATGGAACTATTGTCTGCGAATTTGGATCACGACAGGTTTGTTCGGGCGTTGGATGGTTTGCTGACGCAATCGGAGCGTGAACGTATAACAGAATTACAGAACCGAAATTGGAACCCAGGGGCCGATACGGATAGTATGTCAGATTCTGATAAATTGTTATTAGAAAAAATAATCAAAGCGATGAAGAACTCGCAAAAAGCATAAAGGAGTGAAAAATGAAAAAAACTATCTTGCTGTTACCTGTGCTTGCGTTGACAGCTTGTGACAGACCAACCACATCCATTGAATTAGAATGTAGTATGAACAAGGATTGGCAAAAACCTGTTTCCATGTTGCGCACGGACGAAGATTATAAAAATCAAGTCCCTGTACTGGTCGATGTTAAAGCATACAACGATCATGCCGTTCTTATTGTTAACGGTAAGAAATCCACCTTTTATAAAAGCAAGGAAGAAAAATCCATGGGCGAGTTTGGCCGTGTTTCTGTGGACTATGAAGGTGTTTTCCCAGACACAGATCGCTTAGCCACATTTAGTTTCTATGGTGATATTGGCAGCAAAACCATTCTGCAATTCGACCTGCATTTTGATGGAGAATATACGCTACATGATGGCAAAAGATTTAATATGGGACATTCATGCATGCCAACAAAGAAAGAGTATATTGGTGACAATTGGTCCGCAAATGCACCTTGGAACCATGACTATAAAATGCCAAACAAAATTGAAAAATGTATAACTACCATTGTCGATAAAGTATATTGTGATAATGAAGAATGCGATCGTTTATACATATTCCATAGTGGGCATTATTATTTGACAGCTGAGGAAGCATTGAAGATTAGTTCAAATTGGGATTATTCAAACATGCGCCTTTATTCAAACGATGGTAGACTGGAAGAACATGAAAAGGATGCCTGCGAAGTTGTTGATAGGCTGTTTAAGTATATTGATGAGGCGGGATTAAATGACTGGCATGTAATCCAAGATGCGATGCTTGAGTGTGGTGAAGAATGTGATCCTGTATTAACGACTGGTGATCAGGGTGATTTTTTGATCCGTCTGCCAGAATCTGAAGCTTTGTTAAAGATTGCAAACAAGACAAAAAATGCCAAATTCCTGTCCGTATTCAATCCTAATTCCTATGCAAAAGCCGGTTACTGTTTGTTAAACATTATTCCATACAGTACAATGGAAAAGCTGGGTTGGGAGAACAAGGACTGTCACTATCGCTTATACTGTGGCGCACCAGAATTTATGGACTATGACCAGGATTATGCCATAGAAATTTGTGATTAAAACGAATTATGCACACCGCCCAGCTGGGCGGTTTTTTGATGTAAAAATCAGTATTGAAATCGCGGGATTCGTGGGTGTTTTGTTGGAAATATATATTTTTTTAGGAATTTTTGCCCGATATGCTGTTAGTGTCACGATATTTAAGCGCGGATTCCTAAGCATACATACCGATAGATTCTGCGCAAAATCTGTGTAAGAATTTTGTCTTGTACCGGCTTTGAATAAAAAACAAAAAAGGATTCTTATCATGACACATCAAGCATTATGGCAGGCAATTAAACTAGTTGCGTTTGAACATAATTTAACTTGCTCTGGCTTGGCGAAAAAGTGTGGTTTGGATCCAACGACATTCAATAACAGCAAACTGATATCTAAGTCAGGCACACCACGTTGGCCGTCTTGTTATACAATTGCAAAGATGCTAAACACACTAAATATGACATTGGCAGACTTTGCAGACACATATTCCCACGCGCAACATATACTGGATAAAAAAGCAGATAAACACCAAAACTCCGATTCGATTTAGATATAAAAATCCGCGATAGGTATTATAAAAAGCTAAGAACCTACAACCTTTGATTGTTTTGTTAGAATACTGCACGGTTTTAAGCAATAATTCATATAAGACATATCAAAAGGTATAATATGAATAACATTTACAACAATGCGGTCTGGGAATCGGTCAATCATATTGCGGCAATCCGTAACAAGACGTGTTCACGTATGGCACGCGAGTGTGGCTTGGATGCTAATGTTTTTAACCACAGCAAGCGCATATCATCCCACGGTCAGGCGCGATGGTTATCTACCAAGACAATTGCGATAATATTACTGACAATGCACATCAGTATATCAGAATACGCCAAAATCTTGGAACACTATGTCGAAGTTCTTAAACAAAAAGAACAAGGCACAATTTAGTGTTCCCATTCGGATTTTAATTTGCCGAACATCGCGGTACTGTGTACAGACCCGTCTGGCCACAATTTTCTCTCGCGCTGAATACCTTCAAGGATATAGCCTTGTTTTTCTGCATGTTTGCGTGATGCAATATTATCATCGTCGCACCATATGTCTATTTTTCTTAAATCAAATTCTTCAAAGCCTAGTTTTTCTATGACAGGAATCAGTTTTGTTATAATCCCATGACCACGTGCAGATTTTTTTAACCAATATCCAATTTCGCCTGTTTGATTTTTGGTATCTATGCCAGACAGACCAAT
>JAZRSO010000020.1:0-38008 GCA_045651525.1 Candidatus Enterousia sp. | reverse complement strand
GCCTGCCATAATGCTTGATGGGTCATGATAAGAATCCTTTTTTTGTTTTTTATTCAAAGCCGGTACAAGACAAAATTCTTACACAGATTTTGCGCAGAATCTATCGGTATGTATGCTTAGGAATCCGCGCTTAAATATCGTGACAGAATGAATTACTGAAAAACGTCCATTTATCCCATGCAACAACATGTTGTTATAAGTTGTATCTGTTTGACTGAAACAATAATGTTGACAAAAAAGACCTGTTGTTTTATAATTGTTGGGAAATGACAAAGAATATATTGCGTTTTAATCAGATTTCAAAATGTGCGCAGTTTTGCGTACGTGTTTTTTATTACGCCTATTAACCCCTTATGGTGTTATGGGTTTGATTGGCTTTGGCACCATAAGGGGTATATGTCAAAGCCAATTTTTTTATTCATTAAACAAAAGAACCAAGGATATAAGTAATGAAAAACAAAGAACAAATTATTGATGAAATTCTGGACAGGGGCATAATTGTTGACATCTTGCCATCGCGTGCGGAATTTAAGAAAAAACTGCTAACAGAAAAACTGCGTTTTTTTATTGGTGCAGACCCGACAAACACGTCGTTGCATCTATCGCACGCCAAGAACTTTATGTTACTGGAAGAATTCAGAAAACTGGGACATGAGGTATTTGTCTTGTTTGGCGACTTTACCGCATGCATTGGTGACCCCAGCGACCGCAATTCCGCACGTGCAAGATTAACACCGGAACAAGTACACGAATTTTCCGCTGACTGGGTACGCCAAATCTCACCAATTATCAACTTTAACGACCCAAACAATCCGGCCAAAGTGGTATTTAATGGCGAATGGCTAAACAAACTATCTATGCGTGATTTGATTGAATTGACTTCAAACACCACTGTCCAGCATATGCTGGAACGTGATATGTTTCAGAAACGGATGAACGATAACCGGCCAATTCACCTGCACGAATTCCTGTACCCGATTTTTCAGGGCTTTGATTCTGTGGCTTTGGATGCAGACGTTGAATTGTGTGGCACAGACCAGACATTTAATGCGCTGATGGGGCGTACTTTGTTACGCAAGTTAAAGAACAAAGAAAAGTTTATTGTTTGCAACAATTTGATGGAAAATCCAGTGACGGGTGAATTGATGTCAAAATGCCGTGGTACAGGCGTTTTCTTGAATGAAGCCGCAGATACCATGTTTGCCCAGATTATGGCGCAGCCCGATGAAATGATACGTGTTTTACTGATAAATAATACTCGTGTTTCATTGTCGGAAATTGATGCGTTGGATATTGAAAATGAACCAATGCGCGCAAAACTGTTTGCCGCACAGAAAATAACGGAAATATTCCACGGTGCGGACGCGTCGATTTCGGCACAGGAAAACTGGCGCAAAACTTTTTCAGAACACACTTTCCCAGACAATGCGCCAGAAATCAAAACGGACCAAGATACATTGTCTGCTATGGAAATTTTGAAATTAGGTATGCCGGATGCATCAAACAGTGAACTGCGCAGATTGATTCTTCAAAACGCAGTCACAATAAATGACGACAGGGTATCTGACCCAAATCAAATGTTACAAACAGATAAAAACTTGCTTGTTCGTGTTGGACGCAAAAGGTTCTTTAAAATATTTAAACTTTAAGTACAAAGGCTGGAATCCCCAGCCTTTTTATTTTGTTGGGATTGATAATGTTTTGAACTTATTTAACTCTAACCAATCAGTTTCTTGAAAATCTGGATAATGTTTTTTAAAGAATTCTGTATGCACACTACGCCAATAAGACAAAGAAAGGTCGCCTTCGCCCTCTATATATGCCCACCGTTCGTCCACATCACAAAAACGACATTTTCTGACCGCAGTAATTTGTATTTTGATAGTATTATTATGACTGTCAAAAATTTCATTTATTTCGCCAACCTGTGCCATACTTTTATCATCCAAGTATCGGCAACATGTACCGCGCTTTTGCCCAATACGCACAAGTTCAAACAACTTATCGTCATCAAAAGTCCAGCGTTTTACCATTCCTAAGATTCCAAGATTTTTTCAAAGTTATATTGATGATACCATTCGCCATCTATGAACGCAACATCGTGTAATGTTCCAACAATCTGAAAGCCACTTTTTAACAGATTTGCAACTGAACGCGTATTTGCAGTAAATGTTTCAGCCTCTAATTTATGCACATTATTTTCACGCGCCCATTTTTCTGTGATGGCTTTGAACTTTGCCCCCAGTCCATTTGAAGTATACTTTTCCAATATGCTGGTGCCTGTCATTGCGCTGCGACCAGAAAAAGGATGATTTACCATCAGCTTGCGAATTTGCGAATAACCAACGATTTTATTTCCGTCAAAAGCAGCAATATAAAGAAAGTTTTTATTTGTCCATGCATTTACATAGTGTTCTTTTTGCGCAACAGGCGCGCCCGGATACTCAAAATTCATCTTGGCACTGGGGCCATTGACGAATTCCTTATAAAACTTTACAAACGCATCATAATCATCTGCTTTTAACGGACGGATTGTTACGACTTTACCATTTCTTAGTTTAAATTTTATACTACGCTTCATATCCGTCACCTTTCGTTATTCCACAAACAGCACACTCATTATTGTATTAAATCTATCTTGCTGTTCTGTTTGCCCCAACGGACTTAATTTTTTATAGTCTTTTTGTAATTTGTTTTTTACATATTCTTTGCCCTCTTCCATTGACATTCCCAGTTTGTTATAAACCAGACTAAACAAAGACGGAATGCTGTCAAAATGCGCCATAACATCTGCGTCCGCGATAATTTGTTCTTCTGTCGTTTCGCGTGGTGCGTTTATACTGCTGCGATGATTCAAGACACATCGTTCAATTAAATCTGTTTTGTTTGCTGGATAATCTAATTCGTTCAGCACAGAACGTGCCATTTGTGCACCATATTTTTCATGTTCTGTACGCGGCCCAAAGCCTGCCACCATCGCCATATCATGAAATAGCGCAGCAAGTTCACAAACTTCGACATCTGCATTGCGTCTAAGCGCCAATTCGCGCGCATGCTGAAACACATATTTTATATGATTGTTCCAAAAGTCGTATCCGTCTTGCTGGAAAGATTTTTCAGAATATTCCAACAACTTTGCTTTAACTATTTCAACAATATTTGGTGATACTTTATTCATTTTATTTTCCCGGCTCTGGTTCGAATTCTTCTATGAACTGCCACTTGCCATCATCCAGCACAAAATGAAAACAGTGGGCAGTCTTGACATCCCTATCAACTTTGTGGCCGCAACACCAGCATAGCGCACGCGTCACACCGCCATGCGAAGCAATTGCAATACTGTTATGTGTATCATTTGCAACAATATAATCAAAGCAAGATTTTATGCGATTAAAGTTGTTTATAATCCTTTGCTGGTCTGGATGATTTTCGTCATACCAAAAACCAAACGCAGTTTCTATCAAGCGTTCATCTGTTATAACTTTAAGACTTGGATTATTTAATGCAATTTTTGCAGTATCTATGGAACGCCGCAGTGGACTGGAATAAACAATTTCGATTCCTTTGTCTGACAAAAACTGTCCCAGACGATGCGCCTGACACACCCCCAGTTCGCTGATTCCTGACTCTGGTTCGATACCAGCCCTGTCGCCGTGCCTAAAAAAGAAAAAATGCCGCTTCATTTCTTTGATTTTTTATTTGTTACAATCAAGTACAACATAATACTGCCAAACAACAAGGCAATGCCGTCAAACAATATTATCTGCAACGATTTCAAATATACACCATACAATATCCACAACGCACAACCAATGCAATATATTGTGTATGTCATCCAAGATAAGCCTGATACATTTCGCGTTCTGATTGATTTTATTGTCTGGGGCAAAAATGTAAAAGTCGTACACAGCCCGCATGCATAGCCCAATAATTCGCCAACAACTGGATTCATTTATTTTTCTCCTTTTCTGATGGGAATTATATCATAAAATCAATAAAAGTCTTATAAAAAACTAACATATACAGAAAACAACACCAAAACCCCGATTCATTTTAGACAAAGAAATTCTCGGTACGCGCCATAATAAACCAACAGACCACAACCTTTGATTGTTTTGCTAGAATGACGCACGATTTTAAGCAATAATTCATATAAGACATATCAAAAGGTATAATATGAATAATATTTACAACAATGCGGTCTGGGAATCGGTCAATCATATTGCGGCAATCCGTAACAAGACGTGTTCATGTATGGCGCGCGAATGTGGTCTGGACGCGAACGTATTTAATAACAGCAAGCGCATATCATCCCACGGTCAGGCACGCTGGTTATCAACCAAAACAATCGCCATAATATTACTGACGATGCACATCAGTATATCAGAATATGCCAAAATCTTGGAACACTATGTCGAAGTTCTTAAACAAAAAGAACAATACACAATTTAGTACCCATATTCGGATTTAAGTTCTGTGTTATCCCCAAACAAATACTTGACAAACTATTTATCTGTGTTATAACAATACCATTATGACAGAAAGAACCCATTGTATTTATTGCAACAAAGAAATAACCACACGCAGCAAGGAACACGTTATACAAAACGCGTTGGGCGGACTGCTGGAATCTACTGATATTTGCTGTGCCGATTGCAATAACTTTATAAGCAAGTATATTGACGCACCTTTTACAAAAACATTCAATCCTATTATCAGTCAGATTCAAAATTTTTCTAAGACCAACAATACAAAATCTTTACAGCCATGTACCGGCAAGGTTTTGTATAACGGGGAATTATATGACGCAAATATCAAGGCCGGCAAAGTCGTCAGTTGTCCAGAACTGAGCCGTAAATTACGTTGCGATATATCAAAATTACCGTTGGAAATAGTTAATTATAATTTTGACTTGCAAAATTGTGCATTTGAAACAGGTTTGGCCAAGATTGCGTTTAATTATGCAATATCGCAAAATGTTGATTTAAAATATCTGGAACATGGGTTAAAGGTTGAAAAATCTGGCAACACCGTACAGCAAATCAATTATAATTATAAAATAATACCTTTTTGTCCGGTAAATCCTGTTGATAAATTAGTTGAGCTAAATGGCAATTACACAAATCTGTTTCATAATATGATTTTGTTTTCCCAATATAATGAATTGTGGTGTTATATAGATTTGTTTAACACGTTTCAATACTATGTGCTATTATCAGACAATTTACCAAAAGACAAACAAATATATTCAAATTATATTCAAACACTGCAAAAACTGGATCACAGCGTTCCTGATTTGGGCGACCTAAGAAAACCAAAAGATATTATGATTATCGCACAACAATACGGCGTTGAACCATGCATGGACAAAGAAGAATTTACAAAACGTGTCCGCAACGCAATAGAAAGAAAATCACAAAAAACCACAATGGCAAAAATTTATGCGCCACGAATTATGTGCGCAATAGATGAAATATTTTTTAACAGCGCATTTAGAAAGCCTGATAACTTGTTCTTGTTTAACAGTGCATTATGCCTTTATTATGATGACGACGTATTCCATACAAAAAACTTTCGAACATTGACACCTGCCCCAGACGGCAGCGGGGTTATTTCGTATCCACACGCAAATAAAATGCAACCTGTTGAAGAAATTCGTAAATACACTTTGATGAAGTTTGATAAGCTTAACCGTCATTTGTGCCAACAAACACATTAAACAACGTTGTATTTTATTGGCATACTTTGCCCACCCTGCCCCGATTATAAATTATTTATGACTTGAATTACAGTTTCTAAATGATAAACTAAAAAGAAATTATAACGAAGACGCTGTACAGTTATTTTACAAAGAAACCCAAAACAAAATTGGAAAAATTAAACACGATATTATCGACTATTATCTTACTTTGATGGAATTATAAACAAAAAAAGAGGGCAACCATGCGAACAATATTATTGACTATCAATACAAATCTAAATATCATTTACGTATGAAAAATTTATTTTTTGTGTTTTCTATGTTTATAATACTATCACGTACTGTTTTTGCGGCCCCTGATTACAGGCTTATGATGCAAAGTTGTGATACAGAATACGAAAATGCCAGCAAACACGCCAATACGACCATAGAAATTGTACAAGTAATAGATACACATACGGAATGCTATAAGGCAATTGTTTCAGAAATAATAACATCAAAATATAAACAAAACCATGAAAGCATGTGGAATAATTTTATTCAATATATAGACAGTGCTGCAGATGCAACATCATATATTCAGCGCCCAGATTCTTGTTATCCACAGTGCGGTTCAATCATTGGAATAAATGCGGCGACATCAAAATTTGATGCCGCCAAACAATACCTGGAACAACTGATTCAGACAAATCAATAACCACTATAGTCTGCATTATTGTATAGCCGCCATTCTGCATCACGTCGCCCATCCAAGATTCCTCCATTCCTAAATGCACGCCACGCATCTTCTAAATTTGGGTAAATATTGCTTTTATATTTATTGTCATTCAAATATTTTCTAACCGTTGATTGGTATAGCCCACGATTTCTATTTTGTGGTGCAGCAGACCCGGTCCCAATATTAAATACCAGCGACACCAATGCATCATATTGGCTTTGTGTCATATTTGATATAGCATCGGCAGAGATTTGTTCATTTATTGTGTTATAGGTTGCTTGCAGGTCTTGCTGCAACAGTTTTGTCGCCTGTTGTTCCGTTAAACCGGCACTAAAATCTTCACCCGGCTTTACCAAATGCCCATAGCCAATTGTTGCACCCACTGGCAATGGAACTCCTGCAAACACAGGTTTGCCCGTGGCATCATCGTATATAACGTGTTTTCCATTAACCTTGACCGAACCTTCCAACCCTTTCAACCACTCGATACCTTTATCGCTCATTTTCATCTCAGACACTTTGTTTGTATCAATATCTTTCATATCTTTTTTCTCGCTTTGTTTCTTTTCCAATTCTTGATTTATTTTTACTTCTGTCCAGTGACCAGGTTTGACAGCGCCACGCTCTTTGATTTTTTGTAACTTTCTGAACTTTTCAATCGCATCAAACAGTTTCTGGTTCGGATACGGGTTTGGATTGTCGGCACTTTCGCCAGCACGGGTATCTGGTTCATAGCAATCCTTTTGTTTAAATAAAAACACCCGCGGTTGCGGGCAATAAAAAAGACGACCAAATGTCGTCTGCTGAATGCATTTATTATATCACAAAACACGATTTTTTTCAATAAAAATACTTACGCATTGAAATCATCTACATAATCGGCTATCGTTATTACATGCCAAAGATATTTACAATCGGTTTTAGCGGTAAAAGCCCCGACACATTTCTGGAAGTGCTGGATGCGGCGCGCATTCGGTGCGTGTGGGACATTCGCTTGTGGCGGGTCAGCAAGTATGTCCCATATTACTGTGGTGAAAACCTGGCGACTGTCTTGGGCGACCGATATGAATACCACCCGGAATTTGCACCTGAATTTGAAATGCTGACCGCGTTCAAGGATAAAAAGGCAACCTGGACGGATGCCGAACCGATTTACAGACGCCTGATTGCGGGGCGTGCGCCATTGGCGGGGCGCAATCCGGACGAACTGGACCGCATATGCCTGATGTGCACAGAAAAGACCGCACATCAATGTCACCGCCGCTTGGCCGCCGAATACATCGCATCACAAATTCCCGACACCGAAATCGTGCATTTGTGAAAAACGATTACCCCCCCCGAAACACATATCTTGACTTTTGTTATATCATACCTTACAATGACTGTGTCAATATAGTGCAATTGCACTGACCCGCCGCAAAATCTCAAAAAAAAATATAATCACGCAATAATTTGTTGCGAAACAGCCAGTAAATTCACACGAATTTCTGGGGTGTTTTGGCAATTAAAAACACAGGAATAAAAAAATGACAACCAATGAATTAAAACAAATTATTTTAACAAATGATTTAAACCAATTTATCCATGGGGCAGATGTGCAACAAATTGGTATTGGTTGTTCTGGTGATTCTGTTTTGAAAATATCCAAAGATGGGAACGACTTTTTTCTTAAATATTCGGCGAACAAAAATATTGAAACAGAATATAAAAAATTAAACTGGTTGCAAGGTTGCCTGCCTGTGCCACAAATAATATCTTATCAACATGAGAATGGTATACACTATCTGCTGACACGTGGGCTGGATGGCGAGATGATATGCACACCAAGATATATGAAAAATTGGCACAGTGGGATGAACGTTATTCTTCAAGCGTTTGATAAATTATGGACAATAGATATCAAAGATTGCCCTTTTGATGCGAGGCTGGATTATAAACTAAAACAAATCAAGGTTAAGATAGATTCAGAACAAATCAAACCCGAAGATATAAGACCAGAATTTCTGGAAAAATACGGCAGTATTGATGGTATTTATGAATACCTTATCAAAAACAAGCCGGACGAGCAGTTATGTTTTTCGCATGGCGACACCAGCCTGCCCAACATTTTTGGACATAGCGATAAATTGTCGGGTTTTATTGATGTATCTGATTGTGGGGTTGGGGATATTTGGTTTGATATTGCAGTGACAGCAAAGTCAATTAAACGAAACTATAACGAAGAAGCCGTGCAAATATTCTATCGCGAAATCAAAAACAAAATCGGAAAAATCAAACACGACATTATTGATTACTATCTTACATTGGTTGAATTATAGACCGCAAACACCACTCTTTATTTGAGTGGTCTTTTGTTTGGGGTTGTATGGTTGTCAGACAATGGACTTTTGTTATTGCGATTGCGTTCGTCATTGGGGTTGGCGCTGGGGCGCAATTGCCCACGCAACATGCAACCATACCGCAAAACATGGCGGTTTATTTCACCCCAGGCACAAGAGTACAGCAAACGGTTTGAATATTTGTGGAATGCATATAAAAAAATAACCCGCCCACATGGGGCGGTGTTTATAGAATAGAAAACCTGACGACCGTTTCATAGCCCAACTTTTTATACCATTTTTCCAGATGGGTATAGTGAATATAAGCAATATCACAATTCAGCGTTTTTAAATAAATTGTCGCCACATCGACCATCTTGAGCCCGATACCGCGTTTTCTATACTCTGGCACAGTTCCAACACATGCAATGCCACCGATTTTTAATTTATCATCACACAAAATAGAATCAGCAGTTGGCGTTATTATACAAAAAGATACGGGTTCTTTATTTACAAAGGCACAAAATATTGTTGTGTTTTCTGTAAAATATTTACACCATTTCGCATCGACTTTTTCGACAAATTTTCTAATCTTTTCTAAATCCCCAGAATAGACACCAAATGAAACACCACTGATGGATGGCAATTGTTCTTGGTATTCGTTTAAGTCGAGTGCCATTTCTACAAACATGCCATCATCACCAAATTTACAATTTAACTTGGTTTCCATGTTTTTTAATTTAACAGTATCGATTTGCATATTTAGCATTTTTCATGTCCTTGTTTTATTTGCATTATAACGACGCCCATTTCAGAAATAAAAAAACGCCTGACGGCGTTGTTTTATTTCTGGTGGGGACACAGGGACTCGAACCCTGGACCCAATGATTAAAAGTCATTTGCTCTACCAACTGAGCTATGTCCCCAAAACCGGACCCGAAAAGGGAAAACTTGCGTTCTATTTCCGTGGTTCGGGGGAAATTCTGACATAATTAAAAACAAAAATCAAGAAAAAATACTATTTTTTTTCATTTTTTTGTTTTTTATCTTTTTCCGTACCTGATGGCGCGCCTGTCAGGTGTTTACTAATGTTCAATGCGGCAACACTGTCTAAATCCAGCCAATCCAGTATTTTTGTTGTTATTGTTTCCATGTATTTGGCGGAAACATGGCGATTTTTATGGAACTTGTTTTCATTGATAAAGTGTGTCATCGCGCGCGCCAGTGACGATAATATCTGAACCTGTTCCGGGGTCAAGACATCTGTTTGACTGTTACGGTACAGCAATGTATCCAAGTCATTATGATACATATGCATTTTTTCCAGCGACCCAGACCGTATTGTCAGACGTTTTGATATATCAGATGCACGCCAAGTCAACATTCTGTTTATATTTTCAGCCGTCGGCTTACCGCGCACCGATAATATTTCACGCAACAGCAATATTAAATTTATCATTAAATCGTTTAATTTATCACTAACACTGTTTGCCATGTGCTGTTTCATTTGCCTGTTGATACGACTGTTAGTGTAATCATACAGCAAAAACACCAACGGTATTGACAACAGTGATGCAGATACATTTATAACCAAGTCGCGAATATTATCATTTGGCGCATTATCTATTGCACCAGTATATAAAATTATACCACCTGCAATTGACATAAGGTATGGCAAAGACTTTAAAAAAAACGTACGAAAGTTGATTTTCATACACATATTTTACCGAAGATACACGGCAATATGTACAGGAACTTTTTCACACACGGCGCACATTATCTGACACATTACATTTATTACCAACGAACAAGAATCCCCACAGGCAAATCGCCAATATTATTGCCCCCAGTATTATGATACTGAACCGCCAACTGCCCAGTAACGACCCCAATCCCACAATACCGCAAACAATTATATAAACAGAATAATTCACAGTCGTATATAATGACAGCACCACAGAACGATGGCGTGATGGTATCATATGTTGCACCTTGGAATACATTAGGGTATATATCCCATAAAACAGCAAATACGCAACACCCATCAACCATAAAGTCGCAATACTGTACGTTGCGCCAAACAGCATATAGCATAACCCAACCATACCAACCAGCATGTAAATCTTCCAATCGGACAGACGGGTAAATTTATATGCAAAACGCTGGCCCAGTGTCGCACACCCCAGCAAGAACAAGGGAACAATTCCGATATATTCTGTTGGAATTCCGATTTGCAATGCAATCGGGCTTAAAAAATCATCAAGATAAGGAACATTTCCAACCAATAATGCAAACACCATCGTTGTTATCAAACAAGGGGTCTGTCTGCACACACGCATGGCGACACGAAACTGTTTTTTGAACGGTATTGTTTTTGGCTTAACGTTTGCAGATGGTGTATAACGCACATTAAGCAAGCACACCACAGACAACGCAATCGCCGCCACAGACATCCATGTCACCCACGCATACCCCAAGAACATCAACAACGACCCGAATGCAGATAACGCAGTTCCAATTGATTCATATGTTGATTTACGTCCCAAAATACGCGTGTAATTTTTTGCACCGCCGTTTGCCGCAACAGAATCATAAACCAGTCCTTCGAATGCGACACTGCGAAATCCGGTCTGAACGCCCCATAAAATCATACCGATAACAAAGCCGATATATGTTGGCCAAACCAGCCATAACAATACTGCGATTGCCTTTAAAAATTGGCCCAGAATCATGGCAGAACGTTGCCCCAGACGATTTGTTATAAATGTAATTGGCATTTGTCCCATAATTGTTGCGAACGCCGACACAATAAACATCGTGGACAGTTGCAGGTCTGACAAACCATTTTCCAACATAAAGATAGAATAGACCGGTGTCAGCAATAAAAACTTGTTAAAAAACGCAAATCCATACAAAGAAAACAATAATCGTGACACTATTTTTCCCTTTTTATGCCAAATTATACATATTTTTTGCCAAAAAAGTACAGGGAAATATTGATTTTTCGCCAAAATTTACTATAATTATATAGATAAAGATAAAGGTGAGCAATTATGGCCCAAGTATCAATGAATGATTTTTTATTGCAATACATGATGCAGATGCGTATCAAAAAAATGGATCCTGCTGTGCTGGCCCAGCTCAATTCATATATTGGAAAAGAAGATTTCGCCGGTCATATGAAGGAATGGCGAAACAATCTGATGGAACAACAAGGCGACAAATGGGTTGCCAAAGATCTGCCAAATCCAAACGGTCCAGACTATGAATTAAATGATGAAGAATGGAAAAAGCTGTTTATAGAATTTCGTTCTGCATTCCGTGCAATGGCTGCGAACCGCAAGGAATTGGAAGGAAGTGTTAATTTTGGCAATAAAAATGAAAAAGCACTAGAATTTTTAAACAATTATTTTGGTACTGGCAAATTATTTTCGCAAGCAACAGCATCTCAAAATGCAGAGAACGAAATTAGCCGTTTACTTGGCATAATCACATCAAACAAATCTGCATTCACAACATTCTTGAATGTCAACAAATTGATTGATTATGATACATTAACACAAGGGCTGCAACAAAAGAAATACAATACCAGCGCAACATTTCAAGAGCAATTAGAACAAGTTGTACAATACATATCATACCAAAGAAGTATCGGACAATTTGCTATTGATACCAGTTCATGCGACCTTGACGCAATCACAAACGGGTTTACAGATGACGACACTGATTTAACATCAACGCCAGAATTTCAAGATTTTAAAAATGGCGAATACGACATTCTCTTGCGCGAAATATATGGCAAAAGCAAAATACGAGATGCCTTTCCGTCTGAAAAAATTAAAAACGCATATAATAAAGCCAAAGAACTGACTGGGTATGATGACGAAAACAGCAAAGACTATGTTCCGCCAAAAAAACAAGACGAATTAAACCCATTCCAAAGGTTTTCTGAATTTGTAGATGACACTTACGCAGATGTATTTGAAAAATATGTAAAATTCCAAGGCGACAGATTATACTTCTCGCCACAGGCAAAAGAAATCGTATCTGCAATACACAAGGCAAAAATCAAACCGACGGACGGATTAGATAAAGTCTTGGAAAGCACTGGCAAAATAGCCGAAGGTTTACGTTTTAAATCACCAACAGCAGCCGAACATTTTGATTGGTTTACCAAAACAATGAAATCCATCAAGGCAAAAATGCCCAAGGCGTTTGAAGGAGCATTGCGGAACGGCCGTCAAATGCGCGCTGTCATATCAGAACTGATTAAAACAGCGGTGGAAAATGGAAAAGAAAAAGAAGCAAAAACCGCGATGGAGGTTTTATCTGTTATTAGATACGGATTTACAACCAGCAAAATTATGGATACACTGAAAGAAACGGATTTTACACTGTTTTCTGACAGCAAATTATCATGGAATAAAAACGAGGCAACACAATTTATTACTAAGGCACTGGATAAAAGTGTAAAATTTGCATTTATGGGTATTGGATATGGCATCACAATTGCAGGCAATGCAATTTGGCAAAGTGGTATAAAATATAATAAAAAACGCGACGACAGATTAAAAAATGACGATGAATTAAATAAACAGCGTGAAAGACTTGATGAACAGACCAGCCGAATGCAAACCCGCGCGACTGCGTTGCAAACAAAGCGTAACGCCACAGTGAACCCGCCTCACACACGCCCTGCCGATATGATTACTGAAAGTAATTTAGCTACACACCAAGGAAATCTTGCGACCAGAAAAGCAAATGCAGACACAGAACGCGCAAGATTACAAGGCATACACAGCGCAAACCCAAACGCGTTTGATGCAGTACAAAGACATACCGACGCAACCCGCAAGGTAACTGAGGCAGAAGCGAAACAACGGACACTAAAAGACGAAATAAAAAAAATAAAAGATAGACTCAACGCTTTGCGCACTTCGTCATCGATGTCAGCAGAAGAAAAAGAAGCGCGCATAAAACAAATAACCGAAACAGAGCTGATTCCAAAAAAAGACGAACGATTGGTTGCACTGCAGGAAGAACGCAGCAACAGAAATATAGTACGTACAATCGAGAGAGACCCACAATGGGGGACGTACCAAGCACTTGAGCGTAGCTATAACACAGACCTAACGGCGTTACAAGCAGAAGACCACCAGAATCAAGAGCTTGAAAACAGACTAAACAAATGGGACTCTGCAACAAGAGCAATTAACGAACTGAATACACAAATAACAAATAATCAAAACACACTAAGCACGTGGGACGAAGATCACAATACAAAATATACAGAGCTTATGGCATATTGGGATATGCTGGAAACAGGGCGTGATTTTCATACCGGAAAAATGTACAATTGGGGCACCCTAAAAAAGTCAACCGCACAAAAAAACTTTGACACCGAAAAGAATACTTATATTGCTGATTATTTGGCACAATACGGAAGGATTGCTTGATTTTTTGTGGGATTTGTGGTATAATGCAGACATGCGTCACTGGTCAACAGTGGCGTTTGTTTTTTGGGCGGTTTTGATTTCCACTACCCCGCCCTAAACGCCCCCTCCATGAGAGGGGAATTTTACAAAAAAAAAACCGTCATTCCCGCGCAGGCGGGAATCCACTGCGTCGCAGACAATTTTTCTTTTGTCCCTACGGGGCAACCCACCCCGTCACTGCGTGACACCCCTCCACGCGGGGTGCGCATGCGCACCGGCGTCAGAGGGGAACTTTGTCAGAGGTTTTTAAGTTCTCCTCCTGGGGAGGAGTACGGCGCAGCCGGGAGGTGGGTATGACAGCGAAATTCGCCCCACCCCGTCACTGTGTGCCCCCTCCCCGCGGGTGCGCATGCGCACCGGCGTCAGAGGGGAACTTTACCCCCACACATCCCGTGTGGGGATTTTTTTAGCTAAAAAAATTTAATAACAACAAAAGGATTTTATATGACACGTGTCTTACAATTACGTCGTGGCACAGCCACACAACATCAAAATTTCGTTGGACTGATGGGCGAAATAACAATGGATACTGATAATAAAACACTGCGTTTGCACGATGGACAAACGCCCGGTGGATTCATAATCGGCAACGGTAATGGTAATGCAAATATTTTTGATATAAACGCAGTGCCAGAATCTTTCTGGGCAGGCGTTGTCGCACGACATACACCACAGGCATTCAGAATCATTGAAACCACCCCCACCAAAATCAACAGTCGCAGTGGCGGGTTAAACTATGTAATAAACGAAGATATAACACCAAAATTTATTCAGACTGTATTGGTCTGCCAATCTGATGAAGCGGGTTACACCGCCGGCGACGAAGTTTGGTGCTGGGGGATTGGGAATCGCGCCAATCCACAGCCAACCCCAATACACGACACAAATGGCACACATATACGTCTGATGTGTGGTGCGGAACAATACTGGGTCAACAATAAAAACACAGGCGCAATCACAAATGTTACAGATGAAAATTGGTGCGTTTTATTCCGAGTTTACTGTTGAAAATAAAAAATACCTTTGCTATGCTTATGGGCGAAGAAAAAGGATTTAACATGTATATACTTGCATTAAACTGTGGTTCTTCGTCCCTGAAATATCAGGTTTTTGACGCAGACTCTAAGACAGCCATCGTTGGCGGTAACGTTGAAAAAATCGGCTTGGCTGATTCTTTCTTGACTCAGAAATATCCAGACGGCACAAAGCAAAAGAAAGTCGTTTCTATGCAAAATCATGACGAAGCATTGAATAATGTTTTGATGATGCTGCGCGAGGCGTCAATTGACCTGAACGAAATCAAGGGCGTTGGTCATCGCGTTGTTATGGGTGGCGATAAATTCGCATCTTCTGTTGAAATCACAGACGAAGTTATCAAGACTATCGACAAATTGTCCCCATTGGCGCCATTACATAACCCACCTGCACTGCGTGGTATTATGACTGCACAACAGTTGTTGCCAAACGCAAAACAGGTTGCTGTATTTGATACTGCGTTCCACCAGACAATGCCAGATTATGCATATCGCTATGCGGTGCCACAGGCATGGTATAAAGAACTGGGCGTTCGCAGATATGGTTTCCACGGAACCAGCCACCTGTATGTTTCAAAACGCGCTGCAAAAATGCTGGGCAAAAGTGCAAAAGACTGCAACTTTATCACAATGCATATCGGTTCTGGGGCATCTGCCACAGCAATTCGCAACGGTATTTCTGTTGATACATCTTTGGGTATGACGCCATTGGCAGGTTTAACAATGGGTACACGCCCAGGTGACTTGGACCCAGGTGTTGTTCTGTATGTTATGGAACAGTTGCAATTGTCACCTGCACAAATGCAAACTCATCTAAGCAAAGATTCTGGTCTGAAAGGTATTACAGAATGCTTTGTTGACCGTCGCGACGTAGAAGAAAACAAATCTTCTAATGACTTGTGCCGCTTGGCCATCGATACCGAAGTACACAATGTAAAAAAGTATATCGGTGCATATATGGCAGAACTGGGCCATGTTGATGCGATTATCTTTACCGCAGGCGTTGGCGAAAACGACGATTACCTGCGTGAAAAGTTCTGTACAGGACTGGAAGAACTGGGCATCAAACTGGACGTTGAAAAGAACGCAAAGTCATTGGCACGACTGGGGGTTGATGAAACAGAAATCAGCACAGCAGACAGCAAAGTTAAAATCTTTATGATTCCAACAAACGAAGAATTGGTTATCGTTGAAGATACTTTGGCCATTATGAATGGAACATATAATCCAAACCACTTGGAAATGGATTACAGTTTTGCAAAGTAAAAAAATCCCCCGTTTGGGGGATTTTTAGTAACTGGTGGTTGGTGGTTAGTGTTTAGTGAATGAATAATTTTTATTATTTATAAATTCTAAATAATGTGTATCTATCTTTAAAATACAATATAACAAAAATCTTGCCACCACTAACCACTATTTTATTATTGAATTTTTTTGGCGTTTTACATAAAATAAGTATTGAACTGACAGGGATGTCGGTTCGGGCCTTCGAAAAGCCCAGCGTTTGCGGTGCATATGCATCGTAATCCGATGAAAATCGGTGCTTTGCACCGTTAATTTTTACCCCCGATTATGGTCGGGGTGCCGTTGTAATATGTTGAACGCAACGGGGTCTGCAAACGTTGACTTTTCGAACACCCCGACCGTCATTTTTGTGACGGTTTTTGTTTGGGGAAAATCATGCGTAAATTATTGGTTGTTTTATTTGTCTGTATTGCGTTTTGCGCAAATGCACGTGTGTTGCATGTGGGTGATAACACAATAAAACTGTCACAAACAAAAACAACCGACCCCGCCCTGCACGTCCGCATTGGCGATGAATTGTGGTATGGGAATATGGTGCGCTGTCAATTACCCATGAACGAAAGCACGGACAAAGAATTAAAAGTAAGATACAATGATAAAATATATAACGTAATAGAGCCGTTTACTGATACAACAAATTATACGTATGATGAAAACGGTCGGCTGATTGCCGCAAATGAAAATATTTATATTATTATTGATAAACAATCATCATCCAGCTTTAATACAGGCGTTAAAGCTTCTTTGGATATTATAACGCAAATTATGTTTAAGGTAAAATATTCTAATGGCTGTCATATATTTGGTGCTTCTAGTGGAATGGGCGACACATATAATGACCAAAACATATACAGATTCGTATCATATTCTGCTGATAGAGTTTTTTTTCAAATGTGGAACATTAATATTAACGATTCTAAAACACAGCACCAACTAAGTACTAGGCCACAGACCCTAATTCCAAATGTAAAATATCAATATGAAATGGGCAATGCATATTTAAAAGATGTTTCAAACGATATTATGTTAGTACAGGCTACACCTGCAGATTCTTTAAATTGGGAACCTGATAATTTTTTTGTATCTAATTGTAACACTGTTTGGTTGTATGGTATTAAAATGTATAAAAAAAATAGTTTGTTTCGGCATTTTGTGCCGGTGCCATGTGGGCTAAAAATAGGGGATTTTGTTGTCCCATCTAACGGCATGTGGGATATTGTTGAACAAAAATTCTATGGTAATATGGGAACCGGCGATTTTATTTATGGCGTGGACGAGTAAGTTCCGCTTTTTTTGTTATTATAGGCAATCTAGTAATAAAACCAAACAGAACTGGATTGCCTCGCTTCACTGTGTTCGCTCGCAATGACAAAGAAAATAAAAAACGTCATTCCAGCGAAGATGGGTCGCCAATGTATTCGTTTTTTGGAATTGTGGCGGAACGCAATGGATCCCGACCTGCGTCGGGATGACGGTGTGTTTGTTTTTTTCCCACAGACTGAAGGCTCGCAACAACTTACACTACCCACTAACCACTATTTTATTATTGAATATTTGGGTGTTTTTCACTAAATTTATATTATATGAAAAAAGAACTGTTTGATTTTCTAAATACTGACCTGCAATTTATCAAGGGGGTCGGACCCGTGCTGGCAACCCGTTTGGACGAATTGCTGGGTGGGCGACGCGTGTTGGATTTTTTATTACATATACCGTCTTGTGTGCGGGCGCGCGGTATTACAGAAAATATTCAAGACGCTGTTCGTGGGGCAACACTTACCATACCGCTGTTGATAAAATCGCATAAAAGCGGCGGCACGTTCGGGCGTGGTCGCAGACGACCAACACAAATTATTTGTAATGATACGGTCGGTAACACCGTTGTAATTCAATTCTTTAATTCCAGTTATTTGGATTATTGGCTTAAAAAGTTGCCTGTCGGACAATGGCGTATGATTTCTGGCAAACTGGAAATGGGTGGGTCGCGCCCAACGATAAATCACCCAGACTTTATCGAAGAAATGCAAAATGCGTCTAAAATCCCGTCTGTTCAGGCAATTTACCCGTCTGGCGAGGGTTTAACACAAAAAATCTTTGCAAATGTTCGCGACCAGATTTTCGGCGCCCTGCCCGACAAAATACGCAATGAATCAGACGAACGCGTTCATGAATTCTTTGATGCGTTAAGGCATGTACACTTTCCACAATCTGATGATGATTTGGCACCAAACGCAACATATGTGGCAAAGCTGGCGTACTGCGAACTGTTGGCGCACCAATCTGCAATCGCAATCAGTCGCAAAAACAGAACTGATGCACGAAACAGACGCGAAATTCGCCCACAGAAATATAATCTGATGGATAAACTGTGGGAAAATATTCCGTTTGAATTGACTGGCGCACAAAAGCGTACTTGCGATGAAATTTTTGACGATATGCGCAAAGATATCCCAATGATGCGTCTGGTTCAGGGCGATGTTGGCAGTGGTAAAACTATCGTCGCAACAGTTGCCGCAGTTAAAATGGCAGAATCAGGCGCACAAACAGCGTTCTTGGCACCGACAGACACATTGGCACAACAGCACTTTGCAAAATTAAAACCGATGTGCGATAAAATCGGCATTGTTTGCGAATGCCTGACAGGGCGCGACAAAGGGGTCGGTCGGCGCGAAAAACTGATTTCATTAAAGTCTGGCAGAACCAAGGTCGTGGTTGGTACGCACGCGTTGTTTTCTGGGGACGTTGAATACAAAGACCTGGGACTGGTTATCGTTGACGAACAGCACAGATTTGGTGTTGCGCAACGTGAAGCACTGCGACAAAAAGGAAACAATCCTGACCTGTTGGCACTGTCTGCGACCCCAATTCCACGAACGCTGTCTATGACAATATATGGCGATATGGATGTTTCAATTATAAATGAAAAGCCAGCTGGGCGTAAACCTATTAAAACATCCAAGATTTCTGTCGCACGCGTAAATGAACTGGTTGAACGCCTGAAAATGCAAATTGATGATGGCGCACAGGTTTTCTGGGTATGCCCGCTGGTCGAAGAATCAGAAAATGAAAATACTGCAACCGCTGCACAGGTCAGATACGATATGCTGAAACAATTTTTCCCAACCGCCGGTCTGGTGCATGGGCAAATGGACAAAAAGCAACGCGACCAAATTATGGAACAGTTCGCAGATAAAAATTCTGATATGAAACTGCTGGTCGCAACCACTGTGATAGAAGTTGGAATTGACGTTCCACAGGCGTCCATTATCGTTATTGAAAACGCAGAAAGGTTTGGTTTGGCCGCCCTGCATCAGTTACGCGGGCGCGTTGGGCGCGGCAATACACAATCGTACTGTCTGTTATTATTTGGATATAACCTAAGTGATGATGGATTAAAGCGTTTAGACATACTGTGTGAAACAGATGACGGATTTGTTATCGCAGAACAAGACTTGATGATGCGTGGGGTTGGCGAATTGATGGGCACACGACAAAGCGGATGGTTGCACTATCATTTTGTAAACTATCGCGAACACAGGGACTTATTCAAGTTGGCATCACGTGCCGCACGCGATAATGATATTGATACTTGGACACATGATTTGATGTTTATATTTAACCGTGGGGTGGTTCTGGGTGCGTAAAGTAATTGCATTTTTATTGGCTGTATTTTTTATGACGCATGCGCACGCGGCATCAATGATAAATGATACAGAAACAGAAAAATTATTGGCTGATTTAATTCAGCCGTTGGCAAGTGCTGCAAAAATCCCAGATGGTCGCTTGAAAATTCATATTGTTGACGATGATGACTTTAACGCATTCGTATCGGGTGGCGAAGATGTCTATGTTTATACCGGTCTGTTAAAGCAAATCAAAACCCCAAACGCATTACAGGCCGTTATTGCGCACGAAATGGGTCATATGTTGGGTGGACATACTGCACAAATGGCTGACAGATTAAGTGCAGAAATGAAACGCACTATGCTGATTCAGGCGTTGGGTGTTGGTCTGATGGTTGCGGGTGGTAATCCATCGCTGGGCGCAGGTGTCTTGGCAGGATCATCTGGGATTGCACAGCAGTCTATGTTGGCATTTACGCGCGACGAAGAAAGAATTGCCGATAATATGGGCGTAAACCTGATGATTGATGCCGGACAAAATCCAAACGGATTTGTAACTGTATTTGAACAAATGCGCGATTTAACGGGAGAACTGGAATCCAAAATAAATCCGAACCGTATAAATCACCCACTGACAAATGAACGGTTAAATAATGTAAAATCGCAAATTAAACAGTCTGATATTTCTGGCACAAAAACCGCCCAAACAGATGAATATGAAATGGTACGGGCAAAGCTGATTGGATATCTGGACAATTCTAAATCAGTACTGGCAAAGTATCCATATGCAGATAAATCCAGCCCTGCCCTGTATGCGCGCGCAATCGCCAATATGCGCAGTGGAAATCTGGACGGTGCCAAGATGGGTCTACAAACACTGATTTCCAGAATGCCCGACAATCCATATATGTATGAACTGATGGGCGATATTGAATATCAGTTTGGACACTATGACGACAGCGTTCTTGCATACGAACAGGCACTAAAATTGACCAAAAACGCACCACAGATTCAAACTGCATTGGCGTTGGTCTTAACAGAACGCAAAAAGCCAAACGATAACGCACGCGCAATTGAACTGTGCAAGACATCGCTGTTATCAGAACCGACCGCATTTACATACTGGGTTTTGGCACGCGCATATGGCGATAAAGATAATGGGCGCAGCGCATGGGCAATGGCAGAATACTATCACATGAATCAGAAAGAAGACGATGCAAAAAAATACGCAAAAATTGCACAAAAACACCTGAAAAAAACCGACCCTGAATACATCAAGGCCGGCGAATTGGTTCGTTAAAATTATCGCGTTCTTGATTTTTTTAATTTTTCTACAAATGCCTTTTCTATTTGACGCGAACTACGTTCTGTTGCAGATTCTGCGTACGCAACTGTTTTGTCATGGGTTTGTCTGTCAATATACTCAACCTGCCCGCCCAGCGCAGTCTTTTCTGGATATTGATAATCCAGCGCATGATGCATCTCATGTACAAAATTGGACATCATAGCATAAAAAAATCTGTCAGGCTGCGAGAAATTTTGTTTTATCAAACCAATGTTTATTAAAACACTTGATATTTTATATGTATTTGGGTGCCCATCAGGCTGTTTTGTTGCCTGTTCTGTTATGGCCTCTTTTCGACTTCCGTAACAACATATTGGGTATATAATTCTCCATATTGGTTGGTGCAAAGCTAATACTTGTTCCGGTTTGTACGTCGGTTTATATTCTGCCATTGCCCAACTGGGTACTATTTCTATATCTATTTTACAGTTATACTTTTCACAAAAATCGTCATTTAACGCATTAAAAAGTTTTGTGTATGCATCAATTTCTGTTCCAAGTGCAGCATTATACGCACTTTCAACCAAATTATTATACTTATTGATTCTTAGCATCCATTCATTTGAAAACTGTTGTGTCAATACCGGCAATGTTTCTGCATTATCTTTGAATAATTCAGGCAACTTATCATACATACCTTTCTTGAAGGCATTATTTAATTCGGCATTAAATGTACAAAATGGACCGTGTACATAGTTTAAATCTTTTTGTATTGCAAATATTAAAATTGGCAGATTTTTTGGTCTGTATTCTTCTAACGCAATCGCCTTGTTTAAAAGTTTAATCAAATCATTAGGCGTATATCCCCACATAAGCAACATACTAATAGTTCTGTCATTTGACGACATCTTGTCCAAAACATCATTCCTGACTTGCTGTGTTTTTGCAGAAACATACTGTTGTAATAAATCTATGGATTTTTTTGCGGATTCCAGTGCTAAATTTGTATGTTGTATCATGACGAACCTTGTCAATATTTTTGTTTTCTTATACAAGCAAATCGTACACAAAACACATGTAATGTCAAATATTTTATAATTATTTTACTTCACTAGCGAACCGTTCAAAATAAAAAATGCCCATTCTGGGCGTTTTATAATAGGAACTTATATTTGACTTGTCCGTTTTTATTTCTAAAAAGGATTACAAAATCAACACAAATTGCCTTTATACAATCTAATTTTTCACAATTGACACTTATCAAACACAGCAATATAATACTTGTACATGATTAAAAAAAACTGGCTTTTTACATATATTTTATGTTCTTGTGCTTTGTTTCATCGCTGTGCACTATGTGAAACAACCACACACGATTGGGATGGCAAATGGATTTTGAATAATCAAGACACTGTTTTTGGCGGGGTAATGGAAATCTTTAACTGTGATGATACATCATGTGATTTTAAGTTGCAATCTTGGTACAATTTACACATTTGTGATGTCAAAGGTAGGATTGAAACAACAGGCGATAACGCAGAATACAAAGGCAAAAAATATCAATATGATAGAGAAACGGATACAGAATACTTCATTCCTGTCGGTATATTGTTTCAAATAAAATCAAAAGATAAACTGAGTCTGCATTACAGTAACGCAGACTCAATTGGAGCATTCTGTGGCATGCAAGCAACACTAGAAGGAACGTGGGCAAGACAATAATTAGTATTTATTGGTCCGTATTGTCCAGCCGTTTTTTGCCGTTTCCCAATTTTCTGTGCCCTTTAAATGATTCAATCTTTCATATTTTAGTACCACCATAAATTCGTCGACTTTGCTATCAGGAATCGCATTTATAGATTTAATTGTTTCGCTGCCTATTGCACCATCAACAACTAAATTTGCATCCAAAAAAGAATTTAAGGCACGCTGAACGGTTTTTCCTGCACCACCCATTACATTCATATCGAAAACCGCATCACGTATTCTGTCATTTTTGATTTCCGGGATTCTTGTATTGTCCCAGTATTCGTTTTTGTAAATTTCTTTGGTTTGTGTGGCGGTTAAATATTTCACATCTGATGGAAGATTTTTCTCTGGATGCTTGATTGAATATCTGTCCAGTGTACTCTGTTTAATCCCCATATTTGTGGGTTCGTCTTTTTTTTGATTTTTTCCATCAGTATAATTTCCTTCTGGTTCTTTTAGCTTGTTATATGCCTGTTCAAAATTCATATCAGTTACCTTGTTTGTATCAATATTTTCCATATTATTTTTCTCGGTTTGGTTCATAAAAACTCCTTTTGTTAAATAAAAAACACCCCTCCGCTGGGAGGGGAATAGTCCGTCTGTGCGTGCCGCACAGCCGAGACATTAAATTTTCAGCCCTTGCTGACGCTGCGGTGAAAATTTATGGGGCGGATAACCGGACTGTGTATTCCCATCTGTGGCACGTCGCCACGATGGGCCCCTTTCACTACGTAAGACTCGAACGGCGTTGACTCTTGTTCTCGTCAACTGACGTTCCGAACCTGCGGTTCTCGTCCGAACCGCCCAGACATCATAAAAAAACACCCCGTTGGGGTGCTTTTTTATGATGGGGCGGATAACCGGACTGTGTATTCCCATATGTGGCGCGTCGCCACAATGGGCCCCTTTCACTACGTAAGACTCGAACGGCGTTGACTCTTGTTCTCGTCAACTGGCGTTCCGAACCTGTGGTTCTCGTCCGAACCGCCCAGACATCATAAAAAAACACCCCGTTGGGGTGCTTTTTTATGATGGGGCGGATAACCGGACTCGAACCGGCGACATTTGGTACCACAAACCAACGCTCTAACCAACTGAGCTATATCCGCCATACTGTGGGTCATACGACCTGTATTTTTGTCGGCCTGCACTAACTTTGCGGCCTGGACACTCAATTTTCCTAATTGGCAAAGCCAATAAGTAAAATAAACTTTGGTGCTTTCCGTCCGTCTTCGCTGACGCTACGCCGAGACACTCAATTTTCCTAATTGGCAAAGCCAATAAGTAAAATTGGTGGAGCTGATCGGACTCGAACCGACGACCCCTTGCATGCCATGCAAGTGCTCTACCAACTGAGCTACAACCCCAAAACTTTGCCTTTTCTTGGGAACCCTATCTCGGCTGCGTTTCACGCAGACGGATGAGCTACAACCCCGGTATACCGACCTATTTTATATGTATTATAACAAAAAGTCAAATCAATTTGCGATAAAAAACATATTTATCGTCAAAAAATCCCCCAGTTGGGGGATATTTTTATATTTCCATTTCTTCGGCCAGTTTCTTCAGGTTATTAACCCCAGAACCCAACAAACCAACTTTCTTAGTTGCATCTATCAATTTACGTGTCTTGGCATCACTGGTTTCTCTTGCCTTAAGCAGCATCTCGTTTGCTTGTCGTAATTGACTGTTTTGTGTATTCAGTTCCTGATTCTGTGCCTGTGATGCTCTCAGTTCTTGTTTTGTTGTATTAAACATGTTTGTTAAATTTTGTAATTCGCCTTCCTTGGCCGACAGTCTTTGTTGCAGTTCTGTAATTTGTCGTTGTGACCGTTGCTGTGCTTCTGCAGATTGCTGTTGTAATTCTGTCAGTTGTTTTTCCAAAGATGCCATCTTTTCCGCATATGGATTTGGCATTTTGGATACATATTCCACAGGATTACCCATCAATATTTTATTTACATTATACGCATCTTGGACCTGTGCAATAATGGCGGCATCATCCGTATAACGGGCGCATATATCAACTTGTGCGCAAATATGTTTAATTTTTTGTATATCAGATGATTCAGATTTCAATTCTGCATCTAATTCTTTGCGCGCCATGGGTTCCATGTCTGCAAAAATCTGCTTTGTTCTTTCCCTATTTGTAGGGTCCAACTGCTGCAGTGCGAATAAATCAGAAACAGTTGCCAATGGGCTGTTTGCGCATATTGTAACCGCACGTTCTTTGACATCTTTATAGGCATCATCATACGCACCAGATGATTCACTTATCATATTTTTATATAAATATTTACAACAATTATATTTCAGTTTTTCATCTTGGAATGCGCTGATTTTACCAAGCAACAGCATCGCATTCATCGCAACGTCTTCGTTTGACGTTATTTGAGCAAAATCTTGCACCTGCTTTGCGATAATTCGTCCCTTGATTAGACGATTGGTAAACATAACATTTTCCAAAAATTTCATAAAATTTTTACTTTTTGTAGCGTCTGGATTTTTGGTAACAAAATCAAACATATCAAAAATTTTGCAACGTGCATCATACGCCTGGCCTTTTTCGGTTTTTGTATCTTGCCCGCGCGCACTGGTTACATTTTTATATAAATTATTCCAATCTTGTGCCTTATCATTGTCAAAATCGTATTTTTTAACATCACCAGAAGCAATTCTGGCATACATTTGTCCAAGTTGTAATTTTTCGTAATCATCGGCAGTCATATAATCTGAAAACATTACAGCAACAACATTTTCTAGTCTGACATCATTATTTTCCGGCATCAATTTCTCCTATTTTTTTTTTAGCAATTATATCATATTTGGCAACATATTCCTAATATTTTTTTTGCGATATATTTAACTTGCCAAGTGTCAAGAATATTTGCTAATCTGTCTGATATATTCAAGGAGACATAAATGGATTATCAATTATTAAAATCAGAAGTAGAACAAAAAACCGCACAAACACTGGAAGTTTTAAAGGGTGAATATGCAGGATTGCGTACAGGACGTGCGTCTGTACATTTACTGGATGCAGTACGTGTGCCTGTTTATGGTTCTGAAATGCCAATCAATCAGGTTGCAACCATTTCCACGCCAGACAATCAGACATTGTCTGTAACTGTTTGGGATATTACAAATGCACCTGCGGTTGAAAAAGCAATTCGTGATTCTGGTTTGGGTTTGAACCCAATGACTGCCGGCGGTGTTATTCGCCTGAATATGCCACCATTGACCGAAGAAAGACGTCGTGAATTGACCAAGGTTGCTGGAAAATATGCCGAAGAAGCAAAAATTTCAATGCGTAACATCCGCCAAGACGCAATGGGCAAAATTAAACGCGCAGTTACTGATAAAGAAATTTCCGAAGATGATCAGCGTAAATTTGAAGATGATTTGCAAAAAGTCTTTGATAAACGTGGTACCGAAGTAGATGCCATGGCACGCGAAAAAGAAGCAGATATTATGTCTGTATAACCAAATTCAGTAAACAAATAAAATTCGGATACTAAACATGTTCAAATTATTTAATAAAAAACACGTACCTGTAACACCATCTGTTGTTCCACAACATATCGCATTTATTTGTGATGGAAATCGCAGATGGGCAGAAAATCGCGGTTTACCACCACTGATGGGTCATCAGGCAGGAATTGCAAATTTTGAGGCACTGGTTGATTGGTATATGAAACGCGGCGTTTCAACAATTACGTTCTTTGTATTTTCAACAGAAAACTGGAACCGTTCCAAGGACGAAGTAGATTTCTTGATGGAATTGTTCTATACGGAAATGAAAAAGAATCTGAAAAACGCGTTGGAAAAAAATCTGCGTTATCGTGTTATCGGCACACGTGAAAAATTGCCAAAGAAACTGGCAAACATTTGCGACAAGTTAGAGGCAGAATCCGCCGAAAACACAGGTGGAACTGTTGTATTTGCGTTGAATTATGGCGGTCAGCAGGAAATCATTGATGCCGTAAATGCCGCAATCGCAGATGGCGAACCAGTCACACGTGAAACATTTGAAACATATCTGAATACGGGCGATTTGTTGCCAATTGACTTGATGGTTCGCACCAGTAACGAAAGCCGTATTTCAAACTTTCTGTTGTGGAAGTTGGCATATGCGGAATTACTGTTTGTGCCTGAACACTGGCCAGAACTGGTAAAAAGCGAAAAACTGTGGCAATTTACACTGGATGAATTCGCAAAACGCAATCGCAGATTTGGTGGTGGTAAAAAAGCAAACTATACAGGCAAGAAAAAATAAGTTTATATATTCAAAGGAAGGTAAAAAATGTCAAACACAAAACAAAGAATTATCGCAGCAGCTGTTATGGCGTTGATTGCATGCGGTGCGGGCGTATTGCAACACTTTGGAATTCCTGCTGTAAAATATCTGGGCATTCTGATTGTACTGGCGATGATATTGGAATATGTAATTTGCCTGCGTCATGCAGACGCGTCTGTTTTACGTAAAAATTGGCTGACGTTTTTTGCATTCTTGTGCCTGCTGTGCGTTATGCTGGCGGCAATAAACACTGTTGCAACACGCCCATGGATTATATTGTTACTGTTGCTGATTATTTGCGGTGCTGATATTGGCGCATGGTTCTTTGGCCGATTGATTGGTGGCGATAAAATGTGGGAAAGACTGTCCGAAAAAAAGACATGGGCTGGACAAATCGCTGGTATCATATGCGGGACATTTGCCGGTGTAATGTATGGACTGCTTGGCACAGATACATTTATGCCACAACTGATGTGGATTGGAATCAGTGTTGCGTTGATGTCGCAGTATGGTGACCTAACCGCCAGTTATATCAAGCGTACATTGGGCATCAAAGATTTTGGCACAATAATCCCAGGACACGGTGGAATACTGGACAGATTTGACGGCTGGATTTATGCGTTGCCAATTGTTTGGTTAGTTATGTTGTAAAAATATAGTGTAAAGGAAAGAGCGGTATGAATATTTTATTGACCATTGTTGCGTTATTAATTGTTCTGGGGATTGTCGTGTTTGTACACGAACTGGGGCATTTTTTGGCTGCGCGTTGGGCGGGTGTTCGTGTTGATACATTTTCAATCGGATTTGGCCCTGCGATTTTAAAGTGGCATGACAAACGTGGAACGCTGTGGAAGTTGGCATGTCTGCCATTGGGTGGTTATGTTTCAATATACGGTCAAGAAGATATGTTCAATCGTAAAAAATTCGCAGAACTGCCAGCCGAAAAAAAGAAAGGACATTATTTGTCTGCGCCTGCGTGGAAACAGTTTATTATTATCGGCGCCGGTGTATTTATGAACTTTATATTGGCATGGTTAATATATACATCGCTGTTTATGTTTCAGCCACGCTTGGTTGGTAATTCGCAATTGCCCGTCATTGGTCAGGTTATCCAAGAATCAGTGGCGTTTAAAGCGGGTGTCAAGGCTGGCGATACAATAATAAGAATTGATGAAGAAAAAATTTCAAACTGGGGCGATTTGGTTCTGGCCAAAGAACTGGCGTCAAATCGCGATGCAAATGTTGTTCTTGTTCGTGGTGAAAAACTGGTAAATATAAAATTGGCACCAGCCGAAACATGGGGTATGATTGCAGACGGCAGCAAGCGCGCCGACCCGCAACGTCAAAACCTGTTCCGTGCGCTGTACAGTGGTGCACGCAAGACATACTATGAATCAAAAACACTGGTAATCGTTCTGAAACAGATTATAACTGGGGAACGTTCGTCCAAGCAGTTGGGTTCATTTATCACAATCGCACAGTATTCTGGGGCGGCAATGGCGGCAGGTTTCTTTACACTACTTAGCTTGATTGCATTGTTGTCTGTAAACCTGGGCGTTTTGAATTTGTTGCCATTACCTGTACTGGATGGTGGTTATTTGCTGATTTTAATTATCGAGGCAATTACCCGTCGCAAATTACAAGGTCGCGGCATGGAAATCGCAATTATGGTAGGATGGTTGCTGATATTAGGCCTGTTCATTTTAACAATGTGGAATGACTTGGCCCGCGTATTTGGACTAAATTAAAAAAGGATATTATATGACATACACACCATTTCATGGCACACCCATCAGAGAAGCAATCGAACACGCCATCAGAATGGCACGCGCAACAGGTAAAGATATCATTATCAATATAAACGATGTACAATTTTGCGTCAATCGTGACACAAATGTTCAAGATGCAATCAATACGTATATGGACGCTTTGAATAAAAGATATCGCGAAAAACAATCACAAGGACGCACCAGATAATTTTTTAGTAAAAAAGGAAGTTATTATGAAAATGGTAAATAGTAATGCCGGTGATTCTGTTATATACACTTTGACCAAGGCATGCCATATCGCCAACAATGAATTCAAACCGGTTTTGGTAACAGTAAACGGCGTAGTAATGTATATAGACGACAGAATTAATTTAGACAGTCTGTGGAAAAAATATCAAGAAAAGTTAGATTTTAAGTTTGAAATCGAACGTTTAAAACAGGCAAGACAAAAATGAAAAAAGTTTCAATTTTTACAATTTTATCAGTGTTTGTAACGTTGCCATTATGTGCTGCGACTGTGTCACGTATTGATGTCGTTGGTAACCAGCGTATGGATGCAGAATCAATTCGCATCTTGGCAGACGTCAAGGTCGGCGATAATGTCGGCGATGCACGCAGTAATGAAATTGCAAAAAAATTGGAACAAAGCGGTTACTTTTCCAAGATTAGTGTGAATATGTCTGGAAACACACTAAAAATCAATGTGACCGAGGCACCAATTATCAATATGGTAACCGTCGAAGGTAATGATGAAATATCCACTGACGACTTAAAAAAAGAAATTAAAACACGCGAACGTTCTTCGTTTGATATGTCTGTCATTGGTGCAGATGTGCAACGTATGCTGACGATATATCAACGCAAGGGTTTTTTCGGAACAAAAATCGAACCACAAAAAATTGACCTGGGCGATAATCGTGTGAATGTTGTCTATGAAATTAGCGAAGGTCATCCAACATGGATAGACAATATAAAATTTGACGGCAATAAAAAGTTTAGTGACCGTACATTACGTGGCGAAATATTATCACGTGAACATGCGTGGTGGCGGTTCTTGGCGCAGTTTGACACATTTGATGAAGATAGAATTCAATACGATGGCCAAATGTTGCGTCAATTCTATTTAAAAAATGGCTATGTTGATTTTGTTGTCAAAGATATCAAGGGTACTTTTTCGCCGAATCGTGAATATTATTCCGTTGTGTTCAATGTCGATGAAGGCGAAAAATATAACTTTGGTAAAATGTCCGTTGACAATCCATTTGATGATATACCAACAGATGAACTGATGGATGTAATTGCGATGGAATCTGGCGATGTATACAATATCGAACTGGTTGAAAAAACAATGTCAGATTTACGCAGTACTGTCGCCGAATACGGATACGCATTTATTACTGTTGAACCAATTCCAACAAAGAACGATGACGATAAAACGATTGATATGAAATTTAAAATTCAAAAAACCAATCGTATTTATCTGAATACCATCAACATCTTGGGAAATGTTCGTACATTTGATACAGTTATTGAACAGTTGATTCCAATGCGTTCGGGTGATCCGTTTTCATTACAAACGATTGAAGAAGGTCGTCAAAAACTGATGCGCACCAGATACTTTAAAGATGTTCAAATGGTTCCAACGCGCGTTGCTGATTCCAATATGATGAATTTGGACATCAAGGTTGAAGAACAACCAACAGGTGAATTATCTGGCGGATTTGGTTGGTCAAATATCAATGGTTTTATGGTTGATGCCGGCATCACAGAAAACAACTTTATGGGGCGTGGTCAGGTTGTACAACTGCGCGCATCTGTTGCAGAATACCAGAAACAAGCATTGTTTAGTTTTACAGAACCATATTTGTTTGGGCGTGCATTGTCTGGTGGTGTTGATGTATCATATACAATGTACGATTATTCCAGTTTGGGCAGTTTTGGTTACGACCGCGATTCTTTGACAGTCGCTGGGCGTATGGGATGGCGATTGACAGACCACTGGACACAAAACGTCAGACTGTCTGCATCGTTTGACCAGAACTATGACTTGCAGGCAACAGGCGGATGGCAAAATGCAAACTTGTACACATTGTCAACCAGTTTCAAATATCATAATTTGAATACAAATTTTGAACAAAATACGCATACTGGCGTTGTTGCAAATTTGGGACTGGCATATACTGGATTTGGCGGCACAGAAAGCTATATGCGATACAGTGGTGATATTATCGGAATGGTAAATTTCTGGGGTGATAAATGGCAGTTGCGTTCATCGCTAAACTTCGGCTATTTACAACCACTGGATGGCGATTATATATCACGTGTTTATCGCTATTTCTTGGGCGGAGAAAGCCTGCGTGGTTTTGATGTTGCGGGTGTTGGTTCGCGCAACTGGCTGTACACGACATATGCATTGGGTGGCCTGTGGAAAGTCAATGGTTCAACACAATTAAATTTCCCAATCTTTATCCCAGACGAATATCAGATAAAAGGTTTTGTGTTTGCTGATTATGGTGTATTGGGCAAACCGCCACGCGATGAATATATATACCCATATCCACCGACTGCAAATTCACGTCCAAATGATATTGATGATATGATAAGAACATCTGTGGGTGTTGGTATTTACTGGAATACACCAATGGGGCCAATGAACTTTTCATGGGGTTGGCCATTGCGTATGACAGACTATGACCGTGAACAAAGATTCTTGCTGTCGTTTGAAACACAGTTTTAGTCTTGACGGTCTGTATGAAATTTTCTTATAATAAGAAAAAGGAAGGAGCGACAAATGAAAAAATTTATACTGGGATTTTTTGTTGCATTGTGCTTGGCAGGATGCGGTCAGGTTTATGATCGTGAGCCAGTTGGCGTTGGTTACGACAACAATGAATTAAAGCTTAGCCCTTGCGCATGTATCATGGTTTATCAGGCATAATACGCAATATCAATGGGGGGATGATTGAGATATCCAGACGATTTTGACACGTCTTCATACCCCGCGGGAAAGCAGATTTCTGTTTCCCGCGCTGTTGGAATTGCGATAATGGTGGTGTTTTTGCTGATTATATGCGCATGTGGTATTTTATTGTGGGCGCAAAAGTCTGCACATATTCACCCTTTTTTAATTTCAATCAATAATATAACAGGTCAATGGCAGGTCGTAGGACACCATCATCACGACACAAAAGAAATCACAACAACACAGGCATTACAAGAATCTGTTATTGGCAAATTCTTGGAATACAGATTTTGGATTACTGACGCCCCTGTCTTTAATGATAATATCTGGGCGTTATGTGACCGCAAGACAGATTGTAACCCAGAAAATAAAAAGGGATTGGACGCACAGGTATGTCAAGAAATGGGGCTGGATATAGAAACTTGTGCAACGATTGATATGAAAACAGAAACATGTTCGCTGTATTGTCTGTCGGGCGATGGATTATTTTCAGATTTTATTTCTGATGTAATACCAACCTATCAAGAATACGTACAGTCTGGCGAAACATGGACACCTGATATGTCGTCTGTTCAAATGTTACCGATGGGTGATGTAACAGAAATGGGCGGGGTCTGGCAAATTCGTATGACAATAAAATCTAAATTATATGGCCCAATACAAATATTGGCATACGCAAATGTTTTAAATAATCTGGAACTGTATCCAAAAACACTTGGGTATTATGTTGCAGACTTTAACGCATACAAGTTAAATTAATGAGAAAGTTGATTGCATTTTTATCGGGTCTGTTACTGTTGCTGATAATGTTTGCAGCACTGTGCCTGTCTGGCGCGATTTATGATGCAGGACAAAAAACTGCAATTGATACGTACTTTTTTCAACCGAACGAATACTATGCAGACCGTGTTGATGTGCCCAGCACCCCTGCCGACATCGGATCTGATGCAATGCGCGATATGCTGATTGCAAAATTTATCACAGAATATTTCTATGTAATCCCAGATGTAAACAATATTGCACAGCGCACAAACCCAAAAACATCTGTATTGAGAATTATGACCATGACCAGACCTAATGTTTATCAAGAATGGGTTACAAAAGTCGTTCCAACATTACAACAAATGGCAGAAGAAAAAAAATTACGTACTGTATCGGTAACAAATATATATGCTGCACCTGACCAAGCAAACTATTGGATTGTCGAATATGAATTTATTACCTGGGAAAAACCAAATGATTTTTCTGTACCGCCAACCATAACGAATGGTCAACTGTATATTAAACTTTTATACGAAGACGGCTTACGCAGACCAATAAAAAAAGAATCTATTGAACAAACGTTGGAATCAGGTAGGGATCCATCTGTTGTGTTTAAAATTAGAATTGATGCAGTAAACTCTTATGATGTAATAGGACAGGAAAACTGATGGCAAGAAAATTATATTTTTTATTTTTGATGTGTTTATATGCTGTGACGCCACAGATAACCGTGGCCGACAGTATGGATTTTGAAGAATTCGCTGTCGTTGACAGCACTGATGCTGATATCACCATGGAAGAAGTTAATTTAAATTCAGATGCAGATATCGCAAATGTTTCTTCTTTTGATATTGCGGGAATTCTGCTGGGGATGGGATTCGACGATGTTTATACTCAGTTCAAGGACAAGGGGTTATATACAACGCGTAAAAAAAACAGTATCATATATACCATTCATCCAGATTGGAAATATAATTTAGATTATGAATGCAGAATGCAAGGAACTGTTATTCCGGAACAATTGGAAAATTGTATAAAAAGTTTAGCGCGCAGTCGTGGATTGCTGTATGCGTCTGAATTGCACCTGGTACGCGAAAATACAGGCGAAACAATCGTTGTTTATTTTACCAGTAACGCAACAGACAATGTTGTATGGCGCGTTGTTTACAACAATGACGTAAACGAACAAGAAGGTGATGCAGAAAAATTCGCACGCCAACGTGAAAATAAAATTTTGGCATTCTGGCAAAGCGTCTTGGATAAATATGGTGCGCCAAATTCTGGTAACGACAGATGGATTTCCAGTACGAATTCATACGACCCAATGCTGATTGCATACTATGGGGCATTGGATTTAGTTGATAATGGCCGTAACGCATCCGATCATGCCAAGAATATTCAGACTGCGCGTGAAAACTTTAAGGCAAAACCATATGCGTTCTAGGACAACATATACCCAAGGTCTGTTTGCAGAATTTATTGCACGAATGTACTTGCGCCTGCATGGATACAGAATTCTAAAATCCCGATATATCACAGGCCGCAATACAAACCGTGCCGAAATTGACATAATTGCCCGACATAAAAATACCCTTGTTTTTATAGAGGTAAAAAATCATAAATCCATACAAAGCGCGTGGGATGCAATAAGTCCGCATCAGGCAATGCGCCTGCGTCGGGCAGCAGAAACATATATCGCAAAAACAGGATGGGCGCATGACGCACGCTTTGATGTAATATGCGTATGCGGTCGAAAGATACACTGGGTCAAAAACGCCATATAATTGTTGAAAATTGAAATAAATTCCTATATAATTAGACTGTTGTTTAACACAAAAGGAGAAAACATGAAAAAAATTATGTTGGCATTATTGGCTGTTTTAACATTGGCTGCATGTACAGGTTCATATAAATCTGGTAATTGTGAATATGATTTCTTGTTACACAAAGATATTTCTATTTCAAAAATCATCGGTGGCATGACAGGTGGTTGCTAAATAAAACAAAAAAATCCCCCGATTGGGGGATTTTTATTTTATATGTATAAAAAGACTTGATTTTTTTTAAAATATTGTAATAATATGCCCTGTTCCTGCTGATGACAATGGTGTTGTCGGCTGATATAAACCAAAGGAAATAAAATGGCTTACTATGAAAGCGTCTTGGTTTTCCGCCAGGACTTGACCGAACCGCAGGTTAAAGAAAAAGCGGCTAAATTCGCAGAAATCATCAAAGAATTGGGTGGCGAAGTTAAATCTACAGAATTCTGGGGTTTGAAAAACTTGGCATATGTCATTCGTAAAAACCGCAAGGCTCATTATGTTATGATGAACATTGAATTGCCTGGTTCTCAGATTAAAGAATTGGAACGTCGTTCACGCATTGACGAAGACGTTATTCGTTTCTTGAATGTTCGTGTTGAAGAATTATCAACAACACCTTCTATTATGATGAAAAAGAACACAGAGGAGGCAGAATAATGGCAGTTCGTGCAGCAATTTATCGTAAAAAATCTAACCCTTTAAAGGGCAAGGTTATCGACTATAAAGATATTAAATTATTGTCACATTATATCACAGAACGTGGTAAAATCGTGCCAAGTCGTATCAGTGGCGTTTCCCAAAAAGATCAACGTGCATTGGCCAAGGCCATCAAACGCGCACGTCATTTGGGCTTGTTGCCATTCGTTCGCAACAATCTGGGTTAAAAATAATTATATTTCATCATCTGTGGGCGGTTGTGCTTGCTCATGTATGCTTAATACACTACGCAATCACAACTACACACATCTGATAGAATCTAATTATTTTTCTTAAAAACTCTAACTTATACAAAAATAAGGACAGATAAAATGAAAGTTATTTTGACAGAAAAAATTACAAAATTGGGCAATATCGGCGATACAGTCGAAGTAAAAACTGGTTTCGCACGTAACTATCTGTTGCCAAACGGCAAAGCAATGCGCTTTACACGTGAAAACGTTGCATTGTTCGAAGCCAAGAAAGCAGAACTGACAGCACGTCAAGAAGTAGCCAAGAAAACAGCCGAAGCAAATGTTGATGCAGTTAAAAATGCAAAATTGCATATGATTCGTCAGGCTGGTGACACAGGCCAATTGTACGGTTCTGTATCAACACGCGATATTGCACGTATGTTGAAAGAAGTTGCAAATGTTTCTGTTGAATCTGCACAGGTTTTATTGGGCGCGCCAATTAAATCGATTGGTGCATTTGATACAAAAATCGCATTGCACCCAGACGTTATCGTTCCTGTAAAGGTATATGTCGCACAGACACAGGACGAAATTGACGCATTGGTTGCAGGTAAAGTATTGACATTCGGTACAAAAAAAGTAGAAGAAGAATCTGCAGAAGAAGTTGTTGCAGAAGAAACGACTGCTGCCGAAGAAGCACCTGTTGCCACAGAAGAAACAGTTGCAGATGCCGAATAATTTCGTATCACGCACAAATTAAAAATCCCCCGATTGGGGGATTTTTTTATTCTTTCTTTTTATGTTTTTGCCTACGATTAGCATGACAAGTTATTTCTTCTTTGTCACGCCTAGCGTAGGCAGGACTACGAAGTGCCGCGAAGCGAATAAGGTCTATGAAATTTACGGGATTCGAACTTATACAATGTTTATTTTTTGGCTCGCGTTGCTCACACTGTTTAGACCCACTCCTGCCTACGCAGGAGAGACAAAAGGGACGCAGGAGTGACAAAGAGTTGTTTTTCCCTGCCCCCGTTGTGGGGCGGGATAGTTTGAGTTATTGCGAATGCAATTACGAAAACTTGGGTGAGGGATTGTATTCTAGAACCTTTACCCCCACCCCGGAATCCCAACGACAATAAATTGTCGGGTATTCCGACCCGCCCCACACAGGGGGCGGGGAATACAATCATTTATATCTAGATATAAAATACTCATAAATATCTATATTTTCGTTTATACAACGTTGTAGTGAAAATACAACATCATCAATCCCTTTTCCAACCAACCACGAATTCGGTATACGTATCAATTTAAATCCCTGTGATTCTATATATGCAGTCCTGAGATTATCATATTCCACATTTTGCGAATGCTGTTCACCATCAAGTTCTATTACAAGTTTTAACGGAAAACTAATAAAATCTACAAAATAAGACCCAATAGGTTGTTGTCTGCGAAACTTTACCCCAAGCTGATTCCGATTTATACGATACCAAAATCTTTTTTCCATATCAGACATATTTTTTCGCAAATTTCTGGCACGCAATGTTTTTATATTATTCATCACAAAATACCTTTTCCTTAAGTATGAAACAGGAAACATATAAATCAAGCATATTTATACCTGCCCCCGTTGTGGGGCGGGATAGTTTGAGTTATTGCGAATGCAATTATGAAAACTTGGGTGGGGGATTGTATTCTAGAACCTTTACCCCCACCCAGGAATCCCAACGACAATAAATTGTCGGGTATTCCGACCCGCCCCACACAGGGGGCGGGTATGACAAAGTTTTTTTCGTTTTCTTTTCTTGATGCGAAATATATAAACTTACTACGCGGTCACAAATTTCATTTGTGTCCGCAACGCTTTACGGCCTGACTACGTCAGGCAACCCATAACAAAAACTGCGTTTTTGCCATGGGACCCATCTCCGGGCACATCATTTGCCGACAGACCCAAACAGCCCCCCGCGCAAAGCGGCGTAGTACCGGGCGTAGTAACCGCAGTTGATAGCACAAACAGACGCGCAATTCGAAGCGGAGTACGAGTTGCGGAACACCCAACGCGAATACGCAGGGTGTGTCATTTTGCACCAGCAATACCCCCTGTCATTTCCATCAGCATCCTGACCCGTACGACCTGCCAAGGCCTCGTCCTGGGGTAACATTTGACCCTTGTCATTTGTGTATGAACCCATAGCGCCACTGGGTTTGCCACCTTCGGCCGCAGACAGACATGTTGACACGCCATATATGCGACCGTATGAAAAGACAGCC
>JAZRSO010000019.1:0-11247 GCA_045651525.1 Candidatus Enterousia sp. | reverse complement strand
CCGCCGCAGCCGAGGTTAATCGGCAAGGATTTAACAGACGGAGCGTCTCGGCGTAGCGTCAGCGAAGACGGACAAAGGTGCGCCTGTGTTTTATGTGTATGTGTTACAAAGTATTCAAAATCCAGAACATTTTTATGTTGGTTATACCAGTGATTTGCGTTTGCGTCTAAAAGAACATAATACGGGAACGTGCCGTCATACAAATAAATATAAACCGTGGAAAATTCGTTCTTATTTTGCATTTGATTCCCAAGAAAAAGCAGAGGCGTTTGAGAAATTTCTAAAAGGACATTCTGGTCGCGATTTTCAAAAAAAGTATTTGTAATTTAAGTATATAAATAATAATATGCATCTGCAGTCGGGGTGTAGCTCAGCCTGGTAGAGTACTTGCATGGGGTGCAAGGGGGCGCAGGTTCAAATCCCGTCACCCCGACCATAAAAAATCAAATCGGCCGTGTGCCGATTTTAATTTTTATCAGTGGGTTTATCGGTTCGATAGCTTACAACGCAGTTGTCAGGTTCGAGCCGCAGCGCCAGCGTAGGCGAAAGGGGCCCGACACGTAGTGTTGGGAATTACAATCCCGTCACGGACGACCAGAGATTTCAAACCGCTCGTCAAGGGCGGTTTTTCTTTTGTTTTCCAATGCTTACGCCGAGTTCGAACTAATCATTTTTGAAAAACGTTATTTTTGACCCATTCTCGAACTTTTTAAAGAAAAAGGTTAGAACCCTAACCTTTTTCATAAGTTCGAATCTTTTTGTTGTTTTTGTAAAATACTTGACAAATGCAAATTTGTGTATTATTAATTAAATTAAAACAACAAACAAAAGGGATAAAAATGCAAGAAAATTATAAAAAATTGTTAAACTTGTCAAAACAAGAAAAAGACGATGAAGAATCTCGTCTAGCAATAGTGGCCGGCATAAGCCCTAGATCAATGAAAAGTACCGACGGCGGTATTTTTGCTTACAGAATAGTGACTTTGCATGACTCAGAATTAAAAAAAGATGTCAAGGTAACAGAAAGCTTGTTTGGTTCAGAGATAATGGATTCTTGCTTAGTTGGGGATTTAGTTACATACACTCCTCAGACTAAAATCCCGGATGGAGAGGGTTACTGGGCTGCTAGGATTTTAAGAAACATTTCTAACGAACAAAGAATGAAAGCCTTTCAAAACGCATATAATGCTGTTTATGGAAAATCAAAATAATTTAACTAAACGGGCGTTTGCCCGTTTTTTAAACCGATAAATCTTTTCACCTCTTCAATCTCTCGCCCAATCTCAATAATATCGGTTCGAGCCGCAGCGCCAGCGTAGGCGAAAGGGGCCCGACACGCAGTGTTGGGAATTACAATCCCGTCACGGACGACCAGATTTTTTATAAAATCCTTGACAAAGTAAGCATTTTGTTTATGCTGATGCAGATCTGATAGAAGAAAAACTAAAAGGATTTGTGCATGTTTAGCTTATTTAAATCAAAAAAAGTGGCAAAAGCAGCAGAAGTAGCAAAAGAAGTAGCGGACACAAAAATATCAATGTATGAAAAACAAAATGCTAAGGCATTATCAGAACGCTATATGTCTCCTTTTCAATTTGTTGAACGTGTAATTATTCCTGTTATAGAGGCGAATAAGTCTGCGAATATGGTGAATCGTGATGCCTTTCGTCAAAAAAACAATGAAACAGCATCGCAAGATTTAAAAAAAGAAATTCGGTACTCATATGCAGATAAATTGTATAACTTCAAGGATTATTATAAAGAAACGCCGTATAATAGAATGCTGATGTGGGGCGCATTATTGATGAGTTTGAAAGAGATTTTTTTGAAAGAAAAATCAAAAACTGAAATCAAAGAAATTAATGCGACAGAATACAAAAAACTGCCAAAACGTTATCGTGGTGCGTTTAGAAGATGCGCGTATAACCCAAATTCATATGTTTGTGAACAAAAGGAAGACGACAAGCTGTTTGAGTTGGTGTACAACGCTGAACATCCAAATTATAAATTGTTAAACAAAGATATTAACAATTTATTGGCGAAGTTATATAAAGAAAAAATCACGGGCAGAACAATGGAACAAGTATGGGTTGGTATAGATGAATATGGAAATCGTTCCTGGCTTGATAAAATTGAATATGATTATGGTATAACACCAAATACAGAATTATGGTTGTCAGATCGTATCTCTGATGAAAAGATGGAAGCAATGGCCCAGTTGCAGGATTATTTTGTGAAAATTGCATCTATGTGCGTCGTTATAAAACCAAAATATGGTCAACAGGAAATATTTAATGAATTAAATGCGGAAAATAAACAGAAAAATATCTTGGTAAAGGCACAAAAATTAACTAAGGCGACCGAAAATATGATTGATGTCGTTCGTGAGTCTAATGACTTATGTATATTTGAACAAGAAGGACGCGCAAAGGCGTTTGCTTCAAGATTAAGAGAAGATGTTTTATTGAGTTTGTGGTGCAAATTCAGTAGCAGAGTCAAATAATAAACACCGCCCGTTTGGGCGGTTTTATTTATCAGTGCAATTTTGTTGTATCATGTCTGTAATTTGTTGTTGCTGGGCAAATGCACGGGCAGATGGTACGGCGCATGGGTCACAGTCGCGACGAATTTGGCCGGTATGGCAAACAAACGCAACATCTTGGCATATGCCGTATGTGGTGGCCAATATCGGTTCGTTCAGATATTCAATTGCAATATCCCAATATTTTTGCGGGACTGATTTTGGGTCGTATTCCCACATTTTCTCGATTGTTGCAATCGTGCGTTTGATGCACGGTTCACCACTGTTTATGTGTATTATATTTTGACTGATATTGTTTGTTGTGTTGGCGTTGTTGCGACTTATCAATATCCATGCAATTATACATATGCACAACCCTGTGACCAAGAACAGCAATATATAGTGTGCAATTGTAAAAGAATTTGTATTTGTCTTGAATCTTGCCATAGATAACCCTTTGTATTTCTTGGTGTGATTGTATCATTGGGTGGCGTGGATAAATATAGTTTTCTTTTCCCATAATTTATTGCAATTTTGAATTTTTAATATAAAATTACACCCGTTAAATCAGATAAAACAAAAGGGGAGTGTGTATGTTTGTAACAGAAAAATTAAAGACATTCTCTTGGGTTAATGTTGGAAACCCAGATCACGAAGATTTTGAAAAACTGCAAACAGAATACAAAATTGACGAAGATACTATATCTGACATTTTGGACCCTGATGAACAGCCAAGATTAGAAGTAGAAGACGATTACAAGGTTATAATCGTGCGTTTCCCAATTATAAATCGTGAAAATTATACGCTGTGGCATACAGAACCGCTGTCTATTATTTTGTCGTCTAATCAGGTTATAACAGTATGTCGTAAAAGATGTGACTTGCTGGATAAAATTAAAAAGCATGAAAAAACATCACGCGAAGAATTTATCTTGAATATTATGTACTATATCGCGGAATCGTATTTGCGTATGTTAAAAGAATTAAATAAACGTGTCTTGGCATCAAAACGTGTTTTGCAAGAACGTATTCGTAAAAAAGAATTGATGGACTTGCTGGATGTTGAAAACAGTTACACGCTGTATATGGCGGGTATCAAGGGTAATGTGGCGGTGTTGGATAAATTGGAAAAGGTTCGTGGGTTTGTTAAAACAGATGATGCAGCCGAACTTGCCGAAGACGCGCGTATTGAATTAGCACAGGCGACCGAAGTTGTGACATCGTACAGTAAAATGTTGAAATCAATCAAAGAAACATTTGAAAGTGTCATTAATATGGATTCAAATACGAACATTAACAGACTGACCATGTGGAATATTATATTGGTTGTGCCAACTGTTATTGTTGGATATTACGGTATGAATGTTCGTTTGCCGTTTGCAGAATATGAACAAACGGCCACCGGTATATTTATCTTTATAATGGTGTTGCTGTTGGGGTTTGCTTTGTTTGGCGCATTGCGCCGCAGAATATCATAAAAAACCGCCAAAATGGCGGTTTTTTATCTGTTTGTCAGTTGTAATTCAATGCGGCGGTTCTTTTGCAGGCTGGCCTTGTCAGTACCAGTGGCGATTGGATACATATCGCCAAAGCCCGTTGGGATTAAACGCAGTTTTGATACGCCGTCTTTGGTCAATTCATTTACCACTGCAGATGCACGCAGTAATGATAATTGTGTGTTGTTTCTGTAACCGCGTGTACCAGATATAACCTGTTTGTTATCAGTGTGCCCGTCAACACGAATAATCCAATCAACATCAGATGGGATTTTTGCTTCCATATCTTGGATGGCTTTTGCAATTGTTTTTAATTGCTGTTTGCCGGCCGCAGATAATTTGTATGAACCACTTGGGAACAAAATATCACTGTTGATGATAAATCTGTCGCCGTCCGCGGTTATGTCTGTCTGGTCGCCCATTGCCAATTTAATTGCCTTGTAAAACGCAGACTGATATTTAGAAACGTCGTTTAATTCGGCAACCTTGTCCGCCAATGCCTTGTTCAGGCGGGTTGACATTTCAACATATTCAATTTCTTGGTTGCGTGATTTTTCTTCGGCGGCGTCCAGGGCTGCTTGCAGTTTTTCCAATTGTTCTGTCAATTCTGCACGTTGGGCAGACATCATATCTTGCAACAGCTTGCGTTCTTGTTCCAATGCCACAGATTGGTCTTTGCTGACGGTTGCCTGATTTAATTCTGTTATCAGTTGGTCGATTTCAGATTGCATTTCACCGATTTTAATTTCGTATGCGTTTATCAGGTCTTCGGTACTTAAATCCATGTTTTCCAGTTCGTCACGTGCCAACAGTAACAGGCGATTCGCTTCGCGTTTATAAGATTCCATTTGTTCAATGGTTTGTGCCTGTTCTGCATTTGCCTGTTTTAGTTCTGCAACCGCACGTGTGCCGGTTGTTTTGTTAAATACGCTGGTCGTTGTCCACAACAGCAAGAACATAATCAGTAAAAATATCAATATAATTACCAAGTTGGAAAACAAATCCACAAAACCTGGCCATGCGTTGGTATTATTGCGATAACGAATGTTCATCATTGTTTTTTCTCTCTCTCTCTCGTTCTTTTTGTTTATTCAATCACATATCGGTCAGTGATTGAACATGTTTAGTCAATTCATGTGTTGTTAAGTTTATCTGTGGCAATATGCGTGCGACTTCTTCGACTGGCTTTTCATTTGTTTTGGCAGATAAAAAGTCAGACAAATTGCGGAAAATTGCGTTTTGGGCAATTTGCACCTGTAACGCCAAGAAACTGATAATCAAACTGCCACCCAATCCCAGTAAAGAGCTGGTAAATGCAGTTGTCATGCCCGATAATGGTTTTGCGACGCCAACCTGAACAGATGTTAAAACTGATTCGTCGGCAAAGTTTAGCGATGATATCATTTCTGCAAATCCGCTGACCGTTAAAATTAGCCCCCAGAATGTCCCCAGCAATCCCAAAAATATCAATGTGTTTGTGATATAGCGTACCGATTCGCGCGCGTCTTCGAAACGCATAACGGTTATATCGGTAACCGTATCCAATGTTGCAGCAGATATGCGACGTGGATTTGCGTATAATATTTGTGCCACAGGACGCAGAAAATATGGCGGTAACGCAATGCCACGACGGCCAGATATAAATTCTGATAACCATTTGTTTTCGGGCAGTAATTGGAATATCTGGGTAAAGCATAACCCAATTCCAAATATCGCTGTTCCAATAATAATGCCATTTAACCAAATGTTCGCAGTCGCAATTTCCATAAATTCTGGACCGAAATACAAAACCCCAGCAATTATCATTGCTGTAAATAAAGCCATTCGGTTAAGAGCCGCGTGAAAATGTTTGCTCATTTATAATATTTCCCTGCCTTTGATATGAGTGTAGTAAATTTTTACAAATTGTGTCAATCATATTATACGGGAATAATGTCCAAAAAAAATCCCCAAACGGGGATTTTTTAGAATGGAATATCGTCGCCGATTTCAGATACAGATACTTCTTCGCGTGGTTGTGGTGATGGTGCGCTGTAATCGCCACCAGATGCGCCGTCCATCGTTTTTGCACCAGACAAGATAACCATTTGACCTGCGAATTGATTCAATACAACTTCGGTTGTGAATACGTCTGCGCCAGATTGATTTTGCCATTTGCGTGTACGCAGGGAACCTTCTAGATATAATTTTGTACCTTTTTGCAACATACGTTCTGCAACTTCGACCAAGTTAGAATTAAAGATAACAACGCGATGCCATTCTGTTTGTTCTTTTTGTTCGCCTGTTGCGCGGTCGCGCCAACGTTCAGATGTTGCCAATGAAAAACTGACGACTTTCTGACCACTGCCCATTGTGCGAACCTGTGGTTCTTGACCGATATTTCCAACCAAGATGACTTTATTTATACTTCCTGCCATAATCGCTTCCTTTGTTTATATTATTTTTTCCTATGATTTATTTGAGCAATTATATCAGAAAAATGCAAGGCTTTTTTAGAAACTGATTTTTGTCTTGGCCAAGAAGTAAAATTCATCTGTTCCGTATGGATTGTCAACGAATCCTGCGGTCATAAACTTATAAGATGCATTAAATTCAACAGATGGACGACTTGCCATATCGATACTGTGCTGTTGAAAGATGTATTTTCCTGACGCGTCGCGACTGTGCAATGTGTTCAAGTACACGTTGCCGTCAATTATTGTGTCTGGTGTGCCGATTGATAATTCAAAATTATCAATTTTTACACCCAGTTTTGCAGACATTGTCGTCAGGTTTGAAAAGCCTGAGATAACAGATTCTGCTGACGCATGTGGTGTCATTGTGCCAATCGTAGTATTATAAAACAGGTTAAATTTGCCGATTTGAATATCGTTATTAAATCCGACAAAGCTGATATAATTTTCAGAGTCTGTTTCCAACAGACCGCTTGCCATCAGCATATCTGTATTTTTTACACCAAATTCAAAGTTGCCGAATTTTACAATTTTATCGTCTGATTGGCGCAGGCGTTCAAATCCAATTCCGCGCTGTTTTACAGAAATGTTGTCGTTCAGGTTTGTTTCAAATGCGCGACCAAAACTGTCCACAAACGAGAATTTTACATTTGCAGCCTTTATCTGATGTGCGATTGTACTGCTGACACGGGCAGGTTGCATTGCAATATTTGTGCCGTCTGATGTTGGTACAGTCGTTGCACCCACAGGTCTGGTTGCGCGTTCCATATCCAGCATACCATGGCCATATATTGCGTCAACCCCAATATCGCCCAAATCACGCGCAGTTGTAAATAACAGGTTTGTGACTTCGGTTGCGTTCATGTATGGGAATGCTTCACGAATTACTGCGATTGCCGCAGATACAATCGGGGCTGCAAAACTGGTGCCGTCCAGTGTCAGACTTGTCTTTTGTGAATGCAGATTTGTGCCCGGCGCAGTAATGCAAAAGTTCATTGTTGCGGTTCCGCATGCGTTACTGAAATCAGCCAGTGCGCCTGTTTCATCGTCCCATGCGACAACGTTTACAAAGTGTCCGTTTGTTTCTGGGGCAATGTTTGGCAGTGCAGAAAATGCACTGGATTGTGCCTTGGCGTCGTTGCCAGCTGCCCATACGAATATTGCGTCTTTGTTGGTTGCAGCGTGTGTTAGTGAATTTACAAAGTTTTCATCTGTAATCGCAATCAGTTGATTTTTATTGTGTATATGGTTTGCGTATATGCCAGATGTGGACCAGCTGAAATTATAAATATGTGCGTCCGATGCAGATGAAATAATATTGCCGATTTCATCAAAGTCTTTAAAGTTTCCGTGTATATCAGAAACGGTATAAGAAACGACATTGGCATCAGGGGCGACTTGTTCTGTGACAAGATTTGCGACATTTCTGCCGTGCCAGGCGTTTTCGCCGGAATCAAATACTGCAACGGTGGAATTTTTTCCTGTGTATCCGCGTGCCAAAGAATAACTTAGTCTGATTTGGTCGTATTGGTCGCTGTTTCGTGCATAGGCAGCATGGTCTTTGACAGTTGCCAAACGGGCCAGGTCAACGTCATCGCCGACTTCTGAATAAGATTCGCGGGTTGTTGTTGTGTGTGTCGTAACAGGGGCAGGTTTGCGTTCATCCGAAGAAGACATACCAATCAATGCAATTGTGCCACCTAATAATGCGACAGTGCCACCCGTGATACCGACTGTTTTGGCAACGGATTTAGTCCGCTGTTGTGTGCAAATGTCTGGGTTTTGTCTGCGAAAGACGTCATTGGCACAGTCGTTTGTGCGCGCCATGGCAGGTACAATCATAATTGCACAACAAATAAAAGCCGATAAAAATCTGTTTCGATTCGTCATATTTTCTCCGCTGTTGGCGGGTAATCACACCCACACACTATAAATATAGTACAAACAAACGCTTTGTCAAGGTTTAGATAAGGTTCCTAGATATTTTTTAATTGCGTTGTGATATATTGTTTTTGTGTAAATAACCAAGGGGGAAAATATGAAAAAAATATGTTTATCTGCGTTGACTGCGATACTTGTAATCGGTGGTGCAAATGCGGAATATTATGGTATTGTTACGACTGTCGAAGAACCTGTTGTTCAACAACAGCAAAAGCCAGCAAAAAATCATACCAAACCAATGGGCAAGGGCGGTTTTGTTGGTGGTGATGAAACAATCGTTACAATTGCCCAGGTAAATGAAATGCGTGATGGTGTGCCTGTTGTTGTTGTGGGGCAGATTGTTCAGCGTATGGGCGATGATAAATATCTGTTCCAAGACGGTACAGATTCAATAACGATTGAAATAGATGACGATGGTTGGCGTGGTCAGACCGTAAATGAATCGGATACTGTTAAAATATACGGCGACGTTGACAGGGGTATATTTGATACAGAAATAGATGTAGATTATGTTGAAAAAATCTAAAAATCCCCCAAATGGGGGATTTTTTCGGTTGTAAAAATTGTCTTCATATTATAAAATAATTGTATCAGCAGGTATTCTGCTGCCGGGGCGTCGAAACCTCTATCTAACGTATGAATAACTACTCCAACCCTGGGTTGGAGGGCGGTGAATATATTGAATAAGCCCGCTATTTCGTTAGATGTAGTTTCGAACCTCCAACCACTTGAAAATTTTTCGGTGGTTTTTTGTTTGGGGCAATATTTCCGACCGAAACCTATATTGCCCCCACCAAGAAAGGAAAGGGAACGTTTGGCGTATTTGATATGCGGGGAATGTGGGTGATTTTATTTGTTTTGTGCGTTTGTTATTCTGCGGTTGCGGAAGAAAATTTTACATTCAGCACAATTGGTCATGCGACGGATTCTGTCTTTTATACAGCAGGCGGTTTGTGTGATGGTGGTGCGGTATATGGTTCTGCGTGTTTAGCCAGTTTTGTTGAAACCAGTAATGAAATGGACAATTATTATCCGTTTGATGTATTTTTTTCTGCTATTGGTCATGCGACGGATTCTGTCTTTTATACGGCAGACGGTTTGTGTGATGGTGGTGCGGCATATGGTTCTGCATGTTTAGCCAGTTTTGTTGAAACCAGTAATGAAATGGACAATTATTATCCGTTTTCGTTTTCGTTCAGTAAAATTTCATCTGCTGTAAGTACCTACAAGAAAATGTTGGAACAAGATTGTTTGGGCACAATGGACGGATATTATAAAATAACCATGAATCGTTTTGCAAAGCCCACAGATTCGCAATGTTCAGAAGGTTCGATTCCATACCATGTATTAAATGACTGTCAGAATATTGATATGTCTGTGCTGGATGCGTCTGATATACGTTCGCCGTTACATCCTGATAATTATATGTGTGCCATATTGTGTAATTATGGTTTCGCGTACAGTAATACAGGTGCATGTATGGAATATTGTAAACTGGATGGCGAGATAAAGCGCCTTCGCATTATAAATGATGATATGAATATCACGATTCCATTGTGGAAAAATTCATATACGACACCTGCGTTACATATCAGATTTTCTGATAAACAGGTGTGTCATATGAATCTGACCACAGAAAAACAAACGGACGCATTAAATGTTCTGTATCAAAATACACTGTATTACAGTACAAAATAAAAAAGGGGAAAAGGGAAATGAAATACAAAATATTTATACTATTTGCGTTATGTACATTTGCGGGTTATGCAAATGAAACGAATACAATATGTGATACGACCAATGCGGTTGTATTGGTTCTGCACAAAGACAAAGATGGCACAGTTGCCGAAATTTCTGGAAATCATTGGTCTGTGACATTGCCGTACGATATTTTTAGTGGGGGTAAGTATGATGGCAGTGGCACAAATATAATAAATGGGGCTGCTGCATGTACCGAATTGTCAATAAAATCTGCCCCTGATGGTTCCAGTTATGATGGTGGTACGGCAGTTCCAGGAGACACGAATACGTTTGTTATGATGCGTGCATCTAATCATGGGACAAAGTGTTGGTGTAAATTAAGTGGCCCAATGACGTCTTGGTGGGTATATGTGCATGAATATGCGGATACAGAAACATGTGCTTCAGAATGTACCACATATTGTGCGAATGGTTTTGCGACGAATACACAAATGAGTAATGGCAGATACGTCCGCAACGCACTGATAGACGCGGTGTGGTAAGTGGTTAGTGTTGGAAAAAACATTGTCACGCCTGCGCTAGGCGTGACAAAAAGAAAAAAACTCTGTCATACCCAGCTCCCGGCTACGGCGTACTCCTCCCAGGGAGGAGAACTTAAAACCGGTGACAAGTTCCCCTCCGTCGCCGGGGCGTTCCGCCCCCTGCGGGGAGGGGTGGCCGCGAAGCGGACGGGGTGGGTACAATCCCGCAGGGGTAAAAGAAAAATTGTCTGCGACGCAGTGGATTCCCGCCTTCGCTAGGCGTGACAAAGAAGAAGTAAAAAGAGCAAAGGAGATGTTATGAAAAAAGTAATATATTTATTGGTTGGGGTGTTGTTATCATTACCGGCAATTGCGACGGAAATGTGTGCACGAAATGACACAATTGTAATCCCACTGGACAGCAATATCAATGGCACCGGAAATGGTAATAACGCGGCCGAGGCAACATGGTGGGCTGTCTTTTCATACGGTCGCATATATGGCGTGTCAACATGTCTGTCTGCGGCCGAAGGTGGCAAACCCAGTGGCGCTATGGGTTCATACACAAATGACAAGGGTCAAATGTTACCCCAGGACGAGGCCTTGGCAGGTCG
>JAZRSO010000018.1:0-12978 GCA_045651525.1 Candidatus Enterousia sp. | reverse complement strand
ACGGAAAGCACTAAAGTTTATTTTACTTATTGGCTTTGCCAATTAGGAAAATTGAGTGTCCAGGCCGCGCGTAAGCGAAGACGGACGGAAAGCACTAAAGTTTATTTTACTTATTGGCTTTGCCAATTAGGAAAATTGAGTGTCCAGGCCGCGCGTAAGCGAAGGCATTTTTTTGTCATTCCCTGCATTCCCCTTTTGTCATCCCTGCGTAGGCAGGGATAGGGACTATTAAATTTATAATGTTTAAGCTTGCGCAATATTCATTTTTGGCTCGCTACGCTCGCACTGTATAGACCCTATTCCCGCCTGCGCGGGAATGACAAAAAACAACAAACCCACCCCGTCACTGCGTGACACCCCTCCCCGCGGGGGCGGGACGCCCCGGCGTCGGAGGGGAACTTTTTTTACCGCTATTCCCGTCCGCTTTGCGCCCCACGGGCGGGAAATTCACTAAAAACAACAAAATCTGGGACACAAAAAAACATTTTTTGCAAAAAAGACTTGATTTTTTGTTATATATACCCTAAAATCGGTCGCAGAATAAAGATAAAAGGCAAATAAAATGGCATCTAAAAAAGGCAGCAAAGAAGTTGTACAGTTGAGAAACGCTGAAACTGGCGTGTTCTATATCACAACTAAAAACACAAAGTCTGAAAACACACAGGGCAAAATGAAATTCCGTAAATATGACAAAAAATTGCGCAAGCATGTTGTGTTTACAGAAGCAAAAATGCCTCACTAAACGTTTTATGGGCTTGCTATAAAAAATTTCCCCAACTGGGGATTTTTTATGTCTTTTTTATTATTTTGCATAATTTTTTCTACAAAACGCTTGACTTTATATATAAATTACATATAATTTGCATAAACTTTTCGTCAAAACACGAAAATAAGTTACAATAAAACAAGAAAAACAAGAGAAAGAATATGAGCACATATGCAATCTTTCAAACTGGTGGCAAACAATATCGCGTTGCAAACGGCGATATTATCAAGGTTGAAAAACTGAATGCCACAGGTTCAGTTGAATTTGACCAAGTATTAATGGTCGGTGACAAGGTTGGTACCCCATTCGTTGAAGGCGCCAAGGTTGTCGCAGAAGTAGTTGAACAGAAACGCGCTGACAAAATTTTGGTTTTCAAGAAAAAACGTCGCCAAAATTATCGCCGCACTGCCGGTCACCGTCAGTTCATTACTGTTTTGAAAATAACAGATATCAAAGCCTAAGGAGTATAGACTATGGCACATAAGAAAGCTGGTTCGGCATCTTCGAACGGACGCGACTCTGCAGGACGCAGATTAGGCGTTAAAAAAGCTGGTGGCAGCCGTGTTATCCCAGGCAATATCATTATTCGCCAACGTGGTACATCTGTACACCCAGGCTTGAATGTTGGTATAGGTAAAGATCACACAATCTTTGCTAAAATCGCCGGCATCGTTAAGTTCAAAAAGGGCAACGGCGACAGAAAAACTGTTTCTGTTATCCCAGAAGACGAAGCAAAATAAAAAAATCCCCCAGTTGGGGGATTTTTAGTCAGAAACAAAAAGAGGATAGCATGCTATTAAATAATACCAAGTCTGTTGATATGGCGCGCTTTTTGCTGCTGATGGACGAACACTATACCAGTGACCAACACATAGAAAAATTTCGTAAATTGTGGTACGCGCTAAACAGAACAATATACAGACACGAACAACAAAAAACACAAGATAAACTTACCAGACTGGTGTCAAACAAACAAGAACTGGCAGTAAAACTTGCCGGCATTTGTACATCTGATGACAGCGAAGGAAACAAACAACAAAAAATACAAAGCATACAATCTTATATGCGCGCTATTGATACCGCATTACATCAGTTGACACGATAAAAAAATCCCCATTTGGGGATTTTTATTTTCCAAATTTACCGCTGCGTGGGAATCCAACAGGGACTGTGCGACCCTGGGATGCGCGTTTGCCACGCCATGGTGACCAATTGTCCATCTTGGTTGTGCCACGACCAGTCGTCCATCCGAAACCATCAGATTCATTAAAGAACATTATATCCAAGATAAATGTGCGTTCCGCATTATATTTCTGCAAGATTACGCCCTTGCCCCTGGACATTTCTGGGATTTCAGCAGTTGTAAATATCAACAGTTTGTCATTTGAACCAGACATCGCAATCATATCGCCATTTACAGGCACGCACATATGCGCGGTATTCTTGCCGTCAATATTCATAACCTGTTTACCATTTTTCGTCTGGGCCAAGCAATTTTCCCCAGATATAATAAATCCATTTCCATGACGGGTTGCCAATAAATACTTGGCATTTGTATCCAGCACAAACGCATGAACGATTTCTTCGTCTGCACCGATATCTGCCATCATACGCACAGATTCACCAAAACCACGTGCCGATGGCAAATCATTTGCCACCAATGTAAACATTTTACCACTGGACACAAACAAGTTTATCTTGTCAGTGGACATAGCGTGGAACGCAGTTTGCAATTCGTCGCCTTCTTTGAATTTCATATCCAGCGCATTTAAGTCCAAATGCCCCTTGGCTGCGCGTATCCAGCCCATTGTTGACAAGATAATTGTCAGCGGTTCTTTTTCAATAAATTCATCTGCGTTTACGACGATTTCTTCTGTCTGTTCTGCCCATGTTGTGCGACGGCGCCCCAGTTTAGTCTTTTTATCGTATGTCTTTTTGATATCGTTAAACCATGCCTTTAACTGTTCGTTTTGGGCATCTTCGCTGGCCAACAAGGCCTGTAATTGTTCTTGTTCTGCGCGCAGGGCGGCATCTTCGCGTTTGATTTCCATTTCTTCCAGTTTACGCAGCGAACGCAGGCGTGTATTCAATATCGCTTCGACCTGAATTTCTGTCAGATTGAATTCAGCCATCAATACGCCCTTGGCATCGTCTTCGTTTCTGATGATTTCAATTACCCTGTCCAGATTCAAGTACACAACCAGCAACCCACCCAAGATTTCCAATCTGCGTGCGATGTTATTCAAACGCCATTGGGTACGACGACGCAATACATCTTTTTGATGCGCGATAAATTCACGCAACACATCGCCAATCGGCATTACACGCGGTGCACCATGCGAATCAATAACATTAAAGTTCATGTTAAAGCGATATTCTAAATCAGACATCGCAAACAAGTGTGCCATCATTTTATCCGCAGGTATATTGCGCGACTTTGGCGTGATAACAATACGAACATCTGTGGTTGATTCATCAACAATATCGTCAACAAGTGGCAACTTTTTCGCATCAATCAATGTTGCAATTTGTTCAACCAACTTGGACTTTACAATACCGTATGGAATTTCAGATATTACAACCTGCCAGCCACCACGTTCCAGATTTTCAATTTCCCATTTGGCACGAATACGAAATGCGCCCTTGCCCGTGTCATAGTTTTTAACAATGGTTTCAAAACCATCAATTAAAACGCCACCTGTTGGAAAATCGGGTCCAACCATCTTTTTCATAATCTGGGCGGTTGTCGCATCAGGTTTATCCACAACCAGATTCAGGGCATCACAAACCTCCGCTACATTATGTGTTGGAATATTTGTTGCCATACCAACCGCAATACCCATACCACCATTTGCCAACAGATTTGGAAACGCCCCCGGCATAACAACCGGTTCCAATGTTGTGCCGTCAAAGTTCGGCATCATATCAACACTGTTTTCATCCAGCCCTTCCATAATCAACATGGCCGCTTCGGTCATTTTGGTTTCTGTATATCCATATGCCGCCTGGGGGTCGCCGTCAATATTACCAAAGTTCCCCTGACCATCAATCAATGGATAACGTACAGAAAAGTCCTGGGCCAGGCGAACCATTGCGTCATATACAGAACTGTCCCCATGTGGGTGATAGTGACCCAGCACGTCACCGACAACCGTTGCACACTTACGAAAAGCGGCATTTGGCGACAATTTCTGACGCAACATAGAATATAAAATACGACGGTGTACGGGCTTTAACCCATCGCGAACATCAGGCAACGCGCGCGATACAATCGTACTGACCGCATACGACAGATAGCGTTCAGACAACGCATCTGACAACTGTTGTGAATCAATATTTTCGATAATTTCCTTACTCATAGCATTAAAAATTTAGAACATTTAAAAAAAAATAACAACAGAAAAAACAATAGAATCTGTATTATTTTTTGAAATTTGTTTATATGTGTGTTATAATCAAAATGAACCTGATGGGAATTGGGTTCGGGGCTGTGGTAGGCCCACTTCATCCGGTACAAAACTGTGGCGTATCGTGAATCCGATATGCTTCCTGTGGTTTTGTGTCGTTATTTATCCCTGACTGTAAGTGTCGGGGGGCTGTTTGCCATACAACAGGGGTAACCCAAAAGCAACAGAATCAACGATGAAGTGATTACCAACTCCCCGACCGTCATTCCTTGGCGGTTTTTTGATACAATTTTTTGGGGGATGTTATGAAAAGAATTATATTGTTTTTATCCGCGGTATTTATCGCAACCACCGCAATTGCAGAACAAATAACAATAAATTGGGGTGCGGATAATCAATTATATACAACAACAACTTGTGAAATCGGTGACAATGTAATATTGCCAAGCGCCCCAACAAAAAGAGGACATATTTTCAAAGGGTGGCAAGCGGTTCATTTTGATAGGGGTACGTTTGCTACTTGGGAGGAGATACCGAGTGACCCCTTGTTGTACAACACTGATTTTTATAATAATAATGAACCAAAAAAAGGAGACTATATTATTGTAAAAAACTCCTCGGGGTATTGTTCACATGATATATTCTTACAGGGTTATTATGATGGACAAAATCCGTACATCGATGTTACATATAACGGCTCTTTAAATAATTTAAATTTAAAGAACTGCGAGAAAGGCTGTAATGCTGCAAGTGACATCTTATCTATTTATTTTACACGGGACGATTGGTATGTCAGCATTTATGCGAAGACGGATTCTGTTTATAAGAATGGTGCTTTTTATAATACAGGCGATTTGGTGCTCAAATCGTTTTATAGCAGCATAAAGACTCATGTGTATTTAGGTTGCGAACATCACGAAAAATGGAAATTTGTATATCACGGCATTTGGGAAATTGATGGAAAAGCTGGTTGGAAACCTGAAACTCAAATAACAGAATAATATGATTGTTTTGCCATTTGTTTTAATAATATTTTTTACTTTGCCTGCTTTTTCAAGTGGGATGATAACACAAGACATTGCTAATGATTGTGGTAATACTTATTCTTACAGTGCTATCTTTGAACCTATTACTTATAATTGTGCAAATAGTTACTTTTTACCTGCAGGCGCAATTTCTTGTGAAAAATGTCCATCAGAATATACATGTCCCGGGGGCGAATATTCTTTTAGTGCAACAAACACCCAGGGTATCGCCGAAGGTGATATATTGGTTCAGGACGCAATCGGCAGTTGTTCTGCCGGGTTTAGTCAAAGTTTGACTGCTATATTTGAACCAATTGTTTATACCTGTTCCGCTGGTTTTTATCTGCCGGCGGGTAATGATTGGATAAATGATACAGAAGGTTGCAGACCTTGTTTAAACGACAACTATTGCGCTGGTGGAACATATACTTTTAATGAAACCGTAACCCAGGGGATTTTGCCCTGCCCCGAAACTCATCCATATGCGCCGGTGGGTATGTGGGCGGAAAGTCAATGTGGGCGTAAATTATATGTTGGGGGCGATTTTTTGTATGTGCATAAATCGCCCGCGGCGCCCACAGAACATCGGTTATACGTTAAATTTGGGGACAATGTTTATTCCGCCAACGCAACACCGATTATTGATAACCCAGATTTAAAAATGTCGGCAAATGCCCAACGCGCATTACATGTAAAAATTGACGGCGTTGAATACCTGATTCACGATGATTCTGTAAAATAAAAAACACCCCGATTGGGGTGTGGGTTATTCGTGTACTGCGTTTGGTACGACCTGTAATGATTGCAGGCCCCGTGTGCACAGTTTGGTGTATATTGGTTTGTCCAGTCCCAAGAATTTTATCAATTCACGTGGCGGGTGGATACAGAACAAATCGCGTTCTGTAATTACACCGTTGCGGATTGTTTTTATCAGTCCGCTGGGCAACAGTTTCTGCCCAATACACGACGATAAATATACCCAGCATTCATCGTTCCGGCCCAGATTTTCCAGTGCCAGATATCGCGCATATAAATTCAGCGTTAAATCGGCCTTGGTTGCGTCCTTGGTCCATGGTGAACCACCGCCAATTGGCGATGCGGTTGAATAAAAATCGCATGCCAGTTTTCGGCCTGTTACACCACAATCTGCAATAGACGAATGATACGTATAAATCCCTGTACCGTTGACAATAATATCAACCGGCGTTTGACCCAATGCGTCAATGATAAATTGTGTCAGGTCTTGTTGTTGCAACATTGGAATTGCAACAATCGCAGTTTTTATCTTGCCATGTTCATCAACCGTGATTTGTGTTTTTATGTCCAGCCCCAAATTATCAGAATCCTTGGCCAGGTCATACAACGCACGGTTTAACTTGCGCGCCAGATATAATTCCAGATTGATGTTATCTGGCCCATGACATGCGTAACCAACGAATACACCTTGGTCGCCCCATGCGCCACCTGCAACGCCACGGTTTATGTCTGGCGATTGCACGCCGACAAGATTTATAACGTTCAGTTTGTTTATATTGATTGCATAATCACCCCAAATGGATGAATAATGACTGTCATATCCGATTTCACGCAGCGCAGATTTAACGTATTCGCATACGTTTGATAAATCAACGTCGCCTGTGATTTCCCCGCCCAAGACAACAGTATTGTCTTTGACCATAACTTCGACCGCGTATTTGACGGAACTGTCCATTTCAATCATACGATCCAAGATATAAGATGAAATATAATCGGAAATTTTATCTGGGTGTCCCAGTGACACCGCTTCTGCAGTTTTTAACATTTTAAGACTCCTGTTTTAGTCCATTGACGCAGGACAAGTAAGGATTTAAATCCGCGGTCATACAACACCATGCCATATGACAAAGATAATATTATCATTAAAAAACGCGATTTTCAAGTGGAATAAAAAACACCCACAAGGGGTGTTTGATTTTTATGGCGACGATAAATTCTGTTGCGAACTTTCCCATACCTAAATATGCAAGTGTTGAATAATGCTCTGTAATACAAAACCGTATTTAACGACAGGTGTTTCATTTGGTGCAGCCAAAAAATCGTTTTTAGTAATATCTACTTCTATTGTTTTGTCGGCTGTAATTTTTGTCGCACGCACAGATATATTTTTGTCCATCAACAAATCCAAGCAATCTTTTGCGTTTATACGAACTAATCCTGCAACTTCGTCTGGTTGAAAATGAAAATCTGTAAATTCTGTTGGTATTTTATTTGCATAAATATGAGCAAATGCGCGGTCATACCAATTTTTATGCGGTTTATCTTGGCGCCAGAATACAATTTCCAAAGGAATTGCATCAGATACATTCATGTCTAATCCTATTTCTTCGCGAATCTCACGACGAAAAGCATCACGTACCGTTTCGCCAGACAAAACATGCCCCGATGCAGTTGTATAAAGTTTTTCAGAATCCGCACGAATTTGAAAATAGATATTACCAGCATTATCATACATCCAACAATGAACAGTCTTGTGCCATAAACCGTTTTGGTGAACTATATCGCGGTGTTCTTGTCCGATTTTATTCATGTATTCGTCATAAATATCCAAGTATTCCATAAATCCCCCTTTGCTAAGCGCATGATAATAAAATAGAAAGAAAAAGAAAACAAAAAACGTCTCATTGGCGGATGGTGAGTATTCCCTCGGCACGTTGTGCCTGCGGGGCAACCGTGACGATTTTGGCGCGTTTGCACTGCCAAAATCTACTTGTTGTCGAACCAAGGCAACTGTGTTGCGGTTCGAACCCGATGCCATTCGACGGTAATAAAAACACACCCGCAAGGGGTGTGGTTTTATTACTGGCGGAGTTGTAAAAAAGAACGGTATTTCATATATAATATAGCTATTATCAGACCTTGGCAATTTTGTTATAGATATTAAAATATGTTGACAGGTTATTTTTTTGTGTTATCTTTTGAGAAAAGGTTAAAAAAAATGAACTTACAAAACAAAATTTTAATACAAAACTTAAAACAATCTGAAGCAGAACTGAAATCCGCAAAAGAACAATCGGATGAAACATATAAAAATTTTGAGATTGCAGAAAGGTTTTTGTCCAGAGAAGTAAACGAATTTGCAGATTGTAAAGGGTGCAGGCAAACAATAACCGAAGACGATAATTTAGTTTGGCTTGGTCATTGGTATTGGCAATCTTCTGTTTGTGGGTGTGATACAGAAGTAAAGTATTGTAAACATTGTCAAGTTTTTGCTGATGAATTGCCAGACGCTTGTAAAAAATGTGCTTATTCGTGGCAATATGGGCATCTTATAAAATCTAGAAACGAATGGCGCAAAGCAAGAGATTTGGTTGAACAATGTGAAGAAAAATATCAAAATGCAAAATTAGAATTAAAAAATTACAGAATAAAAAGATGGAAAGATTTATTTTCTTTTTCTTGGTTATTTGATAAAAAGAATGATGAAAATCAAAATGAATTTGTTGAAGAACAAAAAACAACCGAACCAGAAAGCAAAACGGTTAATGTTGAGGAAACTCAAGCAGCTGAACTAGAAAGCAAAACGGTTAATGTTGAGGAAACTCAAACAGCTGAACTAGAAAGAAAACTATTAAAAAGAAATAATCGTAAAAATGTAGGTAGCACAAATTTGAAAAATCAAATTTTTTTGATTATGCCACAAAAAGTACGATAAAAAAATAAAACGGTCGAAAGACCGTTTTTTGCGGAGACGAAGGGATACCCTCGACACTTCGTGTCTGCGGGGCAAACGTAACGATTTTGGTGCGTTACACTTCCAAAATCTACTTGTTGTCGAACCAAGGCAACTATGTTGCGGTTCGAGCCCGATGCCATTCGACGGTAATAAAAACACACCCGCAAGGGGTGTTTTTTTATTACTGGCGGATGGTGAGGGATTGTAATTCCCATGTTCGTTTTCACTCCATGGGTCCCTTTCGCCTACGGCTCGAACCCCCACGCAACTTGCGTTGCTTGGGTCGGGGGTTCTCATCCGACCACCACAAATAAAAATAAAACACCCACAAGGGGTGTTTGATTTTTATGGCGGAGTAAGACATTTCTACGGTCTTTTGCATACAACATCAGGGAATTTACAGGGAAATTTTGCCATTTTTGTCCCAAAAACCAATTTTGCACTGCGCCTAAGTCGCATATTCTCCACTTCCCGTAAAAAATTTCCCTAAACAAAGAACAGGGAATAAATATTGCCTATGACACAAATATATTAACGCATAAACGATGGAGCAGGAATTATTATACACTCATCATAATCCATTTTTAATATTCCTTGCCTAAATTTTTCATACTCTTCCGTGGTTGCAGCCGAATCCCATAAAAAAGCTATCAGTTTTGAATTCTCGTAACCACTTCCTTGTGCTTTGTATAAACTTCTATCAGCAGCTAACTCATCCGTAAACTGGGAAAAACGTTTTTTTGCATCTTTTCTGTACTTCACTTCAATTATTGTATTTAACTCTGGTACAAATAGATCAGCTCTCGGATTCTTATGTCCTACTTGACCTATGTTCAATTCCTTATTCAATTTAGGGAATATTGGCATCAATAAAACGGCTAAGAGATTTTGGACATGATACTCATTGCCAATATACCATTTGACTGGTTCGTCTCCGCGCTTTCTTTCTGTGTCTTCCCAAGTCCAACAATTTAATCCATAAGGAATACGTTTTAAATAGGCATATAAATCTTCACTTTTCCATTCTTGAGGCGGAACAATTGCAGCCTCTTCATTTATAGAATCAAATACATACACCGCCATAGCCAATTCCAATGGCGCTACTGAATCTTGCAAAGTTTTAAACTCCTGCAAAAAATTGGCACTTGAATCATTTATATCAGTAATTAGTTTCTTATGATACAAAAATAATATCGCTACACTTGACTCGGATGGATCATTTGGATTAAGTTCGTTAATTACAAAGTGTGCGATTGACTGCTCTATTTTTGAATACCTCTTCCCTTCTAGCTGGCTTTTTATTCCTTCTTTCGCCCATATTATAAATCTATCAGAAATAAACTTATCATTAATAGTTAAGACTGCTAATTTTAGACCTAACATAATCCAAATATCAGACTTCCACGGCATCGGCACTCCGTCAAGTTCATGTGCCATTCCTATAATTTTATCTATTTGTTCCTTACACGCTTTACCAAGGAATCCGTTAACGGCAACTTCCGTTGCTTCTGCCCCATAAGCAGGTTCAACACCATCGCTAAGTCCCATATAAGCTAATACAGCTTGTTTGATATCTCCATTATTTTCTAAAGTTTTTGCTCTATGCAGTAGATATTCACGTAATTCGTAAATATTTTGGTGTTCATTTATAAAAACCATTTTGCAGTTCCTGCCCTGTTGTTAATATAGCCCTCATCCCACGTCGGAATTGATTTAAATACCCCCAAATAGAAAGCGATTAAATCTGAATATAATATTGTCACTGGTAAAGACGACGGGAAATAACTTCTCCAAGACTGGAATGAAAAATTATATATTTGCCGTGATAAATACGCGACATCCCTAAACGTAGAATCTGGATGCAAACTAACTAATATACATTTCGGGTGCCCACTATTAGAAGTCTTTAGTTGTTCGCCGCCCTTTAAACATAACATCGTTTCTATTTCGGAAATATGAATTATTTGCCCCCTTGTTGGACTATATTTCCCCTTAGGTACAAACTCTTTACTTGTATCAAATAATTCCAACAAATGATTTTGTGATATTTTTACAAATGCATATTCGATTTTATACTGTCTAAAATCATTTATCACATTTCTTACTGCATCTATTTCATATTTATTGAACTTCTTTACGGTTGAATGGAATATTATTCTGATTGTATCTCCATCCATAAAATTAAGCCTACCCCTTAACTTTAATATTGTATCATGTAACGTTTTTCCTAACTCATCTCTATAGTTTTCTGGAATAACAGCTTTGGATTTATTTGAAATGATATATCTCCCATCCCCCGTAAAAACAGTGGTGATACCCATAACACGTCCATCATCATAAACATTAGCGCTTCCTATACCGACAACTATTTCATGTGCAACTGTTTCTGAAGATCTTAACAACCACGGACTCCCCCCCATTTTTGCATACGTTGCTAATGCCAAATTGTTTAAAGAGTACCCTAAGTTGTAGTCAGGGGTATTTAACAAATCGATCAAAAATCCTTGTACAGGTATTTCTTGTGCTATTAATTTAGATTTTGCTATAAAATAAGGGTTACTGTTGCCCCTTAGGTTTTTAAAATTTCCGTATAATTGCACTAGGGCCAAATCCCATTTAGCCCCTTCTTCTACCTTATCTGCTATTGCTTGATCTATTGCTTTTTTATAGCTTTCTGGTGTTTCATTAGCGAAAGTATACGTTTTTACTTTACAACAGCCTACGCAAAATCTATCTTCAAATCCTTTATCATAACTTTTATGCCCCTTTAGTCCATGCAAAAATTTTTGTACAAACTGTTCCACCGCCCCTTGATGTGATTGAGAACAAATTACACAAATAGAGGGATTATTTCTATCAAATGTGCTTTTTGTATAGGGGCCAAATTGCTTAATTCCTTTGTCTGGCCAATCAGCCCCATTATTTTGTCCAAACAAAAATTGAGGTTTATCCAAAACCTTAACCAAATTTGATACATCTAATTTATCTCCTATTGAAACATCTATTGAGCCGATAACGTTAAATGGTTGCTTACGAAAAAATTTCATTATTTTTTCAATTTCTGCAATTTTATTGTACCCAGAATTGTATGATTTTATTTGCGAAACAAGACGCTCTCTGCATGCTGCTGCTCTTGTACCATATTTAAGTTTTAGAAATTCAGAAACAGAATTGTTACTTGTATCTATAAAGACATCTTTCAAATTCACTGTTTCTATTACTGAAACATTATTTTCATATCTTGCCATATTATCAGCTACAGATACTATTTTTCCTATCATTTGCCGAACGCCGGGCTTTATCTCTACATAAATAGACTTTCCGATTAAATCTAGTCCTTGTTCATAAAAATAATCAGCTTTCTGATGGGTAATAAACTTTGCTGAATTATCACAAACCAGACAAAGATGCTGTCCAATTTTCTTTATATCAAATTCATATTTAGGTACAACAGAAAAAGGAAATTCACTATCAGTAGTTATGCCCTTTATTGGTTTACTGCCCAGAAGCTGAATTGGATTAAACCCAAAAGATTGGCTACTTTTAGCGTTATCTATTAAACGTTTAAATGCATTTTTTATTAAAAATATCAAAACAGCATCATCTTTGCTTAAATCGACATTCATCAAAGAGTCTTCAAAATCTTCATATTTCTCATTTAGTGAAAAACACAAAACACGATTCCCATTTCGTCTAAACATATACTTGTTTCCGAAAGTTTCTTTTAGTTGTTTTAACCGTTCTTCAGAATAATCCAAACTCGCAACCTTGATCGGTCGCGTAATATTTAATAAAAGCGGATATGCATTTAGATAAATAGCCATGTTTTTCCTATTATAATACTTAGTCATAATAACATTCTAATAAGAAAAGTAAAGTCATATAGATTATATTGAGAATAATCAACTTGATTTAATTTGTTTCTCGCGGTACACTTTCCTTGAATCCAATGGGAATTGGGTTCGGGGCTGTGGTGGCCCGCAGACGCGGCATTTGTCGTTAAAATCCCCCGACTTTGGTCGGGGAGCCGTTTGCTATAAAACAGGGCTTGCCCGAAGGCTGCGGAGC